>NZ_CP076723.1:1979722-2280277 GCF_018986915.1 Geomonas oryzisoli
CAAGACCATTCAGCAGGAAACCAAGGGAGTCGTGGTTGCCATGGAGGAGGGGGTGCACGAAGTGGAATCGGGCACCGGCGAGGCGACCAAGTCGAGCACCGCGCTGGGCGAGATACTGGACCAGGTGAACGCCGTAGCCGGTGAGATCGTGCAGATCGCGCAAGCCGCCGAGGAGCAGACCGCGACCACCGGCATGATTAGCGGCAACATCAGGCAGATCACCGATCTGGTGCAAAGCACCGCCGCAGGGGCGCATCAATGCGCCGGGCAAGCCGCCCAGCTTACCGACTGCGTGAAAGACCTGGAGCGGATCATGAGCCAGTTCAAGCTCGCCGGCTAGTCCGTGCTGGCGCGTGCGGCAGAAGGGACTGGCTCCGTCAGGTGCCTGTCCCTCTAGCGGAACGCTCCCTTCAGCTCAGCCAGCTTCACAAGTACCAAGGGGACAGGCACCTTGCGGAGCCAGTCCCCTTCTCCACCCACTGCCTGCCACTCGTCAGATCTGCCCTAAAAATCAGCACCCACCGCCCGTCCCACTCCCTGCCCCATGCCGTCTCAGTCCCCCAGAACCCCGCCACCTCAGCTACATGCGCCGTTTACCATATCTGGAACAAAACCTGCTTCCGGAACGGCATCACAGCGAGGTGAGCCATGCCGGTTCTGAGCAGTCCCGATATCGATGCCATCGTCCTCTCCCTCAAGGTCGCCCTCACCGCGACCTTGCTCAGCCTCCCTTTCGGTTTCCTCTACGCCTACCTGATGACCTTCTTCAGGTTCCGGGCGAAAGTGCTCCTCGAAGTCCTGGTGAACCTCCCGCTCACGCTCCCCCCCGTGGTCATGGGGTACCTGCTTCTGGTTGCCCTCGGCAAAAACGGCTGGCTCGCGCCTCTGTTGACGCCCCTCGGCGTACGCCTCATCTTCACCTGGAAGGCTGCCGTGCTCGCTTCCGCCCTGGTCGGTTTCCCCCTGTTGGTGCGCTCCATCCGTCTCGCCATGGAATCGATCGACGGGCGCCTGATCCAGACTTCGCGCACCCTGGGGGCGGGATCCCTCGATTCGCTGGTGACCGTCATCCTGCCCCTGTCCCGCACCGGCATCGTTGCCGGTTCGTCGCTCATGTTCGCCCGCAGCATGGGCGAGTTCGGGGCGACCATCATCGTCGCAGGCAACATCCCTGGCGTCACCCGCACCATCCCGCTCGCCATTTACGATTACGCGGGCTCCCCCGGCGGAGAGCAGGCGGCGTTCGTCCTCTGCGCCGTCGCCATCGCCCTCTCGGTGCTGGTTCTGATGGTGCACGAGAGCCTGACCAGGAAAATGGCGGGGAGGCACTGAGATGGAACTGACCATGGCCGTTTCCAAGAGCTTTGCCGGTGCCTTCGAACTGAAGACCGATTTCACTGTGTCGGGAGAGCAGGTAGGGGTCTTCGGGGTCTCCGGGAGCGGCAAATCCACGCTGGTCGGCCTCATCGCCGGGCTGATCGAGCCCGACGAAGGTGAGATCCTGCTCGACGGCGAGCGCCTCTTCAGCAGCGAGCGCGGCATCAACCTCCCGCCGCAGCAGCGCAGGGTGGCCATCGTGCTGCAGGACAGCTGCCTGTTCCCGCATCTCAGCGTCGAATCGAACCTGCTCTACGGCTACCGGCGCTGTCCTCCCCGGCACCGGCAGATCGATGTAGCGACCCTGGTTTCGGTCCTCAAGCTGGACGGCCTGCTCCAGCGCGGGGTGAACCGGCTGTCGGGTGGGGAGAAACAGAGGGTCGCCCTTGGGCGGGCCATCCTGGCCAACCCGCGCCTCTTGCTCATGGACGAGTCCCTGTCCGCGCTCGACGACGGTCTCAAGCTGCAGATCATCCACTACTTGAAACGCGCCAGTGAAAAGTTTCGGATTCCCTACCTTTTTATCTCACATTCGCTGTTGGAAATTCGGCTTCTGACCGACCAGGTGCTGGCCATGGCGGGGGGGAGGGTGCTCGGGCAGGCCACGCCGGAACAACTGGCCCGCGAGCGGATGGGGCAGAGCCAGGTGGGCTACATCAACCTCCTGCAGGTGGAAAAGCTGCGCAAGATGGGAGGGCTGTACGTGTACCGCTGGGGGATGGAGGAACTTTTCGTCTCGGCAGGGGATGACGAACCGATGGCGGTGTTCGAGCTCTCGTCGAGGGACATCATCCTGTTCACCAGGCACCCCGAGGCGGTCAGTGCCCGCAACCTTCTGAAATGCACGGTGATGGATACCTTCCCGTCGGGGAACAAGGTGGGGGTGGAGCTGCGCTGCGGGCACGAGACGCTGATCGCCGAGGTGGTGGTGCAGGCGGCCGACGACCTGGCCATACAGGCCAGAAACGAAGTCTACGCCGTCATCAAAGCCTCGTCCTTCCGTCGCCTGAGTTGAGCGACGCGGCGCCTCAAAGGATCCAGCCTCCACCAACCACGCAATCGCCGTCGTAGAGCACCACGGCCTGACCGGGGGTGACACCTGCCTGCGGGGCGTCGAAGTCGACGCGGAGCCTGCCGTCCGGGCAAAGTTCCGCGCGGCAGGGTACCGGCTGCTGGCGGTAACGGATGCTGCAGGTGCCGCGGAACGTGCCGGTGATGGGCGTGTCGGTCCAGGTCAGCTGATCGGCGAAGAGGTGAGTTCTGTGCAGGTCCTCTTTCGGTCCGACCACCACCTGCGCCGTCGCGGTGTCGATCCCGATCACGTAGAGAGGTTCTTTCCAGGCGATGCCCAGTCCGCGGCGTTGCCCGACGGTATAGCGGTGGATGCCGTCGTGGTGCCCCAGGGTGGTGCCGGCGCGGTCCACGAAATCGCCGCCGCGCGGGGCGACGCCGCTCTCTTCGAGGAATCGAACGTAGTCGTTATCCGGAATGAAGCAGATCTCCTGGCTTTCCTGCTTCTGGGCCACCGGCAGGTTGAAGCGCGCGGCCAGCTGCCGCACCTCCGGCTTCTCCAGGTGTCCCACCGGGAAGATGGTGCGGGCGAGCTGCTGCTGGTTCATCCCGAACAGGAAATAGGTCTGGTCCTTGCGGGGATCGAGCCCCTTGCGCAGCCGGTAGATACCGGTCTCGTCGGCCTCGATGCGGGCGTAGTGGCCGGTGGCGAGGAGGTCGGCGTCGAAGGACGCGGTCATCTCCAGCAGCAGGCCGAACTTGATTCTCTCGTTGCAGCGGGCGCAGGGGTTCGGCGTACGTCCCGCCTGGTACTCGGAGATGAAATCGTTGATCACGAGCTCCTGGAAGCGCCGGCGCAGGTCCACCACCTGAAAGGGGATGCCGAGGCGCTTGGCGACGCGGGCGGCGTCCATCACGTCGGTGAGGGAGCAGCAGGTTTTCCCGCCGGACGGCGTCTGCTCGGGGCGCTCGTAGAGCTGCAGCGAGACACCCAGCACCTCGTGTCCCTGTTCCTTGAGAAGAGCGGCGGTCACCGATGAATCGACGCCGCCGCTCATTGCCACTACTACGCGTTTTTTATCTGGCATTTCTTTCTTTTCCGTTGAATGGCTTCGTCGCCGTGGGAGAGGGCGGGGCGAGGCGGAAGGGACTGGCTCCGGTTGGTGCCAGTCCCTTTAGAGGAACGCTCTTTTCAGCTCTCAGCCAGTTTCTCGAACACCAAGGGGACAGGCACCTGGCGGAGCCAGTCCCCCTCCTGCGGGTGGATTTGCCTTCTAATCCTCGCCCTTTTCCAGCGTGAGCACGTAGTACCCCTCCCGCTCCTGCAGGCCGAGCAGCTTGTGCCCCTCATCCTTCAGGCTCCTGGGCACGTTCTTGACCGGTTCGCCGTCGTCCAGGAGAAACTCGACGGTGGTCCCCGCCTCGATATCCTCCAGCTCCAGCTTGGCCATCACGAAGTTGGTGGGGCAGCTAACCCCCCTGAGATCGATGCTTTGCATGGTAGTTCCTCTTTGTCTGCTTTAAGCCTGCCGGCCGGTAAGCGGCAGCTGGGTTTGAATGATTTGCGGCGCGATGGTTTCCCGCACTACGTATTCCGGGAAGTCGCCACGCAGGCGCTCCAGCAGTGACTGCCACCCCTCACGGATGATGATATCCCCCAGGCGCACCCGCCCGGCTCCCTCCGCCTTCTCCTGGTACCAAGCCAGGACCACAGCGATGAAGTCCACCACGCGCTCCTCCGGGACGAAGGTGGCGTAGAGGGTCCCGACCAGGGGCCTGCGTCCCCACTTGCCGCCTATACGTACCGTGTACCCCTTCTTCTCTGCGCTCCAGGCGCCAGTCGGGCAGACCTTGATGCAGTCGCCGCAGTAGATGCACTTGTCGGCGTCGAAGACCGGTTTTTTGTCGGCGCCCATGGAGAGGGCTCCCTCGGTGCAGGACTTGGCGCACAGCCCGCAGCTGATGCAGCCGTCGGCATCGAGTTTGGGCCAGACCGCGCCCTGGAAGCCGACGTCGTTGATGGCGGACTTGGGGCAGTCGAAGGGACAGCCGGCGAAGCAGACCTTGAACTTGTGGTGGCCGGTTGCGGTCCCGAACAGCTTCTGGTCGACCTCCAGCGCGGACTTCTGCGTATCAACCAGGCCGTTGGGGTTGTACTCGCAGCCGCCGCAGGCGGTAGGGACGCGCACGCGGGCGCCGCAGGAGGCGACCTTCTGCTGCTCCTCACCCAACTCGGCGACCACCGCGTCGAAATCGTTGAAGTTGATGTTGATCAGCTCGATGGACTGGCGCACCGACAGGTGCACGAAGCCCTTACCGTACTTCTGTGCCACCTCCGCGATTTTGGACAGGCGGTCCACCGACAGGCGGCCGCCTGGCACGCGCAGGCGTACCGTGAACAGGTCCTTGCCGCGCTCCTTGATGAAGCCGCCGGCCTTCAGGTTTTTCAGGTCAATTTTCTGCTCAGCCACAGTTCTCTCCTTAAAAAAACAAAGCCTTATTCACAGGGATAGAAAGGATAAAAGGGATAAAACCAAACACCTTAAGAGCTTTGGGTTAAACCAAGACCTTTGCCATTATCCCGTTCATTCCTCTTATCCCTGTTAAAAGATTTAAAGTTTAAAGACGTAACCAAAAGTCCTTTTGCCGTTATCCCCTTTATCCCTTTTATCCCTGTTAAACGATTTAAGGTTTAAAAGCCGTACCAAAAGTGCTTTTGCCGTTATCCCTTGTATCCCTTTTATCCCTGTTAAATGGTTTCGATTTCCACAGCTTCGACCACGCCCGCGCTGATCCGGAACGCCTTGGCCACCGGCACCTCCCGGTTTTCCAGCGACACGATCAGGTGGTACACGTTGGGGGTCAGGGCGAGGCGGATGTCCTCCTGCGAGGGACGGGCGGGGGATTCCGGGTGGGAGTGGTAGATGACCAGCATCTCCTCCCCGGCGGCGCGCATCGCCTTCACGACCGCGAACTGCTCCTTCGGATCCATCATGAAGTGTTCGTTGCTCGCGTCCGTGTTGGTCATGGGGTAACGGCTCGCCACGCGGTTTCCCGTCCCGCCCATGATGCCGCACACCTCCAGCGGAAAACCGTCCTGGGCCTGCGCGATCACCGCGTCAACTATCTCCCTCGGGATCTCCAGCATCTCAGTGACCCAGGTCGCAGACGGTCATGGCGTCCAACTCGTCCTTCAGCTCGGTGATGGTCGGGTGGTCGCCGCAGATCGGGCATTTCGGGTTTTTCCTGATGGGGACTTCCCGGAAGCGCATGCGCAGCGCGCTGTAGGTGAGCAGCCGCCCGTGCAAAAGGTCGCCGGCGCCCAGCAGGAACTTGATCGCCTCGGTGGCCTGCAGCGTGCCGATGACGCCGGGGAGCACGCCGATCACGCCGGCCCGGGAGCAGGTCGGGATCACGTCCTTCGGGGGCGGTTCGGGGAAGATGCAACGGTAGCAGGGGGACTCGCCCGGCGCCACGGTGAAGGTCTGGCCGTCGAACTGCAGGATGCCGCCATGGGAGTAGGGCTTGCCGGCCAGGACGCAGGCGTCGTTGATCAGGAACTTCGCCGCGAAATTGTCGGTGCCGTCGATCACGAAGTCGTAGTCGGCGACCATGGACATGATGTTCTCCGCGCTGACCCAGGTTTCGTAGGTGACCACGTTGAGTTCCGGGTTGATGGCGAGCATCTTCTCCTTGGCGGAGAGCACCTTGGCCTTGCCCACGTCGGGGGTGCTGTGGATGATCTGGCGCTGCAGGTTGGAGAGATCGACCTGGTCGGCGTCCGCGATGCCGATGGTTCCGACCCCGGCTGCGGCAAGATAAAGCGCAATGGGGGAGCCGAGTCCGCCGGCGCCGATCACCAGCACCCGGCCGTTCAACAGCTTCAGCTGCCCCTTGCCCCCGACCTCTTTGAGAAGGATATGCCGCGAATAGCGGTTAATCTGCTCTTCGGTGAGCTTCACTATCTACCTCCGCCCATGAAATAGAGAAATTCGACGGTGTCGCCGTCTTTGACCGTGGTCGCCTCGAAATCGCCGCGATCCATGATGTCGCCGTTCAGTTCGACGGTGACGTACTCGCGCTGCTCGACCTGGAGTGCTTCGAGCAGGCGGGTGATGGAGACGGGCGTCTCCTCGGCGATGGTGGCAGCTTTGCCGTTCACAGTCAGATTCATTAGATGTGCTCCTCGTTTAGTAACATAGATGATTGGTAAAGAACAGTGTTAAACCCCTTCCAGGGCGGAGCGGAAATCCTCGACGATATCGGAGGGATCCTCGATTCCGACCGAGACCCGGACCAGTTCCTCGCTCACCCCCATGAGTGCCTTCACCTCCGCTGTGTAGTCAGCGCAGATGGTGCTCGCCGGGTGGATGACCAGGGTCTTGGTGTCCCCGATATTGGCCAGGTTCTTGGCGAGCTTGAGGGCGTTGATCAGTCGGAAGGCTGCAGGCTTGTCGGCGAGCCCGAAGGTTAATAGACCGCCGAACCGGCCGCCGAATTGCCGTCCCGCCACCTCATGGAACGGTGAGTCCGGCAGCCCCGGGTAGTTGACCCAGGCCACTTTCGGGTGCGACTGGAGAAAGCGCGCCAGTTCGAGAGCGTTGGAGCAGTGACGCTCCATCCTGAGGGCGAGCGTCTCGAGACCTTCGCCGGACAGGAAGGCGTTGAGCGGCGCTGCGCAGGCGCCGAAATCCTTGTGGATCAGTTTGCGCACCCGTGCCGTGAAGGCGAAGTTGCGGTACTTGCGCTGGTACTGCTCGAAATGGGGGAACTTCTCGCTGCGCCAGTCGAAGCTCCCTGCGTCGATGATGGCGCCGCCGATGGAGTTGGCCGTGCCGTTGATATATTTACTGGTCGAGTGGATGATGATGTCCGCGCCCAGATCGCGCATCCGGGCCAGGTAGGGCGTGGAGACCGTCGCATCGACCATGAGCGGGATGCCGTGCCGCTTGGCGATGGTGGAAAAGGCTTCGATATCGGGGACATCCATCTTCGGGTTGCCGATGGTCTCGACGAAGATGAGGCGCGTGCTTTCGTTGATTCCGGCTGCCAGCGCGTCGAGATCGGTGGGGTCGAAAAAGCGGGTCTTGATGCCGTAATTGGCCAGCGTGTCGTGGAACAGCGAGTAGGTGCCGCCGAAGAGGGAGGACGAGGAGAGAATCTCGTCGCCGCTTCTGACCACGGCCATCACGGCGGTGGTGATGGCGGACATCCCCGAAGAGGTGATCACCGCCGCGATGCCGTTCTCTATCACCGCCAGGCGTTTCTCCAACCCCTCGAGGGTCGGGTTGCCGATCCTGGTGTAAACCTGGCCGATCGCCCGCCCCCTGAAGATATCTTCCAGCTCCTCCGCGGTCTGGTAGGCGAAGGCGGAAGCCTGCACGATGGGGGGCTTGGTGGCCCCGGAAGGTCCCGGTACCGTCCCGCCGTGGATGAGTTTCGTATCGAATCTTAATTCCTGTTCCGCCGCTGCCACATCCCCTCCGTGTGCCGACGCAATCGCGTCGATCCTGCACATGTCAATGCTCTTATTGCTAAGAACTGCGGCGAGGGTAGTTTTTGAAACTCATTTTGTCAAGAAATAAATAACAATTGTTACACTCATGTAGTGTTGTTTGTTTCGATCAAATTTGGCCCCAATCCGATCATTTTCTGAGTGGATTGCGCCGCTGACAGTCACATGCTTTCTGCGTGGACCTCATGCAGAAACAAACGGCAACAAGAGGTGTTGAGGTGAGTTCTTTACCGTGTAACTGTAGAGCTTTGAGGGGTGTTTCTGTTGCTTTATTGATAAATCGGTGTGGCAATGCCAGGGCTGCTCTCTCGCCGTAGCATGTCGATCTCGGAAGGCGGGAACGGGTGAGTGAAAAGGGGGATAAACATCAATTTCGCGGCAAAACACATCGTGCGGATCAAGTATGCAAATAAAATAGTTGACAATGTTGCAGGCGAAATATAAAAATGACCAAAACGTTGAGAGATTGCCGACGATTTCACAGATGTTAAAGTTAGCGGAGCCAACGAAGGCAACCCACCCGAAAGGAGAACAACCACCATGTCCCGTATCTACCAAGATAACTCCCAGTCCATTGGCAACACTCCGTTGGTGCGACTGAACCATGTGACCAAGGGGGCCAAGGCCACCGTCCTTGCCAAAGTCGAAGGGCGCAATCCTGCCTACTCGGTCAAGTGCCGTATCGGCGCCAACATGATCTGGGACGCCGAGGAACGTGGCGTGTTGAAACCCGGGGTAGAGATCGTCGAGCCCACCAGCGGCAACACCGGCATCGCGCTCGCTTACGTGGCCGCCGCACGCGGCTACAAGCTGACCCTTACCATGCCGGAAACGATGAGCATCGAGCGTCGCAGGGTGTTGGCCGCCCTGGGGGCCAACCTGATCCTCACCCCCGGTTCTGCCGGTATGAAAGGTGCCGTCGCCAAGGCGGAGGAGATCGCCGCTTCCGATCCTGCCCGTTACTTCCTGCCGCAGCAGTTCAAGAATCCCGCTAACCCCGCGATTCACGAGAAGACCACCGGGCCCGAAATCTGGGCGGACACCGACGGTGCCGTCGATGTCATCGTATCCGGCGTGGGAACCGGCGGTACCATCTCCGGCATCTCCAGGTATCTCAAGCACACCAAAGGGAAACCGGTGATCGCTGTGGCCGTCGAGCCCAAAGAGAGCCCGGTGATCACCCAGAAGCTGGCCGGTCAGGAGCTCAAGCCCGGCCCGCACAAGATCCAGGGTATCGGTGCCGGATTCATTCCGGAAACCCTCGACCTTTCCGTCATCGACCGTGTTGAGCAGGTTGACAGCAACGAGGCCCTCGAATTCGCACGGCGTCTGACCAAGGAAGAAGGTCTCCTGGTGGGGATCTCCAGTGGTGCCGCCGTAGCCGCCGCCGTCCGTCTGGCCAACCTGGAAGAATTTGCCGGCAAGACCATCGTCGTCATCCTTCCGGACCTCGCCGAGCGCTATCTTTCGACCGCGCTTTTCGAAGAAGCGTAACCGTCACAACCTCACGTCTGTCCTCGCCCCGGGTTCCCCCGGGGCTTTTTTTTTGCCAGAGGGGACTGGCTCCGCCAGGTGCCGGTCCCCTTGGCGGAACGCTCCCTTCAGCTCAGCCACCCTCCCGAAGCACAAAGGGGACAGGCACCTGACGGAGCCAGTCCCCCACAAGCCCAAAGGTGCAGGGTGGATTCGCTATGCGGAACTGTTCCTCTCAAAGGGGGGGCAGGGGGGATTTGCCTTCCTAAGGTATACGGAACTGTTGACAGTTGCCCCTTCGACCCCGTACACTTGCGACGCTTCAACAGCGTAAGGCAACAGGGACAGAGATGATCGCTGACAGTACACGCCCCGGCAGCAAGGGAAATATCTTCACGAAATCTTTTTTCGTATTGCTGTCTCTGTCCCTCGTCGGCCTGTTCTTCACCGCGGTCCGTTTCGCCAAGGGGATCGGTGCCGTCTCCAACCTCAGCGACGGTTACCCCTGGGGCATCTGGGTTGCCTACGACGTCGCCATCGGCACCGCCGTCACCTGCGGCGGTTACACCGTCGCCCTTTTGAGCTATATAATCAATCGCGGCCAGTATCAAACCCTGGTCAAGTCGGCAATCCTCACCAGCCTGTTCGGCTCCTTCCTCGCGGCCTCCTCAATCGTCGTGGAGATCGGCCGCCCCTGGAACGCCCGCGGACTCCTCTCTGCAACCAGCTGGCAGCCAAACTCCGCTTTTTTCGAGCTCGTGCTCTGCCTCTTCGGCTATCTGATCGCCCTCGCCCTCGAATACCTCCCCAACCTGCTCGTCCAGATGGGGCGCGGTATGCCCACGTCGCTGCGGACCATCATGCTCAACTCCCTGTTGCGCAGAGGGCTCGTCGCCTGGCAACCGACAGGGGAGGGGAGCACGCCGGTCGCCTCGCCGCGGTTGGTGACCATCATCAACCGGGTCCTGATCTGTTCCGCGGTGGCCGGCATCATCCTCCCGACCATGCACCAGTCCGCGCTCGGCTCGCTGATGCTGATCGCCTCGACCAAGCTGCACCCGCTCTGGCACAGCCCGTTTCTCCCCCTGCTGTTCCTGATCAACTGCATCTATTTCGGCTATGCCATCGTCATCTTCGTTTCCATACTCTCCTCGTTCGTCCTTGAGCGTGGCTTCTTCAACGACCAACTGGCTGCGGTGGGCCGGGTCATCCCCTGGCTCACCATGGCCTGGCTGGTGATCCGCATCGGCGATGTGATGCGCCGGGACCAGGTCACCGCCGTCTTTCACGGGGATTTCTACTCCATCTTCTTCCTCGCCGAGTGCTTCTTGATGGGCATCGGCGCCATCCCCTTTTTCCGGGTCGGCAGGAAGCACTCGCCGCGCCGCTTGTTCATGGCCGCCGTGGTGATGCTTTGTGGCGGCGGGTTGTACCGCTTCAACGTATATCTGATCGGTTTCAACCCCGGCAACGGCTGGCATTATTTCCCTTCGTTTGCCGAGGTCATGATTGCCGTCGGCATCGTGTCACTTGAAATACTGGCCTACCAGTTGCTGATCAAGGTTCTTCCTCCGCTTCCTGCACAGCAGGCACGCTATTGAGCATTGCTTTGGCCATGCTCTTTTGCTAACATGGCGCTCGGTTTCATTAATCAACTCGTAACGGTGGCAAGGGGGCTGTAGTTGAAAAAAGCCGGCTGGTTATTGGTGCTGTGGTCGTCTCTGCTCCTTCTGGCAGCGCCGGCCCATGCCCAGAACGATCCCCATCACCCGGGTCACATCATCGAAGGGCTGGTGGTCGGCGTCAGCGAAGGCGACCGCCTCACCGTCAATTCCTACGGCACCGAGATCCCGGTACGACTCTACGGCGTCGCGGCTCCCCAGACTGCCAAGATCGACAAGTTCACCGGCTGGTACAAGCCGGGCCAGCCCTACTCAGAGGATGCCTTCCGCGCCCTGTCCCTGAAGGTGCTGCACCAGACGGTGCGCATCGAAATCCGCGAGACGCTGGTCTACAAGACCGAACCGACCCAGGTCGCCGTGGCCGTGGTCTACCTGGATGGCCGCAACATCAACCTCGAGATGCTCAACGACGGCTGGGCCTGGGCCAACCGCAGGCTCCTCACCAGGGGCGACCATCCCCACTACATGGGCATCGAGCGGATGGCCCGTGCCCGCCGCATGGGTCTGTGGGCCCAGGAAAATCCGCAGCCCCCCTGGGAGTTCAAGCCGCACGTGAAGCTAAAATCGAAACAGAACTGATAGTCGTCTCGGATCCGTTCTCCGGATCTCCACGCTGCTACCCATCCTCTTCTTCCTCATCCTCGATGTTTACAGCTGAATAGAATGTAAAGCGCCCCGCCGTGGCCGCGTACCGCCCCCGTATGCCCTCGCCGCGCCCAACCTCTCATCGCGCAACGGTTTGATCCCGTCGTCGGTTCAGCGCCTGATCGCCATCAAGATGAATCGTTGTCACAAAAGAGTACATTTTTCTGTTCCAAAAAGTGACGAATGTTAGATATAGTGACACTGTGCGCCGTTTCGAGTAGGCACTGTTCCATATTGATCCGTCTTTTTTCGCACATCATAAAAAAGCGTCTCATTGTTTTGTATTCAATGAATTACCCGCTCAGCTCATTAGAAATCCGTCGCAGCAGCTGTCGAGCCGGCAGGCTTTGGTACCGATCTTGCCTCTGTATACGTTGTCCGGAGCCGCAGCCGTTCTCCGGCGGAGAGCCAGTTTCAGGAGTAAAAGTGCAATGGAAATCAGCAAGTTCGTAGCACCGGAAATCATCTTCGGCAGGGGCTCCCTGAGCCAGATCGGAGAGAGCGTCGTCCGCCTTGGCGTGTCCAAGGTATTCCTGGTCAGTGACAACGACGTCATATCCGCCGGTTGGGTGGACACCGCCGTCGACTACCTGCGCGCCGCGGGACTCGATACCGTCATCTTCTCCAGCCTCACCACCAACCCCAAGGATTGCGAGGTGACCGAGGGGGCCGCCAAGTATCTCGCCTCCGGTTGCGACGGCATCGTATCGGTCGGCGGCGGCAGCCCCACCGACGTCGCCAAGGCCATCGCCACCATCGCTTCCAACGGCGGGCGCCTCAAGGACTACGAAGGAATCAACAAGATCTCCACCCCTCTTCCCCCGATGGTGATCGTACCCTCGACGGCAGGGGCGGGGTCCGAAGTGAGCCAGTTCACCATCATCGTCGACACCGACCGCAAGCTGAAGATGTCCATCATCTCCCGTTCCCTCATCCCGGACATCGCCATCGTCGATCCCGAACTGCTCAAGACCAAAGACGCCAAGCTCGCTGCCGCCACCGGGGTCGATGCGCTCACGCACGGCATCGAGTCCTACGTCTCGCTGGCCGCCACCCCGCTTACCGACATCCACGCCCTTAAGGCGATCCAGCTCATTTCCAGGAACCTGAGAAGGGCCGTCGCGGAGAGAAGCGACATGGAGGCCAACACCAACATGGCCATGGCGAGCCTGACCGCTGGTCTTGCCTTCTCCAACGCCATCCTCGGGGCCGCCCACGCCATGACGCACCAGGTCGACGGCCTGCTCGATCAGCACCACGGCGAAACCAACGCCTCCATCCTGCCGCACGTGATGCGCTTCAACCTGCAGGCCTGCCCCGAGCGCTTCCGCGACATCGCCGTCGCCATGGGCGAAGACATCACCGGGCTGACCCTCGAGGCCGCAGCCGAACGCTCCATAGAGGCGGTGCAGCGCCTGATCGAGGACATCGGGCTCGCCAAGGGGCTCTCCGAGCTCGGTCTCAAGGAGGAATTCATCCCGCTTCTGAGCGAGAACGCCACCAAGGACGCCTGTCTGGTCACCAACCCGCGCTACGCAACCCGCGAGCAGATCGAGCAGATCTACCGCAACGCCATGTAGGCCTTAAGCCGCAAAGGAAGCGCCGTGAAAAACAGGGGCAAACTCCTCGAACAGCTGACCGGTGTCGACTCCTCCAAGCTCAACTACTACGTCGAGCTCAAGAAGAGGAACCAGGACGTTCTCAAGCAGAACAGCCGCCTGGAGATACTGCAGCAGCTGACCCGCGACATCAACATCGACATGTCCATCGGCGACATCATCGAGAGGGCCTTCCGGAAGCTCCCCGAGGCGCTCCCCTGCGACTTCCTGGCGCTGGCGAAGCTCACCGAGGGAAAGCTCAAGCTGATCGCCATGGCGCCGCGCGACTTCAGCGATCAAGGCTATATTCCGAAGCAGTCCATCCTCTGGAACGCATTCAGGGACAAGGGGGCGACCAGCTACAACCCGATGCTGGACCCGCTCTGCCTGGCCCAGGTGACCAGGAAACACACCGAGCCGCTGCGCTCCCTCGCCGCGGCCCCGCTGTTTGAACGTTCATCGGTTACGGGCCTTTTGCTCCTGGGGAGCACCATCGACGCGGCCTACGCCCGTGCCGAACTGAACTTCGTGCAGCACCTGGCCGACCAGCTCGCCATCAGCATGCAGAACGCGCGGCTGTACAAGCAGGTCTCCCGCGCCAAGAAGGAATGGGAAGCGACCTTCCGCGCCGTCACCGATCCCATCTTCCTCATCGATACCGATTACAACGTGCTGCTGCACAACGGCCAGCTCCCCCCGGGCATGAGCAACGCCTTCAACCAGGCCATCAGCAACAAGTGCTTCGCCAAACTGAGGGGCGGGACCGAGCCCTGCCAGAACTGCCCCATCCAGGAGATCAAGGAGACCGGAAAGCCGGTGTTCCAACAGTGGAACACCCCGGAGGGTGAATTCCTCGAGCTCTCCTACTACCCCGTGTTCAACGAGGAGAAGCAGCTCGCCGCGGTCACCATCATCATGAAGGACGTGACCAAGAAGCTGAAGATGGAGGCGCAGCTGGTGCAGTCCGCCAAGATGGTGGCGCTGGGTGTGATGGCGGCCGGCGTCGCCCACGAGCTGAACAGCCCCATGACGGTGATCATCGGGACCGCGCAGATGCTCGCCCGCGACCTGCAGGGGGAGGAGGATTCCGAGCGCGGCGAGGCGCTTTCCGACATCATCAACTGCGGTCTGCGCTGCAAGCGCATCATCCAGAACCTGCTGACCTTCTCGCGCCAGGACCAGGCCCCGTTCTCGCCGATCGACCTGAACGCCGAGGCGGAGCGGGTGCTGGACATGATCCAGTACCAGATCAACCGCAGCCAGATCGCCATCTTCGAGCACTTCGACCGCGACCTCCCCAAGATCAACGCCAACGGGCCGCAGATCCAGCAGGTGCTGACCAACTTCCTGATCAACGCGCGCGACGCGCTCACCGAGGTGGACGGCAAGGAGAAGGTGATCGAGGTTTCCACCTCGCTGCGGGTGGACGGGAAGCAGCGCTTGGCCGTCCTCAGCGTTTCCGACAACGGCATCGGCATCGCGCCCGAGAACGTTTCCAAGATATTCACCCCGTTTTACACGAGCAAGGAGGCCAGCAAGGGGACCGGCCTCGGTCTCTCGGTCAGCCTGGGCATCGCCGAATCGCACCACGGCAACATCGAGGTGGAAAGCACCTTGGGGCAGGGGAGCTGTTTCAGCCTCGTCCTGCCGGTAGATGAAAGCAACGACCAATAGTTGGGAGCACGCCGTGACAGAATCTCAAATGCAAATACTGATAATCGATGACGAGAGGGACGTGTGCACCTTTTTCCGCCGCCTGCTGACGCGCAGGGGGTACCAGGTGGTCACCGCGGCCAACGAGCCCGAGGCCCTGGCCGCGCTGGAGGCGGGACGTTTTGCCGTCGCCCTGGTCGACCTGAAACTTCCCGACACCGACGGCATCACGCTCCTCGAGATCATCAAGTCGAGGCAGCCCTCCTGCGAGGTGATCATCATGACCGGCTACTCGACGGTCAAGACCGCGGTCACCGCCATGCAGCTGGGTGCCTACGAGTACCTGGAAAAGCCCTTCGACGACATCGACCAGATCGAGCAAATGATCGAGCGTGCCGCAGGCGCCGGTGCCGTGCACGGCAGGGGGAGTGCCGTCCCCGACGAGTGGGCAGCGGTGGCCCAGGGGGTCGGTTTCCGGGTCGGCGTGTCGCCCCCGATGAAGAGGATGGTGTCGCTCGCCTACAAGGTGGCCGGCAAGGATATCTCCGTCCTGATCCAGGGGAAGACCGGCACCGGCAAGGAAGTGCTGGCGCGTTTCATCCACGCCGCCTCCGCCCGCGCCGGCCAGCCCTTCATTCCGGTCAACTGCGGCGCGCTCCCGGAGAATCTGCTCGAAAGCGAACTGTTCGGGCACGAAAAGGGTGCCTTCACCGGCGCCAACCAGACCCGGCGCGGCATCTTTGAGCTGGCCAACAACGGCACCCTTCTCTTGGACGAGATCGGCGACGCCACGCCCCAGATCCAGGTGAAACTGTTGCGGGTGCTCGAAACCGGCGAGTTCATGAGGGTAGGGGGGGAGCGTCCCATCAAGACCGACGTCAGGGTGATCGCCGCCACCAACGTCGACCTGGAGCAGGCCATCAAGGAGAAGACCTTCCGCGAAGACCTCTTTTACCGGCTCAACGTCGTGCGCCTGGAGATCCCGTCTCTTGCCGAGCGCTACGAGGATATCCCGCTTCTGGCAGAGCACTTCGTGCAGCAGTTGAACCGGGACCTGAGGCTTTCTCCCGGCACCGTGCGGCTGCTGCAGGGGTACAACTGGCCGGGCAACATTCGCGAACTCGCCAACGTGATGCGGCGGGCGGTGGTGATCTGTAACGGCGACACCATCCTTCCCGAACACCTGGGGGGGACCTTTCTGGCCGGCCCTTCCGCGCCTGTGCGTTCCGTCGTGCAGCCGGCGCCGCGAGTCGCCGATCCCGAGTCCTTTTCGGCGGGAGGCGACCTCGTCGAGCAGTGTCGCAGCTGCGAATGCCTGGACCGGTTGGGTGCCGACGAACTGACCGGTATGCTCACCTCCCTGCGCCAGGCCCAGTCCAATCTGCTCACCGTGATGCGCAGGAAGAAGATCGTTCCGCCGCTGTGCGCCTTGAAGGACTCCGAGGCCGAGACCATCAAGGAAGCCTTGGCCCAATACGACGGCAACATCACCGATGCCGCCAAGGCATTAGGGATCGCGCGGAACACCTTATACAGGAAGATGAAGGAGCTGGAGCTTCCGGGGCGGTAGTTTGTTGTCGGGGGAGCGTCGCGTAACTGATTCTGACTTTGTATGATAGACAACAGCGGTTACGCAAAGAACGCCGAGAATCCGCGAAGAACGGGAAGAATGCCTTTTGGACGTAAATTCAAAAGGCCTTTCCTTTGCGTGCTTCGCGAATACTTCGTGTCTTTGCGTAACTGCTTCTGACTTAGAAACGGAAAGAGGGGGAGCCTTTCTTGATTGCCAAGGACTCCTTTTTTTTATATGTAATAAAGGCCGGTTTTCTGATGCCGGAAGTCCCCTGATGGAGTACTCACCTTGCAGGCAAACCGTTTGAAGCGCATAGATGCACTTACCGGTCCGCTCCTCGTCCGGCTTTTCCCGCGGCGTAAGAAGGCGGACAACAACGTCGCGCCCGGCTCCGCCCTCATCATCCGCCCCGGCGGCATCGGCGACGCCGTCCTCCTCATCCCGACGCTGCGCGCGCTTCAGGCGGCATACCCCGCCTGCCGCATCGAGATCCTCGCGGAAAACAGAAACGCCGCCGCCTTCGAGTTCTGCCCCGGACTCCACGCCGTGCACCGCTACGACGAGCCGGCCGAACTGCGCGCGGTGCTTAAGCGGCGCTACGATCTCGTCATCGACACCGAGCAGTGGTACCGGCTCTCCGCGCTGGTCTCCCGCCTGGTGCGCGCCCGCCGCTCCATCGGCTTTGCCACCAATGAGCGCCGACGGCTCTTCAGCGATGCCGTTCCCTATGATCTAAAAGAATATGAACCCTTTTCCTTCTTCCGCCTGTTGGCGCCGCTGGGCATTCAGGCGCCGGCTGACCTCGCCGTCCCGTTTCTTGAGCTGCCGGCCGCAGCGCGTGAGCGCGCCGCACAACTGCTGGCTCGACTGGGGGGGCGCCCCTTCGTCGCCATCTTCCCTGGCGCCAGCGTGCCGCGCAAAGAGTGGGGCGGCGTGAAATACCGGCAGTTGGCCGCCTCCCTGGTGCTTGCCGGCTGCGCCGTGGTGGTACTCGGCGGCAAAGAGGACGAAGACGTGGCCGACGCCATTTGCCGTGCCACCGGAGGCGTCAACCTGGCAGGGGTGACCACTTTGACTGAGAGCGCTGCTGTTATCGAGGCAACCATGGCTCTCGTCACCGGCGATTCCGGTTTGCTGCACATCGCAGCCGGGCTTGGAACGGCGACGGTATCTCTATTCGGGCCGAGCGACCCCGCCAAGTGGGCTCCCAAAGGGGAGCGCCATCGCGTTCTCGCCTCGACCTTTCCCTGTGCCCCCTGCGCCAAGTGGGGCACCATCCCGGCCTGCACACACGAAGGCGGCTGCATCGACGCCGATCCGGCCCAGGTGTCAAGGACGCTACTTCAGCTGCTTACGGAGCTGTTCCCCGGCTAGCCGATTTCTCCAATGAGAAAAATTCATTTGCCTCGAATAAAAGCCTTGACTTTAAATTGGCGAATTGGTACAAAGTCCGAGTTCCACGAAGCAGCAACAAAAACAGGCGCGTAGCTCAGGGGTAGAGCACTAGCTCGACACGCTAGGGGTCGGCGGTTCGAAACCGCCCGCGCCTACCAATCAAAAGAGACCTTCAGTACGAGGTTCGACGGAGGCATCGAGTTTCGATGCCTCTTTCTGTTTTGCAACCAGTTTTCCAAAAAGGGGTCTTGCATGAACGAGATTAAGGTCACGCTTCCGGACGGTTCCCAAAGGCCCTTGCCTGCAGGCTCCTCTATCTTCGATCTGGCCGCTTCCATCGGAGCGGGTCTCGCCAAGGCTGCCATCGCCGGCAAAATCGACGGCACCCTGGTCGATCTCAACACCAAGCTCGCCGACGGCGCCAAGGTTGAGATCATCACCGAGAAGAGCCCCGAGGCGCTCGAGATCATCAGGCACTCCACCTCGCACCTCATGGCGCAGGCGGTCAAGGCCCTGTTCCCGCAGGCCAAGGTGACCATCGGCCCTGCCATCGAGACCGGTTTCTACTACGACTTCGACGTCGATCATCCCTTCACCCCGGAAGACCTCGAGAAGATCGAGGCCAAGATGCGCGAGCTCGCCAAGGCCGATCTGAAGATCGAGCGTTCCGAGCTTTCCAGCGCCGAGGCGATCGAGCTGTTCAAGAAGATGGGCGAGGACTACAAGGTCGAGCTGATCGAGGACCTGGGCGCCGAGCAGGTCTCCCTGTACACCCAGGGCGACTTCGCCGACCTCTGCCGCGGTCCGCACCTCCCCAAGACCTCCTTCTGCAAGGCGTTCAAGTTGACCTCCATCGCAGGCGCCTACTGGCGTGGCGACGAGAAGCGCGCCATGCTCCAGCGTGTCTACGGCACCGCGTTCGCCGACAAGAAGGAACTGGACGCCTACCTGGAGCGCATCGAGGAAGCGAAGAAGCGCGACCACCGCAAACTCGGCAAGGAGCTCGATCTCTTCTCCTTCAACGACGAGGTCGGCGCGGGTCTGGTGATCTGGCACCCGAAAGGGGCCATGCTGCGCACCATCCTCGAGGACTTCGAGCGCAAAGAGCACTTGAAGCGCGGCTACGACATCGTTTTGGGGCCCCAGATCCTGAAGACCGAGCTCTGGCAGCGTTCCGGCCACTACGAGAACTACCGCGAGAACATGTACTTCACCACCGTGGACGAGCAGGGGTACGGCGTCAAGCCGATGAACTGCCTGGCCCACATGATGATCTACCGCTCGCAGCTTCGTTCCTACCGCGACCTGCCGCTGCGCTACTTCGAGCTCGGCACGGTGCACCGCCACGAAAGGGCAGGGGTGCTGCACGGCCTTTTGCGCGTGCGCGGCTTCACCCAGGACGACGCGCACATCCTGTGCACCCCGGACCAGCTGGACGCCGAGATCAAGGGCGTCATCCAGTTCGTCACCGAGGTGATGGGGATCTTCGGCTTCGAGTTCGAGATGGAGCTTTCCACCCGTCCCGAGAAGTCGATCGGCTCGGACGAGGCGTGGGAGATGGCAACCAGCGCGCTGCTGAACGCGCTCAAGGACTCCGGTCGCCCCTACGAAATCAACGAGGGTGACGGCGCCTTCTACGGTCCCAAGATAGACATCAAGCTGCGCGACGCACTTGACAGAAGATGGCAATGTGCTACTATCCAGTGCGATTTTACCCTTCCGGAGCGTTTCGACCTCACCTACGTGGACGCGGACGGTGAGAAAAAGCGCCCCGTCATGGTGCACAGGGTCATCCTGGGCGCCATCGAGCGCTTCATCGGTGTCCTCATCGAGCACTTCGCCGGAAACTTCCCGACTTGGCTGGCACCGGTTCAGGCGACCGTTCTCACGGTTACCGACAACCAGATCCCTTACGCACAGGCTGCGTTCGACAAGCTGCGCGCTGCGGGCGTCAGGGTGCAGAAAGATTTCAGAAACGAAAAGCTGGGCTTCAAGATCCGCGAGGCGCAGCTGCAGAAGATACCGTACATGCTCGTGGTTGGTGACAAGGAGGTCGAAGGCGGCCTGCTTGCTCCGCGCTTCCGCGACGGCAAGAATCTCGAGGCGATGACTCCCGAGCAGTTCATCGCGTTCATAGAAAACGAAGTAAAAACCTACAAATAGGAGGTGGCGTCATAGCTAAACCTACAGTCAACATCAATCAGACAATCAGGGCCAAAGAGGTGAGGGTAGTAGGTGCCGAAAGTGAGCAGCTTGGTATTCTTCCGCTTCGCGAGGCTCTGGCGTTGGCTGAGAGCCAGCAACTGGATCTGGTAGAGGTTTCGCCGACAGCCGTCCCCCCTGTCTGCCGTATCATGGATTACGGCAAGTTCAAATACCAGCAGGCCAAGAAGCAGGCCGAGGCGAAGAAAAAACAGGTACAGGTCGAGCTCAAAGAGGTTAAGCTTCGTCCCAAGACCGATACGCACGACCTCGAATTCAAGGTGAAGCACGTACGCCGCTTCCTGGAAGAGGGGAACAAGGCGAAGATCACCGTCGTCTTCCGTGGGCGCGAAATCACCCACCAGGAGCTCGGCATGGCCGCACTGGAAAAAGTCGCTGCTGAACTTGCCGACATCGGCATTGTCGAAGTAAGGCAGAAGATGGAAGGGCGCAGCATGTTCATGATCGTCGCCCCGAAAGTAAAAAAATAAACACCACCAACAAAGGAGTAGTAAAACAATGCCTAAAATGAAGACCCATAGGGGCGCCGCCAAGCGTTTCAGCAAGACCGGCACAGGCAAAATCAAGATGGCTCACGCCTTCACCAGCCACATCCTGACCTCCAAGACCAGGAAGACCAAGCGCAACCTCCGCAAGGGCGGCATCGTTGCAGCTTCCGACCACAAGAACATCTGCTGCCTCATCCCCTACAAGTAACCAAGGGTTGAAAAGCAGGGACTAGGGTCTAGGGACTAGGGGCTAGCTAAACCTAGAAACCAGGAACTGGAGCCGGAGACTTAAATACGCGAATGACTCGGGAGCGGAACGAGGCGCTACGGATGGTGAAATTTGACCAGCCCCTAGCCCCTGGTCCCTAGCCCCTGGGTTTACCAAGTCCGAGAACCGTGAGGAAACGTCTCCCCTTACGGATCCGGCTAATTTAAAAACCAGAAGGAGTTCGTATGCCAAGAGTAAAGCGCGGTTTTAAAGCGAGACAGAGAAGAAACAAGGTATTGAAACTTGCCAAGGGCTACCGCGGCGCAAGGAGCAAATTGTTCAGGAGCGCCACCGAAGCTGTGGATCGTGCACTGAACTACGCGTTCAGGGACAGAAGGGTGAAGAAGAGGGACTTCAGGGCTCTCTGGATCACCAGGATCAACGCAGCGGCAAGGATCAACGGCCTTTCCTACAGCAAACTGATCCACGGTCTCAAGCTCGCCAACGTCGAGATCGACAGGAAAGTGATGGCCGACCTGGCCGTTTCCGATCCCAAAGGTTTCGCAGCTATCGCGGCAGCAGCCAAAGCAAAATTTTAATACATACCGCGGGCATAAAAAGAAATGGGATAGCGATGTCCCATTTCTTTTTTTTATCCGCAATAGGGCGATTGCAATGAAGGAACAACTGGAAGCACTTTTACAAGAGGCACTTGCCGAGCTTTCTCAGGCCTCCACTGAAGAGGGGCTGCAGGACCTGCGGGTCAAGTACCTGGGCAAGAAAGGGGCCATCACCGGCGTCATGAAAGGGCTGGGCGCCCTCTCTCCCGAGGAGCGTCCCCTGGTGGGACAGGTGGTGAACACCGTCAAGGCGAAGCTCGAGGAAACCCTGGACGCGCGTGGCGCCGAGATCCGCGCCGCCGTCAAGGCGCAGCGCCTCGCCGCCGAGAAGATCGACGTGACCCTTCCGGGCCGCAAGCGTCCCCTGGGCTCCAAGCATCCGATCACCCTGGTGACCGAGGAGATCTGCTCCATCTTCGCCGCTCTCGGCTTTGCCGTAGCCGAAGGTCCCGAAATCGAGCTCGACTTCTACAACTTCGAGGCGCTGAACCTCCCGAAGGACCATCCTGCGCGCGACATGCAGGACACCTTCTACTTCGGCGAGAGCGTGCTTTTGCGTACCCACACCTCTCCGGTGCAGATCCGCACCATGCTGAAGCAGCCGCCGCCGGTGCGCATCATCGCGCCGGGCACCGTGTACCGCTGCGACTCCGACGCCACCCATTCGCCCATGTTCCACCAGATCGAAGGGCTCATGGTCGACAAGGGGATCACCTTCGCCGACCTGAAGGGGATTCTGACCCTGTTCATCAGCCAGCTCTTCGGCAAGGACATCGGCGTCAGGCTGCGTCCTTCCTTCTTCCCGTTCACCGAACCGTCCGCCGAGGTGGACATCGCCTGCGTCATCTGCCGCGGCAAGGGGTGCCGGGTCTGCAAGGAGACCGGCTGGCTCGAGATCCTTGGTTCCGGCATGGTCGATCCCGAGGTCTACCGTCACGTGGGTTACGACTCGGAGAAGTACACCGGGTTTGCCTTCGGCATGGGGATCGAGAGGATCGCGATGCTGAAATACGGCATCGCCGACATGAGGCTCTTGTTCGAGAACGACCTCAGGTTCCTGAAGCAGTTCTAAAATCAAAGTCAAAAGCTCGCACACGGAAACAGCTAAAACGTCACGGATAGAGACGGATCAAGCTTTGATCTGAAGTTTTCCGTAATGTATCCGTTAAATCCGTGTGCGAAGGCATCGCCGACATGAGGCTCTTGTTCGAGAACGACCTCAGGTTACTGAAGCAGTTCTAAAATCATAGTCAAAAGCTCGCACACGGAAACAGCCAAAACGTCACGGATAGAGACGGATCAAGCTTTGGTCTGAAGTTTTCCGTAATGTATCCGTTAAATCCGTGTGCGAAGCCTTTGACTCTCAAACGGATGGCAAAGACATGATAGTTACCTACAACTGGCTCAAGGAATTCGTCGACTGCGACCTCCCCCCTGCGGAACTGTCGCACCTGCTCACCATGCTCGGCCTCGAAGTCGAGCGTATGGAAGAAGTGGGCGGCGGCATGGACGACGTGGTCGTGGCCCAGGTGGTGGAGAAGAACCAGCACCCCAACGCCGACAAGCTCTCCCTGTGCAAGGTCGACAACGGCAAGGAGATCCTCGACGTGGTCTGCGGCGCGCAGAACTTCAAGGCCGGCGACAAGGTCGCCCTGGCCCAGATCGGCGCGACCCTCCCCGGCGACTTCAAGATCAAGCGCTCCAAGATCCGCGGCGAAGAATCCTGCGGCATGCTCTGCTCCGAGAAGGAACTGGCCCTTTCCGCCGAATCCTCCGGCATCATGATCCTGCCCCAGGAGTATCAGCTCGGCACGCCGCTCTTCGACGCGCTCGGCACCAAGGACGTCATCTTCGAGATCGGCCTGACCCCCAACCGCGCCGACTGCCTGAGCGTCGTCGGCATCGCGCGCGAAGTCGCCGCGAAACTGGGCAAGAAGGTGCACTACCCGGGCCTCGAGGTGAACGAGACCGGCGCTCCCATCGCGGAGATCGCCAGCGTCGAGATCCTCGCCCCCGAGCTCTGCCCGCGCTACACCGCGCGCCACATTACCGGCTGCACCCTGGCGGATTCCCCCGCCTGGCTCGTCAACCGGCTCATGGCCGCCGGCATCCGCGCCATCAACAACGTCGTCGACGTCACCAACTACGTGCTCCTCGAGTACGGCCACCCGCTGCACGCCTTTGACTACAAGCTCCTCTCCGGCGGCAAGATCGTGGTCGCCGCGGCGGGGGAGGGTGAGAAGTTCGGCACGCTGGACGGGCAGGAGCGCGAGCTCACCGCCACCGACCTCACCATCCGCGACGGCGAGAAGGCCGTGGCCCTGGCCGGCATCATGGGCGGCGGCAACTCCGAGATAGGGGAGGGGACCACCGAGGTGCTCCTGGAGAGCGCCTACTTCAACCCCTCGGCCATCCGCAAGACCTCCAAGCGTCTGGGCATCCACACCGAGTCCTCGCACCGCTTCGAGCGCGGCGCCGATATCGCCGGCCTCACCCGCGCTCTTGACCGTGCCGCGCAGCTGATCGCCGAGCTTTCCGGCGGCAAGGTGGCCAGGGGCGTCATCGACGTCTACCCGACGCCGGTCGAGCCGCGCGTGATCAGCGCCCGTCTTGCCCGCATCAACGCCGTGTCCGGTCTCTCCCTCACGGCGGATGAGGTGCAGGATATCTTCCGCCGTCTCGAGTTCGAGGTGACCGTCACCGAACCGGGCGTCTTCCTGGTCAAGGTGCCGCTGTTCCGGGTCGACCTGGAGCGCGAGATCGACCTGGTCGAGGAAGTGGTGCGCGTGAACGGATTCGAGAAGGTCCCGGCGACCCTGCCGCAGGCCTCCGTGTTCTCCGATCTTCCCTCCGACGCCCAGCGGCTCGCCGCCAGGGTGAAGGACCTCCTGGTCGCCCACGGGCTCAACGAGGTGATCAACTACAGCTTCGTGGCCCCTTCGTCCTGCGAAAAGATACTCCTGTCGCAGGAGGACCTGCGCAGTAACGGCATGGTGCTCCTGAACCCGATCTCGGACGAGCTCTCGGTGATGCGCACCACCATGCTCCCCGGGCTTCTGGATACGGCGGTGAAGAACGTCAGCTTCCGTACCATGAACCTGCGCATCTTCGAGATGCGGCGCATCTACCTCCCCGTTGAAGGGGAGGAACTGCCGCAGGAGCCCCTCTACGTCTCCGCGCTCCTCACCGGCCGGCGCGAGCTGGAGGGGTGGAACCAGGGCAAGGACGAGATCGACTTCTTCGACGTGAAGGGGATCGCGGAAAACATCCTCGCCGAACTGAACGTCGGTGGCGTCAACTTCAGCACCGACGAACTCGATCCGTACTACCACCCGGGCAAGGCCTGCCGCATCCTGAGCGGAAAGAAGGTGCTGGGCTCCCTGGGCGAGCTGCACCCCACGGTGCAGGAGAACTACGGCATCGCGACGCCGCTGTACTACCTCGAGCTCAACTTCGAGGCGCTCCTTGCCAGCCGCAAGAAGCAGGGTGCCGCCCAGGTGCCGTCGCGCTTCCCTTCCACCTTCCGCGACATCGCCATGCTGCTCCCCAGGGAATTGCCGGTCGCCGACGTGGTTGCCTGCGTCAACGGCGTCAAGGCGCCCGAGCTGGAAGGGGTCGAAATCTTCGACCTTTACATGGGCGGCAACATAGCGTCTCATGAAAAGAGTGTCGCCGTTCGCGTCCGTTACGGCTCCAAGGAGCGGACCCTGACCGACGACGAAGTGACCCGCCTGCACCAAAGGGTCATCGATGCACTACAGAAAAAATTAAATGTTTCGTTCAGATAAAAACGGTTGCGAAATCGAAAACGCTATGGTATTAGATTAAGCCGCTGTTGAGAACACACTGAAATGCTTCACCTGTTGAGGGGATTATGACCAAAGCGGACATCGTAGAAAAAATTTATGAGAAGGTCGGTTTCTCCAAGAAAGAATCCGCCGAGCTCGTTGAGACGGTCTTCGACCTGATTAAGTCCACTCTTGAAGAAGGCGACAAAATCAAGATTGCCGGCTTCGGCAACTTCGTAGTGAAAGAGAAGTCCGACCGTCGCGGCAGGAACCCGCAGACCGGCGAGGAGATCACCATCGTAGCTCGCAAGATCCTCACCTTCAAGCCGAGCCAGGTTCTCAAGAGCGCCATCAACAGCCAGTAATCATGATTACCGGGATCCCGGACAAGCATTACCTGAGGATCGGCGAGGTTTCCGCCCTGACGGGACTCCCCACCTCGGTGCTGCGCTTCTGGGAGACCGAGTTTTCCTCGCTGGCACCCAAGAAAAGCAGCACCGGCCAGAGGCTCTACACCAGGAAGGATGTGGAGCTGGTCGCGGAAATCAAAGAACTTCTGTACGTGGAAAAGCTCACCATCGAGGGAGCGAGGCAGCGTCTGGAAGGGAAGAAAAAGTACCGAAAAACCGACCTTTCCGGCGAAGCATTGGCAACACTGCTTCATGATGTGAAGCTGGAACTGACCAGTTTGAGGGATCAGTTGTAATTATCAGGTTTAATCGGTGCGTAGCGCAGCCTGGTAGCGCACTAGACTGGGGGTCTAGTGGTCGCTGGTTCGAATCCAGTCGCACCGACCATTTCAATCAGCCGCTTGGGAGACTTCCTGAGCGGCTGATTCAGTTTTCGGTCAATAAATGTGGTATCTTTTGAGGGGACTGGCTCCGCCAGGTGCCTGTCCCCCTTTTACTTGTGAGCTCTTCCCCTAATGACAGAACGGGGACCGGCTCCGCCAGGTGCCTGTCCCCCTTTACATGCATCTAGCATCCCCTTTACGTCACAGGGAGCTCTTCTCCTGATGCCCGATCGAACCGCACAGCTCATCGCCTGCCACGACTGTGACCTGTTGCAGCGCGACATACAGTTGAACCCCGGCTGCTATGCCAGTTGTCCGCGCTGCGGCGCCGTCTTGTACCGCAATGCCACCGACAGCGTCGATCGCACCCTCGCCTATACCCTGGCCGCGGCCATGGTTTTCCTGGGCGCCAACGTGTTCCCCATCTTCAGTATCGAGGTGCAGGGGGACCGCAGCGCCATCA
Organism: Geomonas oryzisoli; assembly: GCF_018986915.1. Lineage (NCBI taxonomy): Bacteria > Pseudomonadati > Thermodesulfobacteriota > Desulfuromonadia > Geobacterales > Geobacteraceae > Geomonas > Geomonas oryzisoli. The sequence continues at coordinate 2,006,228 of NZ_CP076723.1, forward strand.
CCCTGTTCGAGGCCGTCCTATCCCTGTGGAACCAGGGGATGATGACCATCTCTTTGCTCGTGTTCCTGACCGCGATGGTCGCTCCCGCCGTGGAGCTTCTCTCGATCACCTATCTCCTGTTGCCGCTCAAGCTGGGCAAGGTCCCGCCGAGCTACCCGCTGTTCATGCGCGTGCTCCAGTTCATCGAGCCCTGGTGCATGGTCGAGGTGCTCATGCTGGGGGTGCTGGTCTCGCTGGTGAAGCTCACCAACAACTTTCGCGTCATTCCCGGCATGGCGCTGTGGTCCTTCGCCGTACTCACCCTGCTCCTCGCCGCCGCGGCCGCTTCCTTCAACGCCCGCGACGTCTGGTCGCAGCTGGACGCGAAGTGGAACGACCAGGTGTCGCCGTGACCGCGGGAGGCCCCATTGCGGCGGCGCGTGGGCTTTGTGCCTGCCATGTATGCCAACTGGTCTCGCGGCGCGTCCCGGAGGCGTCGGTCGCGCACTGCCCGCGCTGCGGCGCCCGGCTGCATTTCCGCAGGCCGGGGAGCGTGCAGCGCTGCTGGGCCCTGGTGATCGCCTCGTACATCCTCTACATTCCGGCCAACGTCCTGATCATGATGGAGACCGGCTCCCTGATCAGCTACCGCAGGGACACCATCGTAAGCGGGGTTGTGCACCTTTGGAAAACCGGCTCCTGGATGATCGCGGTCATCGTCTTCATAGCGAGCGTGGCCATCCCGCTGCTCAAGCTTTTTTCACTGACCCTGCTGCTCATTTCCGTGCAGCGTCGCTCGACCTGGAACCCGCGCCAGCGCACCCGCCTGTACCGGCTGGTGGAGGCGGTGGGGCGCTGGTCCATGCTCGATATCTACGTGGTAACCCTTTTGGCCGCGCTGGTGCAGCTGGGATCCATGGCCACGGTCAAGGCCGGGCCCGCTGCGGTAGCCTTCGGCGCGGTGGTGGTGCTCACCATGTTCGCGACCATGGAATTCGACCCGCGCCTGATCTGGGACCCGCTGCAGAAAGAGGAGTTTCATGACTGACAGACAAGACGATATGCAGGACGTGCCGGAAGCGGTCAGCGAACCCAGGCGCCGCTTCTCCATCCAACTGGTATGGATCATCCCCATCGTGGCCGCCATCATCGGCCTTTCCATCGCAGCCAAGGCCTGGATCGACCGCGGCGAGACCATCACCATTTCCTTCAAGACCGGTGAAGGGTTGGAGGCAGGCAAGACCAAGCTGAGGTACAAGGACGTGATGATCGGCGAGGTGAAATCCATCGCCATCTCCAGCGACCGCTCCCATGTCGTCGTGACCGCGGAGGTCGGCAAGGACGCCAAGGGGCTTATGGTCAAGGACACCCGCTTCTGGGTGGTGCGCGCCCGGATTTCCGGCGGCAACGTCACCGGTTTGACTACCCTTTTGGGCGGCTCCTATATCGGTGTCGAGGCGGGCACCTCGGCCGAGCCGGGCGACCAGTTCGTCGGGCTCGAGTCCCCGCCCGCGGTTTCCATGGACGTCCCGGGGCGCCAATTCGTATTGCACACCGATGACGTCGGCTCGCTGTACACCGGTTCGCCGGTCTTCTATAGGCGCATGCAGGTGGGGCAGGTGATCTCAACGGACATGGACAGCAATGGCAAAGGGGTTTCGGTCCGGGTTTTCATCCGCTCGCCTTACGAGCGCTTCGTCACCACCGGCACCTACTTCTGGCACGCCAGCGGCGTGGACCTTACCGTCTCGCCCGGCGGGGTGAAGCTCAACACCGAGTCGATGCTGGCTGTCCTTCTCGGCGGCATCTCGTTCGAACAGGGCGCCAACGTTACCCAGGCCCCGGTGGTCCCGGCCAACACCGCCTTCACCCTCTACGCCACTCGCGACGAGGCGCTCAAGAATTCCGCCCCCTCGCAGAAATTCAAACTCGTCTTCACCGAATCGGTGCGCGGCCTTGCCGTGGGCGCACCGGTCGATCTGCGCGGCGTAACCGTGGGAGAGGTCACCAACATCGACGTGGCGCTCGCCCCCTCGCGCGCCGACTTCTCCGTACCGGTCGAGATCCAGTTCTACCCCGAGCACCTGCTCTCCCAGGTGCACCAGGGTAAAGACGGCAAGCTTCCCCCCACCGGGAGCGCGCAGACGCGCAGGCTGCTCGACGACCTGGTGGCGCACGGCTTCCGCGCCCAGATCAAGAGCGGCAGCCTGCTGACGGGGCAGCTCTACGTCGCCCTCGATTTTGTCCCCGGCGCGCGCAGCGCGAAAATCGACTGGAGCACGGATCCGCCGCGCTTCCCGACGGTGCCCGGTTCCATGGAGAAGTTGCAGAAGAACCTGATTGAGATCGTTCAGAAGATCGAGAAACTACCGCTGGAGAAGCTGGCGGGGGATGCCGGCCACACCATCCGCACCCTGGACGACACCCTGAAGAGCGCGGACAAGTTGCTGAAGAACATGGACCACTCCCTTGTCCCCGAGGCGAAATCTGTGCTCACCGACACCCGGAGCACCCTCGAGGATGTCAGAAAGACCCTCACTGAGGCGAGAAGCACGCTGGGAGGCGCCAACAGCGTCCTCTCCGCCGATGCGCCGGTTCAGGTCGATCTGCGCGACACCATGCGCGAGGTCTCCCGGGCCGCACAGTCGCTCAGGGTGCTCGGGGATTATCTCGAACAGCACCCCGAAGCGCTGATCCGCGGCAAGAAGGAGGATAAGTAGCCATGCTAAGGACAATCGCCGCCTTGGGAATCGTCGCCGTCGTGCTCTTTTGCTCCGCGTGCAGCAGGTCGCCCCGGGTCACCTATTACACCCTTACGCCCGCCTTGCCTGCCGGCGCCGTGCAGCAGGCCTTCTCCAGTTCCGTAGCGGTCGGGCCGGTCACCATCCCCGAACTGGTGAACAGGCCGCAACTGGTGGTGCGCCTCACCCCCAACCGCGTTGACGTCCTGGAACAGCACCGCTGGGCCGAGCCGCTGAAAAACGAGATTCCCCGGCTGCTGGCCCAGGATCTCGCCCCCCTGCTCGGTTCCGGCCGGGTCTTTACCTACGACCAGGTCTCCGGCGCCGCCGCCCGGTACCGCGTGCTGGTTGATATCGTGCGCCTGGAAGCGATCCCGGGAGATAGCGTCGTCGTTGAGGCGGGTTGGGTCGTGCGCGGAGCGGCGAACGCCAGAAGGGAAGGGCGGATAGAGGTTCGGGAGAAGGTGGCCGGCTCCGATTACGACGCCGTCACCGCCGCCCTCAGCCGGGCCCTGGCTGCGGTGAGCGCCGAGGTGGCCAAATCCGTGAGGAGCGAAGCCTCCGGCGTCAAGTAGCGCGAGGGGAGGGGGCTGGCTCCGCCAGGTGCCTGTCCCCTTATGCCTGCGGTGTAAAGTTGCCGTAGGGATAGGTACAGTGCGAAAAGGGGGACAGGCACCTGTGGAGCCTGTCCCCCTTGGGTCCCGTTATGCCCGATGTATCCTCAGACGTGCCGGTTCCCAACCGGAAGGAGGCGGTATGCTGATCCTGGCAGGAGACGTAGGCGGTACCACGACGCGGCTCGCGTATTTCGATGCTGATCCGGCGGGACTCACCGTGCTGGCCCAGGGGCAGTACAAAAGTGCCGCACATGGCAGCCTCGTCGACATCCTGCGCCATTTCGCCCTGCAGCACGGCATCGTCGCCGAGCGGGCCTGCCTCGGCATCGCCGGCCCCATCATCGAAGGGCGCGTCCGCACCCCAAATCTCCCCTGGACCATCGAGAGCTCCGAACTCGCCCAAACCCTCGGCATCCCCGAGGTGCGCCTCATCAACGACCTGGAAGCCAACACCTACGGGATCGCCGCCCTGAAGCAGCAGGATCTCTTCACCCTCAACGCAGGCAACGTCAACCCGCAGGGGACCATCGCCGTCGTCTCCGCCGGGACCGGTTTGGGGGAATCCCTAGCCTACTGGGACGGCGACACCCATCGCCCGCTCCCCTCCGAGGCAGGCCATGCCGATTTCGCGGCGCGCAACGACCTGGAAACGGAGTTGCTGCTGTACCTGCAGGCGAAACACGGCAGGGTCAGTTACGAGCGGGTGCTCTCCGGGCCGGGCTTGCACGACATCTACCGTTTCCTGCGCGACAAGCGTTACTACAACGAGCAGGCCGCAGTGGTTCAGGCCATGGCGACCCTGGACCCGCCCGCGGTCATCACCAGGGCGGCCCTCAAGGGGAGCTGTCCCATGTGCGTCAAGGCCGTGGACATGTTCATCGCCGTGTACGGTGCCGAGGCGGGCAACGCGGCCCTCAGATTTCTTGCCACCGGCGGGGTCTATCTGGGGGGGGGCATCGCACCGAAGATCCTGGACCTGCTCAGGGGGGCCACCTTCATGGTCGCCTTCACCGCGAAGGGGAGGCTGAGCCCGCTGGTGCAGTCCATTCCGGTGTACGTCATTCTCAACGAGGACACTGCGCTTCTAGGTGCGGGGCGTGCTGCTTTTTACGCCCGCTGATCTTTTTCGTATACGTGCATTCGCAATAAGTAGTGATCCCACACACCCTCCTATATGGTTCATACAGCAGCGGCGTCGATCATTCCGCTCCTGTCGCCGGCCTACAATCAGTCTGCCGGGGCTCACACCCATCATTAAAATCGATCTCAGTCGGTGCTGCTCATGGTTATTTTACAAAATTACTGAGTTAGCGGCTCATTATTCATACTTTATTATTGACAATATTTTTGTCTCTGCTATTAATCACTCAATCATATTACCGAGGAGGATGATTAATGGCGACATTAGTAGAAATAGCCGCACAACTCGTCTCATCGCACGCCTCCAGCACGCCGATGACGTCGGACGAGCTTCTTGCGGAAATAGCCAAGGTTCACGCAGCACTTAAAAACCTCGAGGCCGGACAGGCTATCGAAGGAGTAGAGGAGGCGCGTCCTTCTGTTTCTGTCAAAGAGGCTTTCAAGAAGAATGAAGTAGTGTGTCTCATCTGCGGCAAGGGGGGCTTCAAGACCCTGGCCCGTCACCTGAGCACCGCTCACGGGATGAAGCCGGGCGCCTACAAGAAGCAGTACGGCATCTCCAGCAAGCAGGCGCTGTCCGCGAAGAGCTACTCCGAGGCGCGTCGCAAGATGGCCCAGGACCGCGGTCTCGCCGACAACCTTGCCAAGGCCCGTGAAGTACGCATGGCCAACATCGAGGCCAAGAAAGAGGGCGCAGCCAAACCGGTGAAGGCAGCCAAAGCAGCCGTCGCAGCCAAACCGGCCAAAGCACCGGCTGCCGCAAAGACCGCCAAGGCGCCCAAGGCACCGAAGGCCGCTAAGGCTCCGAAGGCCGCACCCAAGGCAAAGAAGTAAGGCACGTAGTACAGTATCAAAAAACAGCACCTCCAGAGAGGTGCTGTTTTTCGTTTGGCTGTTCGGCTGAACAAAAGGATGCACTCCGCACGATAGTTGGTATATTTGAACCTTCGAAAAACAACCACAGGAGGAGTAACATGAGCAGACTTTTGATTGTTGCATTGGTAGCGCTTTTCGCACTTCCGGCCTATGCCGCCGACGAGAACAAAGCAGAAGATCAGAAGACCTTCTATGCCATCGGGCAGATAATGTCCCGCAACCTGGCCGTGTTCGACATGTCCCAGGATGAGATCGACCAGGTGCTGAAAGGTCTGAAGGATGGTGCCAGCGGCAAAACCCCGACTTTCGACGCCGAGTCATACAAGACGAAGATCCAGCAGCTGGTGACGGCGCGCCGCACCGCCCAGGGGGAGAAGCTTACCGCCAAAACAAAGGATTTCGTCGACAAGGCCGCCAAGGAGCAGGGCGCCGTCAAGACTCCTTCCGGCCTCATCTACCGCTCTCTCAAGGAAGGAACCGGTGCCAGCCCGACTGCCACCGATAAGGTGAAGGTGAACTACCGCGGCACCTTCGTTGACGGCAAGGAATTCGACAGCTCCTACACCTCCGGCCGTCCGGCCGAGTTCCCGCTGAACCAGGTGGTCAAGTGCTGGACCGAAGGGGTCCAGAAGATGAAGGTTGGCGGCAAGGCTCAGCTTGTCTGTCCTCCCGACCTTGCCTACGGTGAGCGCGGTTCCGGGCCGGTTCCGGCAAACGCGACACTGGTATTCGAAGTCGAGCTTCTGGATATCGTGAAGTAGTTTGCATCGATCTTTGCCGCTGTGACAGATGAAAAACTTTTAGCAGAGTTTTTTATTGACAAAGAAGGCGCTCTAGAATATAAAGGGTGTCTCTTGAGGCGGCGCACAAGAGTCGCTGAGTGAGCAGTAGGTATTTGACATCATTACAATAAAGAGCTTGGCGGTGTAGCTCAGCTGGTTAGAGCACACGGCTCATATCCGTGTTGTCCGGGGTTCAAGTCCCTGCACCGCCACCATACAAAAAGAGCCTTCCGGTTGATGCCGGAAGGCTCTTTTGCTTTATGCTTCGGGCGCCTGGTTTCGTTATCAGGCGCCTTTTTTCGTTTTCAGCCTACCGCAGTCGGCAGGCCACTCAGGCGACCTTGAATTTCGCCACCAGGTTCTGCAGGTGCTGGGCCTGTTCGGAAAGCTGCGATGCGGCAGCCGCCGTCTCCTCAGCGCCGCGGGCCGAGTGCTGCACGATGCCCGTGACCTGGTGTATATTGCTGGTCACCTCGTCGGTGGTCGCGGTCTGTTCCTGGGCTGCGGTAGCGATCTGTTCGATCTGCATGGTCATCTGGTTCACCCGGCTCATGATGCCCTCCAGTGCTTGCCCCGATTTGTGCGAACAGGCCACGCCGTGTTCGACCTCCTGGACCCCTTCGTTCATGGCCCGTACCGCGGCCGTAGTGTCCTTCTGGATCGCCTTGATCATCTCGCCGATCTCGCGGGTGGCCGCCGTGGTACGCACCGCCAGGGCCCTGACCTCGTCGGCGACCACCGCAAAGCCGCGTCCCTGGTCGCCCGCGCGAGCCGCCTCGATGGCCGCGTTGAGGGCCAGGAGGTTGGTCTGGTCCGCGATGTCCTCGATGGTGCCCACGATCTGGCCGATCTGCTCGGAGCGCTCGCCCAGGGCCGCCACAGTATTGGAGCTCTCGGTGACGCTTCTGGCGATGGCGTTCATGCCGTTGATGGTATCGGTGACGATTGCCGAACCCTCTTGTGCCGCATCCGCTGTCTCTCTGGAGACCTCGGCTGCCGCCGAACAGTTGCGCGAAATGTCGTTGCTGGTGCTGGCCATCTGTTCGCTCGCCGTAGCGACGCTGCCGGTCTGGGCCGCGACCTCTTCGGCGCCGGTCGCGATCTGTTCCGCCGTCGCGTGCAGTTCGTTGGAAGCGGATGCGATGCCGGCGGAGATGTCGACCGCCTGGGTGACCAGTTGCCGCAGGTTCTCGACCATGATTTTCATCGCAGCCATGATGCTGCCGTCGTTCCCCGTGCTAGGTACCGTAACGGTCAGGTCGCCGTCCGCCACCCGTTTCGCGATGCCGGCCACCTCGTGGGGCTCGCCCCCCAGCGGTTTCGTGACCGCGCGGGTGATGACCACGCCGAGACACGCCGCCAGGGCCACGCTGGCGAGCAGGGCGCCAAAGATCCAGATGCGGGCCGATTGATACAACTGGGCCCCGTGTTTCGTCTCGGTAAGCCCGCCTTTCACGTTGAGGTCGACGTCTTTTGTCAGCAGGTCGGAAAATTCTGTGAAGAGTTTCTGGGACTTGCCCCTGATGAGCGCCTTTGCTTCGTCGTTCCTGTTGGCCCGGGACAGCTCGATCAGCTTCTGGTTTTCCGCCAGGTACTGCTGGAACAGGGCTTCGATGCGGCCGTAGAGTTCCGTTTCTTCCTTGGACGAAATCAGCGGCTTATAAGTGGCCTCGTTTTTCCGGTAAGCCTTGATGCAGTCCGCTATTTCCTTTTCCCATGAGTCCATTTCCTGCTTGGACGTCGACATGATGTGTTGCAGTTCCGCTACACGCAGGTCGGAGGTGATCATGTTCATATTGCTGATAGCCACGATGCTCGGCGTCCAGTTCACCTCCATTTCATGGGCGGAGCTGTAGACCCGGCCCAGCTGTATCACGGAGAATATTCCCGTGCCGAAGGTGAGAAGAAGGACCAGAGAAAACCCGGTCGCCATTTTGCTGGACACTTTCCAATTGCTGAAGTTCAATTTTGTTCTCCCGTACTGTGTAGCGTTCTGTCATTCATGCTCACCGCCCGGAGGATTTCCGGGATGGTTGCTCAAATGATCTACCAGGTAATTACACATATGGTGCCAAGGGGAGAATCGAGGTTTTACGGTAGATCGTGTGGATTTAGGACAGAGGTGGTGCCCGGTATACGGACATAGTGGGTGCTATTCGGACAACCGTCCCCTGCTGGAGGGGGGCTGGCTCCGCCAGGTGCCTGTCTCCCTAGTGCTAGGTGAAACTGCGAAGGAGGGGACTGGCTCCGCCAGGTGCCTGTCCCCTTACTACCTTGTGAAGCTCGCTGAGCTGAAACAACCGATCCCGTGCCCCGGCGTTCCCCCCTTGTCAAAGGGGGGGCAGGGAAGATTTGCCTTTCGTCTGTCCCCCATGTTCCAATCCACATCAGGATTTTCCCCACCTTGACCCATTCTCATTGACCTGAAGGTGCAACTAAGAGTATAAATGAAATCCGTCCCGAATCTTCTAAGAGGTCAGCATGACAGCAGGAAGAGGAAACCGTCCATTTTTTGAGCCGCCAGTGCAACTTACCCGCACTGGCGGCTTTTTTAATGGGCGTGTGTTTATCTCCTCTGCCGCTGCCCATTACCGCATGAACGAAACCCGTCACCACCAGGAGGCACCATGTCAGATCCCGTAAATCTCTTCACTTGGCTTGGTAATCACTATCTCTACCTTCTCGCCTTCGCCGCTCTCGTCATTTTGCTCTGGAACTCAGTGGTGATCGTCGGCGGCAACGAGATCGCCCTCATCGAACGGCGCTGGTTCGGCAGCAAGATGCCCCAGGGGCGGGTCGTGGCCCTTGGGAATGAAGTCGGCATCCAGGCCCGCACCCTCGGCCCGGGACTGCACTTCCTTATCCCCTTCATCTACAAGGCAACCAAAAGCGTCTTCACCGAGATCCTCGAGAACGAGATCGGCCTGATCGAATCCGTCGACGGTACATCCATCCCGTCCGGGCGCATCTTCGCCGCCGTCGTACCAGGTCACAACTCATTCCAGGACGGTGAAGCCTTCATCAGAAACGGCGGCCAGAAGGGGCCTCAGATCGAGATACTTCCTCCGGGCAAATACCGCATCAACCCCTATCTCTTCAAGCTGACCAAGGGGAACGTCACGGAGATCAAGGACTTCGAGATCGGCATCGTCGAGTCCGTGGACGGCGTCGCCATCCCGGAGGGGCGCATCTTCGCACAGGCCGTGGAAGGTCATGCGTCCTTCCAGAACGGCGAGGCGTTCATCAACAACGGCGGGCAGAAAGGGCCGCAGATCGAGATCATCCCTCCCGGCAACTACCGCATCAACCCGTATCTCTTCAAGGTCACCAAGAGCTCCGCTACCAAGATCGGTGACGGTGAGATCGGCCTGGTGGAATCGGCCGACGGTTCGGCCATCCCGGCCGGCCGCATCTTCGCCACCGTGGTCTCGGGCCACAACTCCTTCCAGTCCGGTCAGGATTTCATCATGAACGGCGGCCAGAAGGGGCCCCAGACCGAGATCCTGCCGCCGGGCGTGTACCGTATCCATCCCAACCTCTTCAAAGTGACCAAGGCCGAGGCCGTGATCATCGCGAAAGGGGAGGTGGGCATGGTCACGGCCCAGGATGGCGCTCCCATTCCTATGGGGCGTCTGTTGGCCCAGAGCGTACCGGGACACTCTAACTTCGAGAACGGCGAAGCCTTCCTCAAGAATGGCGGGCAGAAGGGGCCGCAGATCGACGTGCTGCTCCCCGGTACCTACCGCATCAACCTGAACCTGTTCAACATCCAGGTCGATTCGGCCGCAGTAGTCGAGGCGAACAAGATCGGTCTCGTCACCGCCCTGGACGGCATCCCGCTCCCCGAGCGCGAGTACGTGGCATCGCCGATCACCGGCCATAACGACTACCAGGACGGCTCGGCCTTCCTGTTGAAGCACGGCCAGCGCGGACCGCAGCTCGACGTACTGCGCCCGGGCACCTATTACATCAACCCTCTCATGTTCAGCGTCGCCATCGACGACGTGGCCGTGGTCGAGCGCGGGCAGGTCGGCGTCATCGTTTCCAACGTCGGCGAGGACCCCACCGAAGAGATGAAGAAACGTCTCGGCTCCTCCCAGACCGGCGCCTCGGAAGAAGAGGGGAAAGAGAAGTACGTCGTTCCCAAAGGATTCCGCGGTATCCAGGAAGAAGTAGCCGGCCCGGGACGTTACTACCTCAACCGTCGTGCCTTCATGGCCTACATCATCGACACCACCAACATCACCATCGACTGGGACGACCAGGAAGACACCCGCTTTGACCAGCTGACCGTCATCTCCAAGGACGGCTTCCCGATCCAGGTGTCCGTCAAAGTCGTCATCCGCGTGCGTCCCGACCAGGCGCCGTATATGGTGGCCAAGGTCGGCTCCATCGACAACCTGATCCAGCACGTCATCCATCCGATGATCGATTCCTCCTTCCGCAACCAGGCTTCCACCGCCTCGGCCATGAACTTCCTGCAGAGCCGTTCAGAGGAGCAGGCCAAGGCCGAGTCCCGCGCCCGGATCGACCTGGAGAAGTATCACGTCGAGTGTGTCTCGGTACTGATCTGCCAGATCAAGCTCCCCGAGGACCTAATGCAGACCCAGACCAAGAGGATCATCGCCGAGCAGCAGCAGGAGATGTACAAGATGGAGCAGAAGAGCCAGGCTGAGCGCACCGAGATGGAGAAGATGCGTGCCACCGCCGACCAGCAGCCGACGCTGGTTGCCTCGGAGATCGCCGTGAAGGTAGCGACCCAGAAGAAAGCCGAGATGATCACGCTCGCGGAAGGCAATGCCGAGTCCAAGGCGCTGGAAGGGGCTGGTGAAGGGAAACGGTTGAAGGCGATAGGCGATGGCGAGGCCTCCAAGATCGCCGCCATCGGCGAAGCGACAGCCCAGGCCTATAACAAGCAGCAGGAAGCCATCGGCGAAGAAGCCATCAAGCAGATCAAGATCGTCGAACTGATCGCCGCAGCCATCCAGGAAGGCAAGATCAAGATCGTCCCCGACGTCCTCGTAACCGGCGGCGGCAATGCAGGAGACGGTTTGATGGGCCAGTTGAGCCGTCTGTTACCCGGTGTAGACCTGACCGCGTTGGTGAACAAGCAGGCGGCGTTGCCGAAGGCGTAAGCGGGGTAGGGACAGATCACGGCCAAATTGGCTTCAAATGGCAACTTTGCGAAGGGGGATGGTGAAAAGTCCCCCTTTGCGAACGGGGATGGTGAAAAGTCCCCCTTTGCGAAGGGGGATTTAGGGGGATTTGTTTTAGGTAGAAAGACAAATCCGTTCTAGCTAATCGGGCTAGGTCAGTATTGTAGCAAGGAGGACCTTGGATGGATGAAATGATCGTATTTGCAACAAAGAACAGGCTGGGATGCTGCGAAGGGAATTTCACGGCTCTTGGCAGCAGTCACTACCTGGAAAGATATAAGTTGAACCGTGAATCCATCCACAAGAAAAACGCGTGGAAGACCGAAGGCATGGGCGCGGCCTTTCAAGGACAACATACAAGCGCTGCGCCGGACTTGGAGGAGATAAATGCGCGTGCAACAGTAAACGGTCTGACCTTCGCGAAAGACGACAAGGTTGTCTATACGTTGGCGGTAGAAAGCTACTCGGGGATGTTTATAAAAAACCCTAAGGACGACGCTGAAGCCGAAGGCCACATTATTCATGATAACACGACCCGGTTTCTGAACCTCGATTATCACCCTAAGACCGAAGAGATTGTCATCTCGGTCCAGGATTCCGCGTGGGAGCGGCACCTGGCCATATTCGAACCCAATATGTCACGGTATCGGACGGTGACTGAAGGTGACTGCTACGACGAGAACCCGGTTTGGGCCAAGAGAGGCAGTCGGTCGATCTACTATGACTCAGCAGGTGTCGGCACTGACGCGGAAGGTCGCTTTGTTGGGCTGGGTGAGAAGTTGATCAACCGGCTCGACCTTGACTCCGGGGCCATACACGAGGTGGTCTCGGTCCCCGGTTACGATTGTTTCCTGCCGAAGGTCGACGGCGAAGACACACTCCACTTCATCAAGCGGCCCCACGAGAAGCCCGGCTCGAAAGGCATGACCTTCAAGGATTTTATTCTGATCCCGTACCGTTTGTGCCGCGCCGTCTACTCGTTTCTTCAGTTTTTCAGTATGCGTTACACGGGCGAGCCGCTATCCACAGCCGGGCCTGATCCAACCAAGGCAAAGCCCAAAGACCCGAAGGACATATTCATCAACGGCAACATGGTAAATGCCGAGAAAGCATTCAAAGAAAACAGCGATAAAGGCGACGCATTTCCCGGCATCGCGCCGCGGAGTTGGGAATTAATGCGGCTTGAAAAAGACGGCAGTCTCACCTGTCTAAAGAAAGGCGTAATCGACTTCGACTTGGGCAAAAACGGCGAAATCGTCTTCTCCAATGGGAAATACCTGCTCCGGCAGGACAAGAACGGCAAAGAAACGGTGATAGACACGATTGATCTTGTCAGCCGTGTGCGGGTGCGTAACGCCTAAACAGGCTGGTGGTGCCGGCGGTTGAACGTTCCGAGGAGAATACGATCGTATACCCGTTCCTCATTGTGGCAGGCCGCACTTTATTTTGATTTTGTACTGGGAGGTTCAATGCTGGGTAAGATAATTTCGCTATTCAAAAAGCGGGATGAAAAGGAAATTGAAAGACTGGAAGAGGATTGGTTCAACAAGAAAAGTGATGTGATGGCAGCCGTACTTGGGAGGGAGCACGACATGGTGCTGCATTCCATTATCCCATACGAAATCGGCGGAGCATTGGATCTCTACTACTATCCAAACGGTATTGCCGGTACCGCTATCGCAACCAAAGAAGTATCACCTGCTTGTTCCAAAGGTTCTTCAAACGATGCATTCAAGAAGTACGAACTGGTGATGTTCACCAGGCATCTTATGTCTGATGATGACTTGGAAGCTGACCAGGGCGATGACATCAGTCCCTTCAAGAAAGCAATGCGCAATATAAGCTCTATCTTGAACCCCGTCGCCCGATACAGCTCCGAGGCGACTCTCAATCCGAAAGAGACGTGCGAATTTCCCGAGGATTTCGATGACATCGGCGGCAAGTGTCTAATCTTTGATAATTATGGTGAAGTGCCGGTTTCTCAAGAGGGATTTGGAGTGATGGCGGTCATTGAGATTTACAAGAGCGAGATGCAGTACGCCATGGAGCAAGGTGGCGAGATGCTGCTTTCGAAACTAAAAGCACAGGGGCACTACCCGTATTCAGACTTGGACAGGGAGCCCGTGGTATAGCATCACGGCTAGCAGAGAATGTGAGTGGCGTGTTGGGCTTTTGTACCTGGTCATGTCCATCCCAGAAAAAGTTACATGAGTTATCAACGTCCCTGCTGCTTCCCTAGAAGTTGCATAGACACCAGCGTTACAGCTGCCCACTTCAGCTACTATCTTACTGAGTAATACATGGATTATGAAGAGCGGCAGAGGGACGCACATAAGAATATAGGTTTATCCTACATAATCTTATGAGCTTATGTGCGTATCTTTGATGTTTATACTGAATTGGAGCCAAAATGATTCAGGCCGAGTTGAGAGGAAAAATATCACGTCGAACAGAAGAAATGGAAGACCTATTAACTTCAAATATCTTCAGTTTTTTCAAATATGCTAATCGTCACGTGTATTTAAAAGGCTTTCTAAAATCATTGGGCATGGAAGTCTCAAATGCTGCTCTTGACAAAGCGCAGTTCCTATTTTGGCCGCGATATGAAGAAAATACAGAGCCGGATTTGGTAATCATCGTGGACGATTATTATATCCTTATTGAGGCCAAACATCTCTCGGGGTTCGGCAAGGCATTTGAGGAAAAAGAAGAGCAACTTGTCCGCGAGTTCAAGCAAGGCGCGACAGAGGCCGCGAGATTAGAAAAGATTTTTAGGTTTATTACTATCACGTCTCATTACACTTTACCCGCGAAGCTATTTGCTCATTTGCCTGATTATATTAGAATGTCCCTGCACTGGACAAACTGGCACTCGATTGCCGCTCTTTTACTGAACACGTTTGAGGAGATGAAGCCTACCCCGGATGAGGCATTTGCTACAGATCTCTATAAACTCCTGGAAAAGAAAAAGTTAAGAGGCTTCCTTCCATTTACCCGCTTGAGTACTCAGATTCAACCTTCTCCGCCTGTGATCTTTTTTAATGCAGAGGATGCGGTTTTCAGGGGTGCCTTCATCGGCTTTGAGCAGAGTCTCAAAAAGTTCTCTGACGTTACCACATCATCGGGGCGGCTATTTTTTAACCGAACATTTTTCGGTCGTCTGTTGGACTCTTCAATCGAAACTCCGGCTCACATCAGACTCTTACTAGGAGGTGCACAGTGACCATTGCCCATCTTGAGACCCAGACAACAAACGCGCTCGACTTCCTGCAAAAGCTGTTCTTCGAAATCTCGTACTTGATTAAGGAAGTTGAGGGGTTACTACAGCATGAGGGGTTCCGGATCGGCAAGCCATCTGGCTACGGAGTCACTTCTGGCAAGTCCACAGGGCTCGAAGCGGTCAACGTAGAATCATGGCTATCTAAAAGTTTTACTGTCTTCTTCGTCGCGTCTGATGACTGCACTGACTACAAAGGCCAGACCATTACGGACTTCAAAGACGGGCTAAAGGTACTCTTTCTCGATATTGAACTACAAGGTCGTAAAACTAAGGTTCCAACAATTACTGCTGGGATGCTTTATAACATACGAACGAAGAGGCCGGATTTTACCAAATTTGAGCAGGTTATGAACCATGTCTTTTTCTATTATCGAGATAAGATCTCTGTTTCTAGAGATTCCCTGAAGTACGAGGATTCCTACCTTGCCTTCGAAGGAAAAGTTCACTCTTTGCCTTTGTTCGCAGTCCAGTCAACCGAAGACGTACTGCAAAAGATCGTAACGCCCATGCTAACCGAATATGGTAATCGGTAACCGTTTCTACTTATCGGGACGTTATTCGATTTTGGGATTTACTTGTCTGGCAAACAGTGAAGTAAAAAAGTCGACATCGCCCCCGCCTCTAACAAAGTACGATCTTGCCGGCCATATATCAACCAGGAACCACACATGCTTCTTAAACTATTCACAGCTACTGTAATAACCGCATTAGTCACAGCCTGTGCGACACCGTCCGTTCCTTCTACGCCCCCTCAAGGCACTAACAGTAACGGGATGTACATTACTGATGGCCAAAAGGTCGGCTTCTCCATTTATCAGAAGGGGCAGGTGGTGAATGCCCTATGGGAGAAGGGGTACCTGACGTATCGGTTAACGAACGATGCCTTCACCATCACTACGAAATACAATAGCCTGCGGATATACCTTGCTGAGAAAGATGCCGGTGAATTCAGGGAAAGCAAAAAGGTGAAGCTGAGTGTGCTTTCCTCGGTGCTGACCGGAGCATCAGAAAGCAACTCAGACACCTTGTTTGTTGCTGATCCCACCGACCCCCTGTCGTCCAATAACTCTCTGGATCAATACAGCGGGCTCAAACCCACCAAATCCGAAAACTCCTTTGTTGCGGGAAATCTCTATTTCCTGAAAACAGGTAAGGAAATAAGTTTGTCTCGGTACGCCGGGACGTTATATGCCTACGCGTGGATTGATTTCAACGGAGACCATAAGATCGACCTCAACGAGGTTTCTAGACTCAAGTTTCTCGTCAACACAAAGTGACGGAGGATAGCGAGGTGAGGCAGAAATTGCCCCCCCTCGACACGTCGCGAAGGTCACGCCAGGCTCAAGGACAAACTGTCATGACGATCATTACACACCTGTTCGTGTTTCTGCTACTAATAACACCTTGGGAAGCATTGGCTGCTGGGTTCGACTGCACCAAGGCTGGAACCAAATTGGAGAAGCTCATCTGCAAGGATCTCGAATTGTCTGCTGCTGACGATCGGGTTTCCCTGCTCTTTAAAGAAGCCTTAAAGAAGAGCACGGATAGAGACATGCTTCTACAAACTCAACGTGAGTGGCTGAAAAGACGAAATGCCTTTATTGATAGAGAAGCCTTGCTCAAAATCTATAATGATCGCGTGATAGAGCTTCAGGAGCCTGTTTGGGTGCCTGTCCGCTCTGTTACCTCGACCTGCCCGCAGTTTCTTAAGCGAAATGACATCGACGATATCTCTAAATGTCAGGTTTCAGAATCCGGCAGAATTGGCACTGAAGGTAACAAGACCTATCTTTACACCCTTTACTGCATAGTTCCTGCTGAGTCAGGTGAAACAGGGAATTGCACGCCAGACTCCTATTATGGCAAAAGAGGCTTATCAGTATATGTCCAAGATGGACCATCACAACCATTGAAACTGTTCCTTGATCGCGGCTCATCCGACATAGGTTTGCGCGAATACGAGAAGCCGGAATTACTTCGGAACCAGTTCGGGAAAATCCTATACGTCCCAATCAGGCTTGATGGAACCGGTAATTTCAATGAAAGTGACTACTACATATGGGACGAAGGGGCTAAAAGGTGGAGCTACCTGGATTCGAATCGATGGCTTGATGATCTCGAAAAATATCTGCCCCGTGGCACTCATGTCTTGAGCGGAGTTTGGCCTGATCTAAAAAGCATGACTGCAGAGGTACTTCTCTACCGGAAAAACGATCCAAACTGCTGTCCATCCGGAGGGACGGCTTTCGTGACCCTATCGATAGAAAAAGGTCGCTTCAATATCCGATCCGTCAAAGTAACGAAAGATGTGAAGTAGCTGGCCCATGGCCCGCAATGGCAGAAGTAAGACGGCATATGTCCTACCTGTCTTTAAGCAATTTGTAAAAAACCAGAGTGACAATCGCAGTGCGTCCCTACTAGATCCCGGTAGCTTATGCCGCGGGGCTAGGCCTGGCCGTTATTTGGAGCCCAGGGGACACCGGCATCTTTTTATTTCATGTTTTTATGTATTTATACTTTAAGGAGGGGTGTGCGTGAAATTGGTTGTTCGTTTGATGATGGTATTGTTGTTTGCCTGTACTGTTACTTTGTACGGATGCGGGGGCGGTGGCGGCGATGAAGAGTCGATTGACGGGCTGCTCCGCGGTGTCGGTTGGCTTTATGACAACGCGCCTGCCGACTTATCCAGCCACGACATCGGCTTGGGCGTATGGCTCTATTACGACCAAACGCTTGCTACCAGCGATATCCAGGGATTTACTGTGACCGCTCCTGATGGCGGCCATTGGACTGTCACGGCAACCAGCAATCTTTTCGGCACCACGAGAAACGGACCATATGTGACCGGAAGGCTTGTCAACTCCAACACTCCCAGTCGACTCCCGCTCGCCGGCACTTGGACCTTCACGTTGAGGCTGAAAAACGGGACCATATCGTCCATCCAGAAAAAGTTTCATGAGCCTGGAAGTTCCGCCGATGCGACTCATCCCTATGTGTACGTGAAAGAGGACTGGACCCCGAACAGCAATACCTCGCAATACGTTGCGGCACTGGGAAGGTTCTCGGCCTATAATTATGCACTTCAGTACTCGGCTGGTGTCGGATCGATAACCAGTACGGGGCTGGCCAATATAAGGAGCATGTATTTCAATGCCGAGCCGACGGCGTATAACATGTACTGCTGGCTCTACGATGCCAACCGTGTCTATCTCGGCTACACGATCACCGAATATTCCGCGTCAGACCATTCCAGCACAGGTCTTGTGACGCCGGGCGGTGAATTGGCGATTTCGGCGGCTGCCACGACTGGTGCCAGCGGACCGGTCGACCTCTCACTGGTCAAGTACATCCGGTTCGTCTATGTCGACGGTGCCCAATTCAGCCCTGGATACGGTTACGATTACCGCTCCGTTTCGTACCTGGTGCCTGTCAACTGACCATAAAAAAAGAGCCTTTCGATGTCGAAAGGCTCTTTTTTTTGTGCCTGGGGTAGGTTGGCTTGCGCCCATGCTAATACATCGGTTTACACCGATCAAGCATCATACAAAACCATCCTTTGTGTTGCTGGCCGCAGAAACCTGCTATACTATCCTAGTCGATCTAACTATCTTTAACCAGGTGCATGAGCATGACACGACTTAAACACAATCCAACGCCGAATTATTGGCGATTGCAGGCTGCTAAGGCCCGCTTCAGCGAGGTCGTAAAGCGTGCCAAGGCAGAAGGGCCACAGCATGTTACCGTCTATGGGCGGGATGAAGTGGTTGTAATTTCCACGGAAGATTTCCGACGGCTCACCGGAGAGATTACGGGGGACGCTCTTATTCAGGCCATTCAATCGTCTCCCTACAGGGATGTCGATATCGAACCATCGCGTATCACGATGCCGGTTAGGGACGTCGACCTATGAGGCGATGGCTGTTGGATACGAATATCCTTTCGGAGATTCGCAAACCAAAGCCTCAGCCGAAGGTTATCAACTTCATCAAACAACAACCCATAGAAACTTTATTTGTCAGTACGGTGACCTTTGCAGAGTTCCGATTTGGCATTGAACTGCTCGAAGATGCGGGACGGCGGGCCGAATTGAACGACTGGTTGACCCTCAGAGTTCGCCCGATGTTTGAGGGTCGCACTCTTGAGATTACTGAAGAAGTCATGTTTAAGTGGAGGATGCTTGTTGACGTTGGACGCAAGCAGGGGCACACATTTACGCAACCAGATCTGTTGATCGCTGCCACCGCGATCATCTATGGCATGACTGTCGTGACAAGAGATGCCTCAGACTACAAGCTTACCCGTGCTTCTATTTTTAATCCCTGGGCTGATCCCGTTCCCTCTTAAGAAATCAGCAGTTCTCCACCTTTTAAGTATTACTCCAAGAGAAATCCCCCTTGTCCCCATTCGAAAAAAGGGGGGGGACGCTAGGGGGACGCGCAACGCTGCGTATCAACAGCAAAAACTTCCACCGAATGAATTTTCGCTTAGGACAGGGGATCCAACGCCTGGAAAGCGCCGCAACATCAGGCACCGGGGCTGCCGGGGTGGAAGGTCTTGCGCCATTCGGTGGGGGTGACGTTGAATCGGGCCCGGAAATGCTGACGCAGAGAGGAGGCGGACTGGAAACCGACCAGTTCGGCTATCCTCTCTATGGAGTGGCCGGTGGTCTCCAATAGCTCCTGGCTCCGTTGCAAACGCTCGCTCATGAGCCACGCGCCGACGGACATACCGGTGGCTTTCTGGAAGTGCCGGGTGAAGGTGCGGCGACTCATTAGGCTGTAATCCGCCAGTTCGTCCAGGCTGTGCTCCTCGGTGAGGTTGTTGCGCAGATATTCGAGCAGCTTGTTGACGTTGGCGTCGCGGGTGGAAAGGGGGACGGGCTGCTCGATGAACTGCGCCTGGCCGCCTTCGCGATGCGGCGGGATGACCATGCGCCGTGCAACTTTGTTGGCGATGGCCCGGCCATGTACCCGATGCACCAGGTAGAGACAGCAGTCGAGACCGGCCGCGGTCCCGGCCGAGGTGACCAACCGTTCGTCTTCGACGTAGAGGGCGTTGGTGTCTAACTCTACATTGGGGAAACGGGTGACAAAGTCCTGCTCGAACTCCCAGTGGGTACCGGCCCGGCGGTCATCCAGCAGGCCGGCGTAAGCGAGGACGTAGGTTCCCAGGCACAGCCCAACCACCAGGGCGCCACGCTGGTACGCCGCAACCAGGGCATCGAGCAACTCCTGGTTCGGCCTCTCTGAGGGATCACGCCAGTAGGGGACGATGACGATGTCCGCTTCCTCCAGGGCCTCCAGCCCGACGCACGTCTCGATGCTGAAGCCCTGGCGGGAGCGCAAGGCACCGGGCTCTCCCGCACAGATCGTCAGGTTGAAAAGCTTTTGACCGGGCAGAACGTCGCCGAAGATGATGCACGGCACCGAGAAGTGGAACGGGCTGAAGTGGTTGATGGCAACGACTGCAACAGACGGAACCGACATGTAATCCTCTTGCACTGCTCCGGAATTAACCGCAACTGACGCGGCTCACAGCTCGCAGGTCTCCCCGTCCTCAGGCACGAGCACTCGCTGTATCATGCCATTTTCCTTGAGGAAGTCACGCAATTCTTTTCTCGACAGCACGGCGTGGTTCATGGCCTCCATGTGGCTCGCTATGATGGTGGCCTCCGGCGCGGCTTTGCAAACTTCATGAACGTCCTGCTTCCCCATGATGATGGACCCAATCCCGATGATCTGGGCATCACCGCAGTTGAGAACGATAACGCCCGGTGCGTATTTCCGCAGCGCGTCCGCCACATGCGCGTTCCAGACGGTATCGCCGGCGAGATAGAGGGTTTTCTCGTCGGGATGCTGGAGAATCACTCCGCATACCTCGCCCAAACGATCACCGAGTTTCGCCATGGCAGCGTCGCTGCCATGCTGCCCCGATGTTTTTATGAGAGTGATGCCGGCGAATTGCGTTTGCTGCGTGAGCACGGTGACGTCGGTAAAGCCGGCCTCCCGAAGCAGGGCGGCATCTTTTTCGTTCTGGGCGAAGATAGTCATCGTCTTCGGGATCAGGTTTCTAGCCGCTTCGTCCCAGTGGTCGAGGTGGGTATGGGTGACGATGACGGCGTCCACGTCGAGCAATGTCTTCACGGGTACCGGCAGGTCCACCAGCGGATTGCGCAGATGCTGGTTGACCGTTCCCGCAAAGGGCGGGTACGCCCCTTTCTCGGACAGAACCGGGTCGATCAGAAATCTCTTCCCGCCATATTCAAGCTTCGCCGTCGCATTGCGAACTTGTATGAATTTCATCACTTGCCTCCTTGATTCGGTATGGGTGCATTATCGCCAATTGCATCAGCCCCTGCCAGTGGCCCGAAGGACAGATATCGTCCGGTTTGGGACACAGAGTTCCATGAGTGTATCTGGCGGATTAAGTTCGGTAAAGGCGGATTTCCATCTGATGCGTCGAATTCCGCTTAACTTCAGATCGTTCAGGATTCAAATCGACGAATCTGATTTCAATTCGGCGATTCTGATCGTAATTCGACGATTCTGATCGTAATTCGACGATTCTGATCGTAATTCGACGATTCTGATCGTAATTCGACGATTCTGATCGTAATTCGACGATTCTGATTTCAATTCGTCGATTCTGATTTCAAATCGATAAATCTATTTTCTAATCGACCAATTTGGTTCCAAATCGCCGAGCGAGCTGACGAAAGACCTGTTGTCTGCCGTGCTTTCTTCAGGGAATGTTTCGTCTGAATTTCAAGGGAGAGAAGGACGGAGAAGTCGGAAGGGGAGGGGACCCCCCTGGCGGGAACCAGGGGGGGGATGCCACTCAGACTGATGGCAAAATTACCATGTTGGACCAGGGGCCCAAGGTGTTGCCTCGCTTGCCCCTAAGCTTCAGGTAATTGGTTTTTGTTCTGTTTAACCCGGTGAGGTAGATTCCTTGGCAATTCGTCGACCAGGTCAGGAAAGACCAGTTGCTCTCAACGCTGGGTTCGCTTTCGCTGAACCATAGTTCGTACCCCTTCGCACCCGCAAGCCTGGTAAGCGAGCAGTAAGGGAGTCCCTGTTTGTCAAAATGGACCCTCAGGTCGTTGGCAGCTAGCAACGGAATAGCAGCTGAGGTAGTTGCGGGCTTCGGGGCCACGTTGAACTTGTTCATTAACGAAGGGTCTATAGGGCTCACGGCTTTACTGAACCCGTTGATGATGGAGATAGCTTGGTACAGTTCGGCCCCCGCCTCTTCGCACTCCTTGACCTGTTCGGGGTCGCCTTTTAAATAGCCGGTGAGACTCGCCTCCAATCGGTTGTGCAGTTGGGCATATTTGTCGGGAGTAGGGAATAGGGAGAGGATGTAGGCGTGGAATTCCGGCGTCAGCGCTCGACGTATCTCTTCTGACTTGGCGACCATCTCTGGAAGCGTAAGATCGTTATGGGGCATTGGCGTCCTCCTTCTCAGAACTTGGATTGATTGGCGTGTGTTAATGTTGCCATCGTTTTTGCAGCGCGCAAGAAAAAAAGTTTGATGCTGTCCTCCCATCGCCTTTTCTTGACAACGCCACCTCGATCAGGAAACTTAAATTGAATTAATGTTTGATCGGAGGCACCATGGATAACCTCCTCGCTGCCCGTGCCCTCATGGGCGTTTCCTTTGTCTTCCACATCATTTATGCCACCCTTGGGATCGGTCTACCCCTCTTGCTCATGCTGGCCGAAGGACTGGCATTGAAGACCGGCGATGACAGTTGGCACCGAATCGCCAGGCGCTGGGTCCTCCCCGCAGGCGTTGTCTTCGCCATCGGCGCCGTTTCGGGAACAATCCTCTCCTTCGAGCTGGGGCTGCTGTGGCCCAGGTTCATGGCCTTCAGCGGGGCGATGATCGGCTTGGCCTTCTCCATGGAAGGGTTCGCCTTCTTCACCGAGGCGATCTTTCTCTCCCTTTACTTTTACGGTGAACGACGGCTTTCCAGGCGTGCTCTTTTCCTTTGCACCATACCCCTTACCCTGGCCGCGGCGATCTCCGCCATCTTCGTTATCAGCGCCAACGGTTGGATGAACGCACCCTCCGGGTTTCGGATGGTGAACGGATCCCCCTCCGATGTGCTGCCGCTCAAGGCCTTTGCCAACGAGGCATGGCCGCACGAGGCGCTGCACGGCACCCTCGCCGCCTATGTCGCCACGTCCTTTGCCGTTGCCGGCTACTACGCCGCCTTGCTCCTCAGGCGGAGGGACACCGTCGATGCGAAAAAGGCGCTGGTGTTGTCGCTTTCGGTGGCTGCGGTGACGGCGCCCCTCATGCTGGTGACGGGTGACTGGGCTGCCGATTCGGTGGCACATTTTCAGAAGGCGAAGCTGGCCGCGATGGAGGCGCATTTCAAAACCTCGGCTGCCGCGCCCCTGGTGATCGGCGGTTGGCCGGATCCGGATAACGGGCAGGTCCTCTACGCCTTGCGCATCCCGAAGCTTTTGAGCCTTCTCGCGCAGGACGACCCCAATGCTGTGGTGCAGGGGCTCGACGCGTTTCCCCAAGGAACAACGCCCGATCCCAGGCTGGTGCATCCCTTCTTCGACCTGATGGTCGGCTCTTTCTTCGTCATGGCGATCGGTCTGGGCTGGTTCTGGTGGCTGCGCTGGCGCACAAAGGTGGTACCGGATGGGCCTCGGTTATTGAAGTACCTCATCTTCGCCTCTCCCTTCGGCATCATCGCCCTGGAGAGCGGGTGGCTGGTGACCGAGTTCGGCCGGCAGCCCTGGGTGGTGCAGGGCTACCTGCGCACCTCGCAATCGGTTACCCCCAACGCCGGTATGGTCTCCGTGTTTGTAACCTTTGTCGTGGTCTACTTTTGCCTGACCGCCGGAATGTTGAAACTGCTGCTGCGTCACCAGGGGCGCCACGGTGTGGACGGCAAGGAGGTGGGACATGCCTGATCCGGTATCGCTGGCCGCCCTGGTGGCCGCTCTCGCCTTGGTGCTGTACGCCCTTTTCGGCGGCGCCGATTTCGGAGGAGGCATCTGGACCGCGCTCGCTTTCGGGCCCCGGGCGCGTGAGCAGCGGGAGGCGCTCTTCAATGCCATAGGTCCGGTGTGGGAGACCAACCATGTCTGGCTCATTTTCGTGGTGGTGACGCTGTTCACGGCATTTCCTGCCGGCTTTTCCGCCTTGTTTATTGCGCTCATGACACCGCTGGTGGTCGCCCTGGTGGGAATCAACTTCAGGGGGGCGGCCTATGCCTTCCGGCACTACGGCAGGGCGTCGGGCCGGGAATTGCCTCTCACCGCGCTGGTCTTCGAGATCGCCAGTGTGCTCACCCCCTTTGCCCTGGGCATGGCGGTGTCGGCGACTGCGGCCGGCAGCATCACCATCGACAACGACGTGGTCGCTACCGGTACCGCGGTTTGGCTCAACCCTTTTACCCTCATGGGTGGCGTGATTGCCCTCTGCATGTGTGCTTACCTGGCGCCGGTGTACATGACGGTTCGGGTGAGCGGTGCGCTCCAGGAGGATTTCCGCAACGCATCGATCGCCGCCGGCGTGGCGCTCGGTGTGGTGACCGCGGTCATGATCCCGCTCGCCCTGCAGACGGCCCCGGAGTTCTCCCACAGGCTGCTCGGTTCCTGGCCCATGCTCTGTGTGGTCTGCGCGGTGCTCTCCGGGGTGACCACCCAGCTTTTGCTGCTGTTGAGGCACTACCGGCTCGCGCAGGTGATGACCGGTGCCACCGTGGTCCTTACCCTGGCCGGTTTTGCCGCCGCACTCCATCCCGATCTCATAATACAGGAGATGCCCCTGCGAGCCGCCGCAGCACCGCGCAGTACGCTCGTTGCATACCTGACCGTGCTTCCCGTCGGGGCCGCGATACTGGTTCCTTCCTTGTGGTTTCTGTACTGGACCTTCAGGGGGGAGCCGGCGCCGGAGCTCCCGCCGGCCGGGAAGGAGCCGTGAGGGCAACAGGAAAAGATGTGAAAAATTTAACCTTTGTGCTAACCTGAACTGGGCATTTTGCCATAATCCTCAGTACAAGGAGTGCAGCTATGAAAAGGATACTTCTCATAATCAGCATGGTGGTAACTGCGCTCGCCTCCGGGTGTGCCTCCCGCGAAGGGAGCGCGGTCGGCGGTGCCTTGGGCGGCGCTGCGCTAGGCGTCGGCGGTTACGAGTATAGTGCACACAGGCAGATGGAACAGGTGGAGGCTGACTACCGGGCGGGCAAGATCGACAGGAGAGAGTACGAGATCCGTAAAAACCAGATCGAAAAGGGATCCCTGTTCCAAAGGTAGAGTTCACACACAAAGCGAAGCCACTGGCAAAGCCGCCCCGAAAAGGGCGGCTTTTTGTTGGTCCAGTCAAACTTTTTGCCTCCGTATACAAACAAATATGGCATCTGGATGTGAAAAATAGTAAAGTTGCGGGTCTTGTGACTTAACTAGCCTCAGAGGCCGCATGAAACCCTTCCACACCGAAACAGTGCTGCAAACGACCAGGGACAGGGTATGGGAGCTGTTGAGCGACTTTTCCCTCTACCCGCAGTGGAACCCGCTGTTTCCCAAGCTTGCCGGACCCGGTACCGTGGGGAGCAGCCACGAAATGGTGGTCCATCTCCCCGGGATCGATCCCTTTACCGTGCAGGCGACGCTTGATGTTAAAGGGGAGGGGGGACTCTCGTGGCAC
Source organism: Geomonas oryzisoli (assembly GCF_018986915.1). Classification (NCBI taxonomy): domain Bacteria; kingdom Pseudomonadati; phylum Thermodesulfobacteriota; class Desulfuromonadia; order Geobacterales; family Geobacteraceae; genus Geomonas; species Geomonas oryzisoli. The sequence goes on from NZ_CP076723.1 coordinate 2,031,476, forward strand.
AGTGTCTTCCTGGGACGTCCCGTGCTTACCTGGACCTTTTCCTCCCGCATCCGGGTGGTTGCTCCCGAGAGCCTTGAGGTCCGGCTCGACTCCGAGTTTCGCGGCGTGCTGGCGCCTTTGTTCCGGTTCGCCCTGGCGAGGTCGATGGAAGAGGGGATGGAGCAACTGAACCAGGCGCTGCGCCGCTGGGGCGAGAAGGGAAATGTGCGCTGCATGAGGTGCTGAGTCGCATTCAAGTTTATTTTCAGGAGGGATCGATGAATGAATGTTGCACTGCGGACCAGCATGCGTCCGTTCTTAACCTGCCGCCGGTTCAGGGGCGCTGGCCCGGCTCCTGCTTTGTCTGCTCGGAGGGGCACCCGCACGGGTTGGGCCTTCGCTTTCACCATACCGCCGACGGCGTCGCCTGCCTGACCGCCGTCCCCGCGACGTACTGCGGTTTCGACGGTATGGTGCACGGAGGGATCATCTCCGCGCTCATGGACGAGGCCGCCGCCTACGCGCTTTTCGCACGTCACGGCAGGCTCGGGGTGACCCGCGAGATCAACGTCCGTTTTCTGAAACCGGTCCCTACCGGCACCGAGATCCGGGTTGTGGGCCAGGTGCTCACCTTCGATCCCCCGGAGGCGGAGGTGGTGATGGCCATCTACGATGCCGACGGGCAGCGTCTTGCCGAGGGGCGCACCTTGTGGTCCTTCCCGCGCCTGTCCCGCATCGCGGCCCTGGCCGGCGTAGAAGAAGAGGTGCTGCAGAATTTCCTGGATGACTGCCAGAAGGTTTCCTGATTAGTGACCATCTTCCGTTGCCTGCCGCTCCCTCTTTTCAAAGCGGGGCGGGGGGGGAGATTTGCTTTTCCGCAACCCAAAACAAATCCCCCTAAATCCCCCTTTATCAAGGGGGACTTTCCAGCGGTAGGTAGGCGGCAGACAGTTGGGTAAAAGTTTAACCATTGCTTCAATGAGGAGGATATAAATGAGTGATTTGCTGATTCCGCGCACCCCTTCCGCGTTCGATTACCAGCTGCTGATCAAGAACATGCTGCTGTACCCCGTGGTCGACAACCCGGACCAGGAGATCGTCTACCGCGACCTCTACCGCGGCACCTATCGGCAGCTCAGGGAGCGGGTAGGGCGGGCCGCCAGCATGCTGACCGACCTCGGGGTGCGCCCCGGGCAGACGGTCGCGGTGATGGACTGGGACAGCCACCGCTACCTGGAGCTCTTCTTCGCGGTGCCCATGATCGGCGCCGTGTTGCACACCATCAACGTGCGCCTGTCGCCGGAACAGATCCTGTACACCATCGACCACGCCGAAGACGACGTGCTGCTGGTCAACGCGGAGTTTCTTCCCATCCTGGAACAGATCCGCGGCAGGATCGACAACGTGCGCACCTACATCCTGATCAGCGACGAGGAGGCCAAGGAAGACGATACCGTCCCCTTCGCCGGCGAATACGAGGAACTCCTGGCCAAGGCGTCCCCCGATTTCGACTTCCCGGACCTGGACGAGAACACCAGGGCCACCACGTTCTACACCACCGGCACCACGGGGATGCCCAAGGGGGTCTACTTCAGCCACCGGCAGCTCGTGTTGCACACCATGGCCCTCATGACCACGCTCGGCACCGCGACCGCGCACGGCTGCCTGCACCGCGACGACGTCTACATGCCCATAACGCCCATGTTCCACGTCCACGCCTGGGGCGTCCCCTACATCGCCACCATGCTGGGGCTGAAGCAGGTTTACCCGGGCCGCTACCTCCCGGAGACCCTGCTGGAACTGAAGGAAAAGGAAGGGGCAACCTTCTCGCACTGCGTGCCGACCATCCTGCACATGATGTTAAAGCACCCGCATGCGGCGCGCATGGACTTAAGCGGCTGGAAGCTCATCATCGGCGGCGCCGCCTTGTCGCGCAACCTCTGCGTCGAGGCGCTGAAAGCCGGTATGGATGTCTTTACCGGCTACGGCATGTCCGAGACCTGCCCCATCCTCACCATCTCCCAGCTGACGCCCGAGATGCTTGAGCTCTCCCACGCGGATCAGGCGGAAGTCCGCTGCAAGACTGGCCTTACGCTGCCGCTGGTGGACCTGCGCGTGGTGGATGCCGATCTCAACGAGCTGCCGCGGGACGGCGTAAGCGCGGGCAACGTGGTGGTGCGCTCTCCCTGGCTCACCCAGGGGTATCTCAAAGACCACAAGGCCTCCGAACGCCTTTGGCTTGGAAGTTATCTGCACACCGGCGACGTGGCGGTGCGCGACCAGCTTGGCTACCTGCGTATTACCGACCGGAGCAAGGACGTCATCAAGGTCGCTGGTGAGTGGGTCTCTTCCCTGGAGCTCGAGGACATCATCGCTCACCATCCTGCCGTGGCCGAGGTGGCGGTGATCGGCAAGGCCGACGAGAAATGGGGCGAGCGTCCCCTGGCCCTGGTGGTTCCCAAGCCGTCGGTGAAGATCACCGAGAAGGACATCTCGCACCACGTCAGGCAGTACGCCGACAAGGGGGTGGTGAGCAAGCAGGTCGTGCTGGTCAAGGTGAAGTTCGTGGAGGCCATCGACAAGACCAGCGTCGGCAAGATCAACAAGGTGGCGCTCCGGGAGAGGCATCTGGGGTAGGGGGACGGAAGGTAAGGGGAAAAGGAAAGGGGGAGCGCCGGTGCGGTCCCCCTTTTTTTGTTTCCTTGGATGCTGTGGTGCGCCGGGCTAAATTCCGGCGCTAGCGGGCGGAAAGCTCCGCCATGCAGTCGCTCCACACCTGCACCAATGTGTCGATCTGGGCGTCGGTGGCCATGGGGGGGATGAGCATCATGTTGTGGAACGGGGTGATGAGCACGCCGCGGTTGGCCAGGTAGAGATGGGTGTAGTATATGAGTTCCCAGTCGAAATGGGCCTTGGCCTCGGAGCCGTTCCTGGGCAGACGCGGCATGAACTGCAGTTCGCACCGGGCACCGCTCCTGGTCACGCTCCAGGGAATGTCGTGCCGCTTCAGAGCCGCATCGAGCCCGTCCGAGAGCCGATGCTGGCCGGCGATCATCCGCTCGAAGGCATCGTCGGTGGCCACGTGCTTCAGGGTGGCCTCCATGGCGCGGATGGCGAACATGTTGCCGGACAGGGTTCCGCCGATCCCCATGGGGTCGGAGACGCTCTTCCTGCCGAAGGAGGCATTGATCCGGTCTGCGATCTCCCGGGTGAACCCGTACACCGCCACCGGGATGCCGCCGGCGATGGATTTGCCGAGGGTGACGAAGTCGGGCTTGAGGCCGTAGGCCGCCGTGTAGCCGCCGGGGCCCGTGGAAAGGGTGTGGGTCTCGTCGATGACCAGGACGCTGCCGTACCTGGTGCAAAGTTCCCTGAGCGTCTCGTGATACCCTGGCGCCGGCAGCACCATGCCGCAGTTGGTCATGATCGGCTCGGCGAGGACGCAGGCCACGTCGCCGTGGGCCAGCTCCTTTTCCAGTGCGGCGATGTCGTTGAATTCGACTACACGGGTGAGCGCGTCCTTGGGGACGCCGGGGTTCATGTCGAAATCGGAACGGAGCTCAAGCTTTCCGGTGGGGCCTATGTGCGGCAGGGTTTCGTCGATGGAGCCGTGGTAGCACTCGTTCATCACCAGGACCTTGTGCCGTCCGGTGAGGGCGCGGCAGATCCTGAGCACGTAGCGGTTCGCCTCGGTGGCGGTCATGGCGACCTGCCAGAAGGGGAGGCCGAACCGGCGCCCGAGTTCGCTTCCGATGGCAAGGGCGCTCTCCGAGGGGAGCATGGTGGTGATGCCGTGGCGCACCTGGTCGGCGACAGCGGCGGCGGTCGCCTCGGGGGAGTGACCGAACATGGCCCCGGTGTCCCCCAGGCAGAAGTCGAGGTACTCGTTGCCGTCGATGTCGGTGATCTTGTTGCCCTGCGCCTTTTTTACGAATATCGGGTGGGAGGTGCCCCAGTCGCCCATCCACGGCATCGGGACCCCGTTCAGGAGCATTTCGTGGGCGCGCTCGAAGGTCTTTCGGGACGCGGGAGTGCGCTCCAGAAAGATCCGGTTCTCGCGGTCCCTGAGCTCGACCAGCCGCGCATCGGATACCACCCGGTAGGACGTCTTCATTTCAGTAATCATCGTTCCTCCCTTATTGTTCTTTGTTTTCCCGGCTGGTTCAGGCGAAGAGTCCTGCCATTTCCGGTTCGAATGCGTCCCAGACCCGCTTTTTCATCTCGTCGAGGAACTCTTGGGTGACGAAGCGGGGCAGGGTGATGTTCGGGTTTGGGTCGCTGAAAACCTGCTGCGGCAGGGTGTACTCGTCGTCCTGGTACCCCTGGCGCAACTCCAGGGCGAGCCCTCTCAGGTAGGCGCGCCGTACCGCCGCGACGATCTCCGCGGAAGTGACCTCCAACCCGGTCGCGGCCTTGACCGCCCGCACCACGAAGTCGTGGCCGAGGCCGAGCCCCACGAACTTGCACAGCCCGATCATGTCGTAACCCACCTGGAGCAGTCCCTGCTGCGTGATGGCGTGGACCCAATCGTTCAGCCCCACTTTTCCCTCCCGGGCGACCATCATGTGGGTCCCCATGGACATATGCCCGCCGGCGATGGCGAAGGCGTAGCCGGGGTTGGTTTCCGGGAGGTAGGCGGGGAGTTCCAGCCCCTTTACCTGCATGGCGTAGCCGGTTTCGCCAAGCTGGGTGGAGAGCCGCTGCACCCCGTGGCCGATGCGGTCGCAATTGCCATTGCCGGTGGCGAGCACAAGCTCCCGCACCTTGTCGTAGTCGCCGAAGGTGGCACCGTTGAGGATGGTGTCTTCCGGGTGGCGCGCGTTGTAGTCGAGGACGTAGGCTATGGTGGAGCCGAGGGATATGGCGTCCATGGCCAGGTTGTCGCACAGCCTGATCAGTTCGGCGACCTGCTCCCCGTTGTGAATGCCCAGGTTGGTGCCGAAGAGGTTCAGCGGCTCGAAGTCGAACTTGGCGATGAATTCGCCGGCGCTGCCGTCCTCGTTTTTGCGGTAGAGGTTGTTGTGGCAGCGTACCCCGCAGCGAAAGCAGGCTTCGCTGCGCACGTGGAGCGACTTATCCACGCTGTCGCGGTAGAGTCCCTCGATCCGCTTGCCTGCTATGGAGCGGAAGTTGTTTTCCGGCACCGCCTTGAAGACGTCCAGCACTTCCAGGTTGGCCCAGGTCCCGCCGCCGCCCCCCTGTGTCAGGGGTTGGAACCTGTTGGAGCCGCCCCCCTTCACTACGTCCCGGTTTACGTCCCGCATCTCCGCAGCGATGGGCGGGAGCCGGTCCTCGCTCTGCGCCACGATGGCGACCAGGTTCTTGTACCCCATCAGGCTCCCCATGCCGCCGCGACCGGCAAAGCGGCACTTGTCCTCGCCGGACTTCAGCTGGTTTTCCGTGCTGAGCGCGACGGCACCCATCAGCACCTCCCGGTAGCGTTCTCCGGCGGGACCGATGGCGGCGAAATGCGCCTCCGGATATTCCTTTTGCAGGGCCATGATCTTGTCGTGGCTGCTGAGACCGAGCAGGTGCCCGGCGGGTTTCAGTTCCGCTTCCGGCCCGTTCGCCCCGGCGCGGAAGACGGCGTAGACCGGCTCATCGGCGCGCCCCTCGAATACCACTTCGTCGATGCCGGTCCACTTGAGCTTGCTGCCGAATTTACCGCTGGCGGCGGACCACATGGCGGCGGGAAGTCCCTTGCGGGACTGCTTGAGCGGGCTGTAGGCGGAAAAGTAGCTGCGCAGCCCGGTCATCACGTTGCTTCCGGTAAGGAGCCCCGTGTTGAGGATGAGCGGGTTCTCCGGCGTGTATGCCTGCTGCACCGGCCGCGTGGCCAGCATCTGGAATGACCTGCCGAAGCCGCCCAGCACCTCCTCAAGGTTGCGGCAGGGTATCTCTTCCATGGTTATGGTGCCGTCCCCAAGGGAGACCGTGCAGCGGTTGTAGAGCACCGCGGACGGGTCGCTCCCCGGGGTAGTGGTGGTAAATCTCATTTTTTTTACCTCTTTTCGATGTGTTGGTGTGCAGGTCCGCCACCCAGGCGTTGTCAGGCCGACAACCGTTTCAGGTGCGCCTCCAGGAGCTCACGGTAGCCGTCGCTCTCCTTTTCGCCGCGGTAGACCATGGAAGAGGCGATCTCGCTGGAGAGGATGGCGTACTTGTACTTGGGCGGCAGCCCCTTGGTCCGTATCCGGTATCCCGGCCGGTCGGCGAGCATGCCGGGCAGGTGGGCGAGGATGGCCTTCCGGTACAGCGGCCGGTCGCACAGCTGCGGGTGCTTCTGGAAGAAGTTGAACAGGGTCGCGTACTGGGCGTTGATCTCGGTGCTGATGGCGTCGGAGATCTCGGTGAAGAGCTGTGCCCCGCCCGCCTCGCGGTGGCGGCGGAAGATGAGCCGCGCCTCGTCCTCGGCCCTCTTGTTCAGGATGCGGATCACGTCGCGGACGTAGGGCTCCTTCTGTTCCAGGAACTCCTTCTCCGTCAACAGCAGGTTGGCGATGATCTCGTACGAGGAGGAGATGACCCCGCACTTGTTGGCGGAGGCGTCCCGCATCAGCACGATGCCGCGCTTTTGCAGCTCGATGCGCGCCTTTGGGGTGATGAAGGAGTTGGCCCCCTCCACGATGGCGCGGCTGAGCGGGGTGCCGTCCTCGGCGAAGAAGCGGTCGCAGTCGTGCTCCCGGACCGTTTCCGGCCGGCCGCCCGCGGGTATGAACAGGTCCGCCGCCACGGTGAACACCAGCGAGTTGTATTCGCGGTAGAACTCGTCGTTGGAGATCCAGAGCTCCTTGAGCCCATCCTGGTCGCGCATGACCTTGCAGTAGAGCTCCTTCATCCCGTCACGGCGGGTCCGGTTGCGGTAGAGGATGAAGCCGCCCGGATGCAGGGCACCGGCATCGAAGGCGTCGATGTCGGACTGCAGCACGACCCTGCCCAGGGCGTCGCGATCGGCCCCGGCCGGGTCGTAGAGCGCGCCGGTGCCGTCGATGATGAGCCGGATGGCAACCTTGGGGCAGCGCTCCAGCAGAAGGCGCATGGAGTTGCCTGCCACGTCGCCGTTGGGGCCGCCGGTGAACTTCACCGAGAACGGGTCGCGGTGCATGTCGATGCCCAGTTCGGCCATGGTGATCTCGGCGAACCTGATCACCCCCGCCGAGGTGACGCCGTACTCCTTGTGGTTGATGCCTACCTTCTTGCTGGACATGATCCCGATGCCCAAAAGGTAGCCGCGGCGCACCGACTGGGCCGCCACCAGCTCGACCATGGCGTCGTGCATGTTCTCGTCGGGACCGAGCTCGATGGGCTCGTCCTCGCCGTAGTAGTCGACGACGCGCGGATCCTTCGCTTTCCCGTTCTCGGTTACGAAGATGTCGAGGAAGGCGTTGATCAGCGAGTACTGCAGCTTGTACAGGCGCTGGGTGACCAGGTCGCGGTCCCGGATGCCGGCCGCGTCCAGCACGACCACCATCTTGGAGCCCCCCTCGTAGATGTCCTTGTTCTTGAGGTGCTGGGTGTGGGCGAGCACGTAGTTTTCGCGGAAGAGCGAGTTGGCGCAGGTCACGTAGTCGTCGCGGCCGTTGGTGATCAGTGTGCGCCACCCGCCGCGGGCGATATCCGAGAAGCCTATGTGGTAGCCGAGCCCGTAGCGGGCGTGGAAGTAGGTGATGCGGAAGGGGCGCTCGGGGGGGAGGTCCGCCGAGAACTTGGGCTCCATCTCGGACATGTAGCCCGGGTCGAGGCGGAACGCGAGGGCGCTTTTCTCCAGCACGTAGAAGTTGGTCTTCAGCGTGTATCGTATGAAGAGCAGCGCGCAGCGGAAGATGGTGCGCCGGAACTCGTCCAAAAAGCCGTGCCCGGTGTTGTAGCTGTCCACGACCCGCGTGGTTTCGTCCAGCACCGCGGCGTAGTGCGCCTCTCGGTCGGCGACGGCCGGATCGAAGCGGGAGCGGAAGAGCTTCACCAGTTGCTGGGCGATGTCGGGGTGGTTGTGGAAGGCGCGCATGATCCCTTCGAGGTCGAAGCTGTCCGGATGGGTGTGCGCCAGGTTGGTGTGGCAAAAGCCGATCATGGCGTTGACCAGCAGAGCATCCTCGCCGCTCATCACCCCCTTGACCACGAGTTCGGCGTAGGAGGGGGAGGCGGTGGAGAGGATCTGGGTGTTGTAGAGCTCGCTTTGCAGCCGCAGGAAGAGTTCAGAGCCCCGGGTGACCTCGGCGCCGTCGCGGGTGGTTACGTAGAAGTTGCCGAGGAAGTAGGGGTGGATCTCGTTGCTGATAGTAAGGCAGTAGGCCCGCTTCACACTCACTTCGAGGCGGTTGAACACCTCCATGGTCTGCTGCAGGAAGTCGCGCTGGGGCGGGTTGCCGACCGCGAACATGAGCCGGGTCTCGCCGGTGTTGGCGGGCTCGGCGTCGAGGTAAACCCCGCTGTTGTTTCTGGTGCGCTGGAACAGCGCCAGCGTGCGCGCCACGCGGGTGGCGGGAGAGATGCGCACGTAGTCCTGGTTGTTGATCCAGAGGATGTTGAGGAGGTAATCGAGCCTCTTGTGGTCGAAATCGGGATAGTCGCGTTTGAGGGCCGCCGCTATGCGGCGCTTGATTGCGGTGGGGGCCTTGTCGCTGCTTGCCGCCACCTCCTGCGGCGTCTTGCGGTCGAACTCGAAGCGCTGCAGCTCCAGGTGGTGCTCCGAGTCGGGAAGCGGCCCATTGGAGACTGCGAAATGGGCGTAGGAGATCTCGCGCTCCTTCAAGGTGCGCAGGGTCTCGTACAGCGAGCCGGGACGGTTGAGCACTGCCTGGATCAGCATCCGGTCGCGGTCAGCGAGGATCATGCGGCGGTTGCGGGACAGGTTGTGCAGCCCGTCGGCCAGGATGGCGATGGCGTCGATCTCCTCCTGCATGGTGATGAAGAAATAGGGATGGATTCGGGAGTGAATCCATGCGAGGTTCCGGTCGGCGAGAGAGCGGTTCTGCTTCATGACTCGCTGCACCTTCCCCGAAATGCGGTCATCAACAATATCCATCGGTAACTCCCCTAGTACGGCCAGTGGCCGGGATGAAATGGCAACGCTGCCATCTTGATGCCTTGTGTTCGCCGCCGCCTCGATCCGGGCTGCAATTGCTACGACTCCAGGGCGGCCGTTTGTGTAAACAGCATAAGGTGTGCCATTGTGGCGGAAGGAAGGGGGGGGAGGTGGTTGCTGCGTGATGATTGGGGAGTGTGTGGTAAGTTGCCGGAGTTCCGCCGGATTTACACGTTGTGCACGGATGGGGCGAGGGGGTGAGACAACGGCGTTGCATGGGGCACACCCTGCAAGTGATGCGGTCATGCATGCGCCGGGCGTCTGGCGTGTTTGGTCAGGGGAGGATTGAATGGTTCGGTTTGTTAATTCGCGTAAAGGGCCGTAAATGCATCTGTTTTGTTTTTGAGTGGTTCATGCCCGGTTGCATCTCCGGATGCGGAGTGGCATCTCACGGTGTTACAGTACAAACAACGCAATTCCCCCCTGCCCCCCTTTCACAAGGAGGGAACCTTAGGGGACGCGCGGCGCTTCGTGGATAAATCAAAAGGGGCCTCCCGGTTGGGAGGCCCCTTTTTCGTGCCCGGTGCAGGGGGAGGCTATTCGGTTTCGGCGGCTGCGTAGTCGACGGCGCAGGTGGTGCGCGGCTTGAAGAGGTCGTCGAAACGCACCTTGCTGTGCAGCTTCGCCAGCAACTCGTGATCAACCTTGCGCATCTTGTGGATGACGATGGGCAGGATCAGCAGCGGAACCCCTGCATAGAAGCCGATGCGCAGGCTCTCGTTGAAGGCGGTGAAGACCAGACAGCCGACCATGCTCCAGATGCCCAGGTGCGCGAGGTAGGGGAAGCCCGGCGCCACGTACTTGAGGTCCTTGGTGCTGTAGCCGTTGGCGACCAGGCGCTTGCGGAAGTTCATCTGCGACCAGATGATGGAGATCCAGGCGATGGTCCCGGTGAAGCCTGAGATGGAGAGGAGGGCGACGAACACCTTGGAGGCGGCGAAGAAGTAGGAGCCTGCCAGGAAGAACCAGACGCCTGCGATGACGAAGAGGGCGGCGTTGCCCGGAACCTGGTGCTTGTTAAGGGCGCCCAGGAACTTCGGTGCCATCCCTTCGCGCGCCATGGCCCAGGTGACCCGGACCGTGGAGTAGAGGCCGGAATTGGCGCAGGAAAGGGCGGCGGTGAGGACCACGAAGCTGAAGAGGCCGGCGGCCCAGTGCAGTCCGTACTGCTCCAGGGCCGCGGCGAAGACGGAGCCGCCTTCGACGCCTGCCTTGGCCCACGGGAAGATGGTCACCAGCAGGAATACTGGGACCATGAACAGCATGATGACCCTGATGGTGATGCTGCGCACGGCGGTAGGGATGGTCTTGCTGGGATCTTTAGCCTCACCGGCGGTAAGACCGATGATCTCAACCCCCTGGAAGTTGACCAGCAGCATGACCATGGTGGTTAGCAGCACGAAGCCGCCGTTGGGGAAGATGCCACCGTTGCCGGTCAGGTAGGTGCTGCCCAGGCCGGCCGGGTGCTGGTTGGGGATCACGTTGAAGTAGATGAGAACGGCAACTACGCAGAAGACGACGATGGCCATGACCTTGACGATGGAGAGCCAGAACTCGATCTCGCCGAAGGCCTCAACATGGGAGATGTTGACCACCGTGATGACGATCCCGAAGAGGACTGCCCACATGAATTCGCTGGTGCCTGGCACGAAGGTCTTCATGATGATGCCCCCCGCGATACATTCTGCGGGTATGTAGGCCATCCAGTTGAAGACGTAGCTCCAGCCGACCCCGGCCGCCCAGGAGGGGGAGATGAATTCGGAGGCGTAGGTGACGAAAGAGCCCGAAATGGGGATGGCGACGGCCAACTCGCCCAGGGCGATCATGACCAGGTAGACGATGAGGCCGCCCAAGGCGTAGGTGATGAAGGCGGACGGGCCGACGTCCTTGACGATGGAACCGGTGCCGAGGAAGAAAGCAGAGCCGATGATGCCCCCCAGGGCAATCATCATGACGTGGCGGTCCTTAAGCCCTCGTTTGAGGCCGCCGTCGTCGAACGATTCAAATCCAGTTTCCAACAGATGCACTTCTTTAACTTGATCTGTCATTGGGTTCTCCGTTCATTGGAATAAATAACAAAAATGGTTTTATCTGTATACAAAAAGCCGCGGCGGGAAGAATCCCGGCCGCGGCAGATAATCATTGCTCCTTGGCGATGCTCTTGAACACGTCTTCGAGCCTGACCAGCATCTCGTCGATGAGGTCGTAGCCGATGGTGAGGGCGGGCTCGATCCTGATGCTCTTGGCGTTGATGAAGGTGCCCGCGGTCAAGACGCGGCGGCTGAACATGCCCGAGGCGACCTGCCACCCCATCTCGTCGGTCGGGAAGTCCATGCCGATCAGGAGGCCCCTGCCGCGCACTTCCTTCAGCACCTTCGGGTACTTCGCCTTCAGCCCCTCCAGCTTCTCTACGATGTACTCGCCTTTCTCGCGCGCCTGGCGCGGCAGATCTTCTTCCAGCATCACGTTGATGTAGGCCAACGCCGCGGCGCAGGCGATCGGGTTGCCGCCGGTGGTGGTGGAGTGCATGAAGGGGTTGGGCTCCATGCATTCCCACACCTTCTTGCTGGCGAAGAAGCCGGAGCAGGGGATGACACCGCCGCCCAGCGCCTTGCCCAGGCAGATGATGTCCGGGGTCACGTTCCAGTGGTCCACGCCGAACAGGGTGCCGGTGCGCCCGAGGCCGGTCTGCACCTCGTCCGCGATGAGGAGCACACCGTACTTGTCGCAGATCTCGCGCAGTTTCGGCCAGTAGTCGTCCGGCGGGATGATGGCGCCGGCCTCACCCTGGATCGGCTCGGCGATCATGGCGGCGATGCCGTCGCCCACCTGGTTTGCCGACTGGATCGCCTTCTCGACCGCGGCCGCGTCGCCGTAGGGTACGTGGCGCACGTTGCCCAGAAGCGGCAGGAGCGGCTCGCGGTACATCGCCTTGCCCATCAGGGTGAGCGGCCCCAGGGTCTTGCCGTGGAAGGCGCGCTCGGTGGAGATGAAACCGGCCTTGCCGGTGTAGAGCTTGGCGAGCTTCATGGCACCGTCCACCGCCTCGGTGCCGGAGTTGATGAAGAAGCCGTACTGGATGTCGCCCGGGAGCAGGTGGGCGAGCACCTTGCCCAGGTGGGCGCGCAGCGGGTCGAGCATTTCCTGGCTGTACTGCGGGCTGCGGTCGAGCTGCGCCTTGGCGGCGGCGACGATCTTGGGGTGCCTGATGCCGGCGGAGTAGAGGCCGAAACCGCCCAGGATGTCGATGAACTCGCGGCCGCGGGTGTCGGTGAGGATGGAGCCCTGCCCGGTCCACTCGACGGAGGCGAAGTCGCCGGCCTCGGTCATGGACTTTCTGTACTTGAGCCACCCCTTGTTGATGTGGTTGGCGAAGTTCTCAACGGTCTCCTGCTCGATCTTCTCGCGCTCCGCCGCCGGAACCTCGTGCTCCGGGGTCAGGAGCAGGTTCAGCATCCTCTGTGCTTCGCTTTGTGCGTACGCTACGTCTCTCGTCATCACTGAATCTCCTTTAGACAGCAAAATGCGATGTGATATCGCTTTCTAATTTTGCACGGGACATGCCACGCTGAAAGGAGGCGTGACCGGAGAAGCGGCTGGAGGCGTGTTGGCAACTGGTCAGGTGGCCGAAGCTATTTTTGGTATACGGCTGATATAAAACGATATTTCGTATACGCTGTTGATCGTGGTGAGCCCCGGTCTGAACTGCTTTTTTTTTCTGGAGGCAGGGGGGCGGCGCTGGCGTGCGCGGCGCTGGGATACCTGAGGCATGGTTTGGGATGCATTGCCGCATCTTGGCTGCGGGTTTGCATCCGGGCGTGGACAGGAACGTGGACAGGAACGTGGACAGGAACGTGGACAGGGAGAAAACTGGAAGGGGAGACTGCAGGGGGGGCGTCCCCCCCCTGCAGATAGGCGGGGTATTTAGAACGAGAGCATGGCTTTGATGCCGTAACAGTTTTTCGCGCCGATGCCGACGTTTTTGGCGTTGCTGCTCAGATGGTCGGAAAAGATGTAGGAGGGGGTGATGGTCACGTTATTCAACACCTTGTAGTCGATTGTGGCGGAAAGCTCGTAGTTGTGCCAGTCGCTGTAGATGCCGCTGCGGGAATCGAGATCGGTGTAGGCGGCGCTGGGGTTGTGCTGGTTGTAGGAAACCAACGCCCCCAGGTTAAGAGTCAGCTTGTCCTGGATAAGGGGTACGGGCTGGGCGACCGAGGCGGTATAGAAAAGACCGTCGTTGCGCGCCTCCAGGAAGTCCCAGTAGATTCCCAGGGTCGGGTTGAGCAGGGTGTTGTAGGTGGCACGCAGGTAGAACTCGGCGGTATCCTCGGCGGCATCGAGCGAGAAGTACTGGGCGCCGACGTTGATGGTGACGTCCTTCACAAGCTCCGGAAGGGCGTAATTGATGATAGCGTCGTTCTCGGTGGTCTTCGCCTTGGCGTAGCCGTTGGCGCGGTTCTGATTGTTGAACCAGTAGCTGAAAGTGAAGGAGTTGTAGGTAAGATCCATGCCCCCCTGGGTGACGAAGGAACTGTTGGCGTTGAGCTGGTTGCCGCGGAAGAGGTACTTGTTCATCACTCCGATGTAGACATCGCCGTTCACCTTGGGCCCGGGGGGGAGGGCCGGCGCCTCGCCCTTTGCATGCGGATCGCCGTCCGCCGCCATTACCGCCGAGCCTAACATCAGAACCAACGCTGCTGCCAATAAACCGCTTTTGCTCATCTCTTCCTCCTTTGGGTGAAGTACAACAGTTTTTTACATTGCAGTTGCTCATGAGGGGACTTTTGGGCGGGATGATCAGCACGAGGCGTGCCAGATGCGTATACGGTTGGCGATGCAGTGGCGTATTCCCGGGAGATTGGCAGGAAAAACCTGTTTTGCAGGATGATTTGGGATGGCAGAGGGGCGGTCGGGTGAGGCGGTGGGCGTTGTGAAATGGTCGGCCAGGGGCTGGCGACGATACCGCCAACCCCTGTTTGATGCAATTCGGCATCATGAATGCGGCGAGGCATCCGCCGCGAGGGGGGAGAGGGAGGGGAAGCTAGGAAACGCCGTACTTCTTGAGCTTGCGGGCCACGGTGGACTGGTTGATCCCGAGTGCCTCGGCGATCCGGTACTGGTTGCCGTGCTCCTTCATGGCGTCGCTCAACAACGAACGCTCCACGCTTTCCAGGATCTGCTCCAGGGTCATGTCACCTGGCCACACCGGCAGGGTCTGCTCCGACTGCGACAGCGGTTTCTCTTCGAGACTGCCGAAAAGCTGCTTGGGGAGGTCCTGCAGGTCGATCACCTCGGTCTCGGACATGACCACCAGCCGCTCGCACAGGTTCATCAGTTCGCGCACGTTGCCGGGATAGCTGTAGGCAAGCAGGGCGTCGAGGGCGGCGCGGGCCAGACGCTTCTGCTTGCCGACCTTCTGGCTGAAATAGTCGATGTAGTGGCGGATGAGCGGTAAGAGGCATTCCTGGCGTTCGCGCAACGCGGGGATGTAGAGCGGGATCACGTTGAGGCGGTAGTAGAGGTCGAGGCGGAAGGTCTTTTCCACCACCATCTTTTCCAGGTCGCGGTGTGTGGCGGCGATGATGCGCACGTCGACCGTCCGCCCGGTGGTGCCGCCGAGCCTGGTCACGCGCCCGTCCTCGAGAAAGCGCAAAAGCTTCACCTGGGAGGCCAGCGGCAGTTCCGCGATCTCGTCCAGGAAGAGGATGCCGTTGTCGGCGAGCTCGAGGTAGCCGGGCTTGGCGGTCTGGGCGCCGGTGAAGGCGCCGCGTTCGTGCCCGAACAGTTCGGATTCGATGAGCGACTCCGGGATGGCGCCGCAGTTGAGCTTGATGATGGGCTTGGCGCTGCGGCTCGAATTCTTGTGGATCAGGTCGGCAAAGAGCCCCTTGCCGACGCCGGATTCACCGTGGATCAGCACGGTCGAGTCGGCGGAGCTCACCTTGACCGCCTGGCGCAGGGCGGTGATCATGCGCGGGCTCTTGGCGATGATGGTCTGGGAGGCGAGCTCGGCCTGCTGCTGCTCCAGCATGTGGTGCCAGAACTGCCCCTTGATGGCTTCCTGGTCCTCCAGTTCGCGCTGCAGCTTGTCGATCTCGGTGATGTCCCGCTCCGAGACCACCACCCTGATGATGCCCCCCTCGTCGCCGAAAACCGGCGTGCCGGTGACGATGAGCTTGCGGTTTCCTTCGTTGACCAGCATGTTGACCACGCCCTTGGACCCGAGTACTTCCAGTGCAGGCGAGCGTTCCATGTACCCCTGCTCGATCAGTTCGCGCGCGGTCAGGCCGACCACCACCTCTTTCTTGACCCGGTTGTTGCGCTCGGCGGCCGGATTGACGCGCAGCACCACACCGTAGCCGTCGAATACCCAGAGTCCCTCCGAGGAGGAGTCGATGATGGCAGCCAGCTCCTTGGTTAGTTCCCGGAACGACCGCAACTGCCGGGTCATGATCTCGAGATCGGTGTTCTCCACGAAGACGCAGATGGCGCCGGATACCTCGTCGTCGACCATCACCGGGCTCACCGTGACCAGGAAGCTCGTTTCCCCCCTCTGAACCGACAACTCGAAGCGGGGCCTGCGGTCGCGCATGGTCTCCACCACCTTGCTCCACAGCGCGGGGAACTGTTCTCTCAGGGAACTGCCCGGGTAGATGTCGAGGCTAACGCGACTGACCCGGTCGGACAGCAGCACGGTTCCGGCGGTGTTCACCGAGATGATGCCGTCGCCCATGGCGTTGTACTGCGCTGCATTGAATGCGTCCTGGTGGGTCTGCTCCGGGGTGGGGGCGGTTTCGCCCACGAAATCAGCCATTATCGTCATCTGGTTCTCCTGCCGCGGCGGTTGGGATGCCGTGGTGTGCCAATAAATGCATAGCTGCATCAAAAATGCAAGAAGGAATGCCGTGGCAGGATTTATTCACGATCCGCGCCGATTCCGTATACGGGGCGCGCTCCTGGTAGGAGGACGCGATGAAAGGGCAGTTTATGTGCCGGGCAGGTTCGGAACCCGAGATTGCCGCCTTTGTCCTAACGCCGGTTTTCATCATCTGGGCCGGCAACCCGCCTGAGAGGATGCTAACCGTGATGCCGGAGTTGATGCTGATTCGCATTGTCGATGCAGTTGAGCATCAACCGATGCCGTTCGATGGGAGCGTTTGCCGGGCAGGGCAGGGCAGGTGCCATGCAAAGTGGGGGAAAAAGGGCGAAAGAAGGGGAAGGGTGAGGCGGGGGAGCTTTGGTACGTTCCTTGATAACCTGGTTACCCGGTGCCCGGCGGCATGCACCGGGCGCGCATGCAATCTACTTCAGTCAAAGGAGCCAGAATCGATGAGAACCCCAGAAGTGTCGCAAGCGTTGCGCAACAAGCATGTACCGCCCGGTGTGAGCATTTTGTCCCCGTCCTTCGTCAAGGAGGCCCGTGGCGCCATTATCGTGGATACCGAAGGTCGCGAATTTATCGACTTCGCCGGGGGGATCGGCGTCGCCAACGTCGGGCACTGCCATCCCAAGGTCGTCGCCGCCGTCAAGGACCAAGCCGAGAAGTTCCTGCACACCTGCTTCCACATCGTCCCCTACGACCTGTACATCGACCTCGCGGCGCGGTTGAACGAACTGGCACCCGGCGACGGGGACAAGATGACCATCTTCCTCAATTCCGGCGCGGAGGCCGTGGAAAATGCCATCAAGATCGCGCGCCACGCCACCGGGCGCCCCTCGGTGATCGCCTTCGAGAACGGCTTTCACGGGCGTACCAACCTCACCATGACCCTCACCAGCAAGGTGAAGCCGTACAAGCTCGGTTTCGGGCCCTTCGCGCCGGAAATCTACCGGATGCCCTACGCCTACTGCTACCGCTGTCCCTTCGGGCTCAAGCACCCAGGCTGCAACACCGCCTGCGCAGAACACCTGGAGGAATTCTTCATAAGCCACGTCGCCGCCGAGAAGACTGCAGCGGTCATCGCCGAGCCGATCCAGGGGGAAGGGGGCTTCGTCACCCCGCCCCCCGAATACTTCCCCAAACTGCGCGAGATCTGCGACAAGCACGGCATCATGCTGATCATCGACGAGGTGCAGACCGGGATGGGGCGCACCGGCAAGTTGTTCGCCATCGATCACTGGGGAGTGGTCCCCGACCTGGTTACCACGGCCAAGAGCCTGGGGGGCGGACTCCCCATCTCGGCGGTAACCGGGAAGGCCGAAGTTATGAGCGCGCCGCACGTAGGGGGGCTGGGAGGGACCTACGGGGGGAACCCCATCGCGCTGGCAGCGGCCCAGGCGGTGCTGGAGATATTCACCACCGACGGCCTGCTCGCTCGCGCCGAGGAACTGGGCGTGAAGATGCGCGCCCGCTTCGACGAGATGCAAACGCGCCACGAGATCATCGGCGAGGTGCGCGGCAAGGGGCCCATGCTGGCCCTGGAACTGGTGCGCGACCGGGAGAGCAAGGAGCCTGCGGCGGCTGAGGCGAAGAAACTGGTCAACCTCTGCTATCAGAAAGGGCTGGTGGTCCTGTCCTGCGGCAACCACGGCAACGTGATCCGAACACTGATGCCGCTGGTCATCACCGACGCCGAGCTGGAGCGCGGCATGTCCATTCTCGAGGAGTCTCTGCAGGAACTGAGGGGCTAGGATCAAGGCGCAGCCGGCGGGTGTCTCACTGCCGGCTGCGCCGTTTCCGCATCGGAGGGTGCATTGAAAGTAACCATCAAGCTTTTCGCTCACTACCGCATCGGCAGGTTCAGGGAGGCCGTGCGCGAGTATGCTCCGGGCACCTCGGTGCGCGCCGGCATCGCCGAGCTCAGGTTCAACGAGCCCGGCCCGGGCGTGATCCTGGTTAACGGTGCCCCGGCACAGCTGGACCACGTGCTGCAGGAGGGGGACACAGTGGCCCTCTTTCCGCTCATCTCCGGGGGGTAGCCCGTACTCACTCTGCTTCAGGTCAAAAGTGCGATTGCCGCCAGCGCGGTCGCAATTCCCCCCATCTGCAGCCGCGAAACCCGCTCCTTTAGTATCAGCCAGGCCAGAAAGACGGTGGCGCCCGGAAAGAGGGAGCTGAGCACCGCCGCCACGTCCATCCTCCCCGATTGTCCCGCCACGATGTAAAACCCGTTGCCGGCAACGTCGAGAAATGCGTTGAGAAGCACCATCCGCCAGGGGAGTGCGCCCCAGTCGCCGCCCCCCTGTTTTCCGGCAGCCATAAACAAGAGCAGCACCAGGACCCCGCCGCAGCGGACCGCTACCATCGGCCAGAGTACCGCTCCGCCGCTCGCGCTATGCATGAGTATCAGGAAAAGCCCCAGGCAGCTCCCGGAAAGTAGCGGCAGCCAGACGTGGATGGGCTTGAGCGGTTCTACCGGCCCCTGCGCATCTTCCCGGCACAGAAACCACACCGAGGCAAGGGCAAGTGCCAGCCCGGCCACCACCTTCCCGTCGGGAATCCCCTGGGTGAGCATACCCACGATCACCGGGAGCGCAGCCGCGGTGAGTGCGGACAGCGGCGCGGCGAGGCTCAGCCGGCCAAGCGTCATGGACCGGTACAGCAGCAGGATACCCAGGGCGTCGAAGCCGCCGGCAAGCATGTTGAGCGCCCACCCCCCGGCAGTTACCGGTGTTTCCCGTACCAGCAGGGCCACCGGGACCAGCATGGCGAGCCCTGAGGCGATGGTGGCCAGGGTCATGAAGAAGGCACCGGTGCGGCGGCTGCTGGTGCCGCCGATGAAGTCGCAGGTCCCCCAGCAGAAGGCTGTCGCGAGACCGCAGAGCACGGAGAGCATGGTGGTTCACCTTTAAGGTAGTAGTTGAGGGTTAGGGCGCAATAAGTTGTTACAGCATAGTTGTCAAAAAGGGGGCGCGCGAAAGCGCCCCCCCTTTATTTGAATCGTTCCGGATTACGTGGCGATGCGTGTCGGTTTCCCGCCTTAGAGCCCTTTCCCTCTAGCCGCGGCGGCTAGAGGTCGCCGGCGATGCTCTTGAACACGTCTTCGAGCCTGACCAGCATCTCGTCGATGAGGTCGTAGCCGATGGTGAGGGCGGGCTCGATCCTGATGCTCTTGGCGTTGATGAAGGTGCCCGCGGTCAAGACGCGGCGGCTGAACATGCCCGAGGCGACCTGCCACCCCATCTCGTCGGTCGGGAAGTCCATGCCGATCAGGAGGCCCCTGCCGCGCACTTCCTTCAGCACCTTCGGGTACTTCGCCTTCAGCCCCTCCAGCTTCTCTACGATGTACTCGCCTTTCTCGCGCGCCTGGCGCGGCAGATCTTCTTCCAGCATCACGTTGATGTAGGCCAACGCCGCGGCGCAGGCGATCGGGTTGCCGCCGGTGGTGGTGGAGTGCATGAAGGGGTTGGGCTCCATGCATTCCCACACCTTCTTGCTGGCGAAGAAGCCGGAGCAGGGGATGACACCGCCGCCCAGCGCCTTGCCCAGGCAGATGATGTCCGGGGTCACGTTCCAGTGGTCCACGCCGAACAGGGTGCCGGTGCGCCCGAGGCCGGTCTGCACCTCGTCCGCGATGAGGAGCACACCGTACTTGTCGCAGATCTCGCGCAGTTTCGGCCAGTAGTCGTCCGGCGGGATGATGGCGCCGGCCTCACCCTGGATCGGCTCGGCGATCATGGCGGCGATGCCGTCGCCCACCTGGTTTGCCGACTGGATCGCCTTCTCGACCGCGGCCGCGTCGCCGTAGGGTACGTGGCGCACGTTGCCCAGAAGCGGCAGGAGCGGCTCGCGGTACATCGCCTTGCCCATCAGGGTGAGCGGCCCCAGGGTCTTGCCGTGGAAGGCGCGCTCGGTGGAGATGAAACCGGCCTTGCCGGTGTAGAGCTTGGCGAGCTTCATGGCACCGTCCACCGCCTCGGTGCCGGAGTTGATGAAGAAGCCGTACTGGATGTCGCCCGGGAGCAGGTGGGCGAGCACCTTGCCCAGGTGGGCGCGCAGCGGGTCGAGCATTTCCTGGCTGTACTGCGGGCTGCGGTCGAGCTGCGCCTTGGCGGCGGCGACGATCTTGGGGTGCCTGATGCCGGCGGAGTAGAGGCCGAAACCGCCCAGGATGTCGATGAACTCGCGGCCGCGGGTGTCGGTGAGGATGGAGCCCTGCCCGGTCCACTCGACGGAGGCGAAGTCGCCGGCCTCGGTCATGGACTTTCTGTACTTGAGCCACCCCTTGTTGATGTGGTTGGCGAAGTTCTCAACGGTCTCCTGCTCGATCTTCTCGCGCTCCGCCGCCGGAACCTCGTGCTCCGGGGTCAGGAGCAGGTTCAGCATCCTCTGTGCTTCGCTTTGTGCGTACGCTACGTCTCTCATCATCACTGAATCTCCTTGTCGCTTCGCGTGAAGCATCTGGTGTAGAGCTATCAATAGCACCTTCCTGCTGAAAAGGTGCAGGTTCTAGCCTCGTGAGTTCCTTTTCAACGCTTCGGCAACCTTGTGCCGCTTCTCGAGCGGTGTGCCCGAGTTGTGTCGTGTCTTCATCTGCGCCGCCTTGAGCTGGAAGAGCGCGGCATCCCCGGTGGTATGCACGAGAGCTTCGGAGTGGCACTCCTTGGCGCAGGCCGGATCGCCGTCACAGAGATCGCACTTGTAGGGGATCCCCTTGGCGTCCTGCTCGACCATGCCGTAGGGACAGGCGGTGACACAGGCGCCGCATCCGGAGCACAGGTCGCGGTTGAGACGAACCACCCCGTCCGCGCCGCGGAACATGGCGTCGGTAGGGCAGACTTCCAGGCAGTTTGCCTTGGGGCACTGGAAGCAGATGTTGGGTACCGAGAAGCCGCGCAGCGGGAAGTTGGTCACGCGCATCCTGGCCTTGCTGGGTTGAAAGACGCCCTCCTTGTTGGCGGAGCAGGCGAGGGTGCACCTGTTGCATCCGGTGCACAGATCCGGGTTGGCGAAGAGTTCTTTTTTCAAGGTCAGGTCTCCTATAGGGTCGTGGTCTCGAGTCCGAGCGCGGCCAGCTTGCGCGACGAAGGGATCCCCTTGGCGCTCCAGTCGCGCAGTTCATAGTAGGACTGCATGGCGCGGGCGAGGTCGGCTCTGCTAAACACGCGCCCCTCGTGGCGTCCCCCTTCGAGCGGTCGCTCCATAATCTTCTTGGGAAGCGTATCGTCGGCCGCAGTGAAGCCTGCCGCAAGGTTGAAGAGCCTGCTCAGGGTCCAGATCCGCTCTCCGGCCCGGTCCAGTTCCTCGGCGCTCACCGCCTCACCCAGACCGGCCGACATGAGGTCCGCCTCGATGGATGTGTTGACCGTGCCCCAGAAGTCGCAGAAACCGAGCGACCACTTGATCGAGTTGGCGTTTTGCGCGTCGACCACGTCCGAGACCAGCGCGTCGATGTCGTGCGGGTCGGTGGCAAAGATGGGGAAGGCGCGCAGGTGGCAGGCGCCGCGCTCGCTGGTTGCGTAGGCAATCCCCATGCCGAAGTTGCCGCGCGGCTCGTAAGCGGGCATCTCGAGCCCCTTCACCTCCATGCTGAGCTCTTCAGCGCCGTACTTGGCGGCCAGGTGCTTCGCCCCCTTGGCCAGGTCGCGTCCGCGCTCGGTGGAGAGGGTGGCGATCTCGTAGACGACCTTGAGGTATTCGTCCACCTGCCCGAAACGCAGGTTGAAGTTGTGAACGCCGTTCTCGGTCATCTCCATGGCGAGGCTGATGGTGCTGCCGCAGGTCATGGTGTCGAGTCCGAGGTCGTCGCACAGGCGGTTGAAGCGGATCACCGCCTCGAGGTCGTGGATGTCGCAGTTGGAGCCCCCCAGGCACAGTGTCTCGTATTCGGGCCCCTCGATCTCGGCGGAGTTGACCCGGGTGAACTTGCCGCAGGCCATCGGGCAGGAGGCACAGGCGCGGTTGCCCAATTTGGCGGCCTGGATGGCGTCGGAGTTGAGCTGCTCCTTCCTTCCGTTGAACCCCTTGGTGTAGTTCCTGGTGGGATGGATCCCCATCTCGTTGGTCACCTCCACCAGGATGGGGGTGCCGTCGGTCTTGGCCCAGAGGTTGTCGTCGCACAACAGGTCGTTTTTGGTGTAGTGATCGGTGCGCTCAAGGAACCTGGACATGTCGGCGACCCGGACCGCGCCGGTGCCGCGGCAGACGATCCCCTTCAGGTTCTTGCTCCCGAACAGGGCACCGGTCCCGCCGCGGCCGAACTGGCGGTAGGATTCGGAGCCGATCATGCTGTAGGTGATCATGTTCTCGGCGGCGGGGCCGATGGCGAGCGTCTTGGCACCGTGGGCGCCGATGGCCGCTTCCATCAGTTTCTCGGTCTCGAAGATCCCCTGGCCGGTCATGTGCTCGGCGCTTTCGAGGCTGACCCTGTCGTTGTCGATCTTGAGGAAGACCGGCGCGGAGGCGCGCCCCTTGATGATGATGCCGTCATAACCGGCGTACTTCAGTTCCGGGCCGAAGGAGCCCCCCACGTTGGACTCGAAGATGGTCCCGGTGTGCGGCGACTTGGAGACCAGGCACATGCGGGAGGCGAGCGGGACCAAGGTCCCGCACAGGGGGGCGGTCATGATGACCACGACGTTCTCCGGCGCGAGCGGGTCGATCTCGGGCGAGACCGCATCCGTGTAGTAGCGCAGCGCCAGCCCCCATGCTCCCCAGTACTCGCGGAGCCATTCGGCGCGCAACGGCTCAGTCGTGACCGATTCCGCGCTCAGGTCGACCATCAGCATCTTTCCCATGTAAAGATTCATGTTCACCCCGTGTTTTGTCTGAAATTGGATGCAGCGGGGCCGCCTTTGGAAACCGTGCGCCCCTTCGTCGGCGCTGTCGTGTTAGCACAGGGCGTGCCACGAGGCGGAACCGCTGAGGGACGGAGAGGAGTGGGCGCCAGGTTCGGCAGGGTGCAGTGTACAACCTGCTGTTTTCACGCAGATCGTGATGCTTTGAAAGCGCCTCGTTGTATCACGTGCCTTTTGCACGGAGCGCGCGGAGCCTGCCAGCCGCATCACGTTCCGGCATGGGATGATGCAGGGGCGCATCTGTCGTAAAAACGGTGGGGAAAGCCGGGACTGGGGCCGGATAATTGCGCTGCTGCTTGGTATTGCGAGGAGGTGACGGAAGAGACGGGACGTAATCGGTGGACCGAAAGCGGTGCGGCAGCCACCACGGTGTGATGCGGCGCTGCATCAAGGATGCAGCGCCACATTGCGCTTATGGGCCGCAACCGGATCCGGTCAGGTGGGGACGGTGAATTGGTCCATGTCCATGTGCAGCAGGTCGATCACCAGCTTGCGGCCGGTCAGGGGGCGCCCGGAGCCGAGCAGCAGTTTGCAGACTTCCGCGGCCTGGAGGCTCGCCACGGCGGCAGGGGTGAAGGAGGGGTTGCCCAATTCGCGCTCCACGCCTGCGCCGGAGGTCCAGGAGCTGTAGATAAGGCGAAGTGTTGCCTCCCCGGGCAGTTGCGTGGCGACCTGGCCGTACCAGCCGGCAATGGCGCCATGTACCAGCGGGACTTCCAAGCTGTTGCAGGCGTCGGCCAATTCCAGCCTGCCCTGCACGTTGTCCAGGGCGTCTACGGCCACTGAGCTTGCGGCGATAAGCTCGCGGGCGTTGTCGGGGCAAAAGGCAACCTGTTCCGGCACCACGGTGACCGCCGGGTTGATGGCTGCGACCCGTTGCGCTGCAGCCGCGGCCTTAGACGCCCCGAGCGCGTCGATGCTGCTCAGGAGCTGCCGGTTGAGGTTGTGTTCTTCGAACACGTCCGGGTCAACGGCCACAATGGTGCCGACCCCCGCCCGGGCCAGTTGTTCCACAACGTATCCTCCCAATCCGCCGCATCCTATCACCGTAACCCGGCTGCGGTGCAGGACCAGCTGCCCCTCCGGGGGCACCGTGCCGCTGTTGCGCTGGTAGCGCGCCGGCAGCAGGCCCATTTCCAGGATGGCGCGCTCCGTTTGGTGGACGGTGATGCCGTAGCGGCGCGCCGCCTCTGCCTGGTGCTGCCAAGAGATGAGGGTTCCCTTTGCGCGTTCGTTGAGAAACTTGTTCAGTTGCTCCATTGCGGTTATCCTTGCGCCGACTGTTCGCCCGTTGCAGGCGCTGCCCGGCCCGTTTTTGCACTACGGCAATGCTGACTGTTGCCTGCCATGCTAAGTCTGTGATATCGTGCCTGACTACCGGAGTGGCACGGGCTGTAGCCTGAGCTTCCCGGTCACACCCCAAGGTACAAGGTGACGACATGGCAGTGAAGCAAAAAGGGGGCCCGATGAACGCGCTGGAGATAGAAATCGCCATCGCGTCGTTGCATAACACGGGGGATTACCAGGTGCTGCGGCGCTTGAACCTGGCGCGGGATGCCAGGCTCGGCCGTCCCGGCCCAAGCCACGCCAAGGTCGCCCTTTGCCTCGATACCGAGACCACCGGTTTGAACCACAAGCAGGACAAGGTCATCGAGCTCGGTATCGTCGCCTTCGAGTTCGATGCCGAAAGCGGCGAGATTTACCGGATCACTGACCGCTATTCCGGTTTCGAAGACCCCGGCTTCGCCATCCCCCCCGAGGTGCGGGAGATCACCGGCCTCTCGGACGACATGGTGCGCGGCCAGAGCTTCGACGACGCCTTCATCACATCCCTGGCCGAGAAGGCGGATCTTGTCATCGCCCACAACGCGGCCTTCGACCGCAAGTTCGTGGAAACCCGCTTTCCCGCCTTCGTGAGCCTTCCCTGGGCCTGCACCGTCTGCCAGATCGACTGGGGTGCGGAGCGGCTTTCCTCGCGCACCCTGGAGTTTCTCCTGTTCAAGACCGGTTCCCTCACCATCAACGCCCACCGCGCGCTGGATGATGCCGAGGGGGTGCTCGGGCTTTTGCTGGAGCGTTTGCCGGTGAGCGGCGCGCCGATTTTCCTGGAGCTGCTGAAGCGGGCCCACGAGGTCACCTCGCGCATCTATGCAGTATCGGCCCCCTTCGACAAGAAGGATGTGCTCAAGGAGCGCGGCTACCGTTGGAGTGACGGGACGCAGGGGGGGAGCAAGGCATGGTGGCGCGATGTGCCGGCGCATGAGGAGCCGGAAGAGCTGGCGTACCTTGCCCGGGAGATCTATCCGAGGGGTAACACGAGCGCCGTCCAGATCATGCGTTGCGACGCCTACGCGCGTTTCTCGGTGCGGGAGTAAAACCTAAAGCGCTCACGCAAAGCCGCAAAGGCGCAAAGAAAACCTTTTGAACAAAGGCTTCAACGCAAAGGCGCAATGGCGCGGAGTCGCTAAGAAAACCTAAAACTGAAAAGTTAAATATTTAACGCCAATGGCGCAAAGACGCTAAGAGAAACAAAATCCTTTCGTTTGGTTTTGACTCCCTTTGCGCCTTTGCGGCTTGGCGGCTTTGCGTTAATGACTTAAATATCGCCCAAATACGGAGACAGCATGAGCATCGACAAGGCTGAGATACTGATCGTCGGGGCGGGGATCATCGGGCTTACCATCGCTCGCGAGCTGGTACGCTCCGGTCACGGCGACATCGTCATCATCGAGAAGGAAGCGGAACTTGGGGTGCACGCCTCCGGCCGCAACTCCGGGGTGCTGCACGCGGGCATATACTATTCTCCCGACAGCCTCAAGGCGAAATCCTGCCTCAACGGCAACTTCCTGATGCGGGCCTACTGCAAGGAGAAGGGACTGCCGCTTCTGGAAAACGGCAAGGTGATCGTGACGCGCACGCAGGCCGAACTGCCGGTCCTCGACGAGCTGTTCAAACGCGCCACCGCAAACGGCGCCAAGGTCGAGATGATCGACGAACACCAGCTCGCGGCGATCGAACCCAACGCCCGCACCGTGGAACGCGCGCTCTTCTCGCACTACACTGCGGTTGTCGACCCAAAGGCCGTGCTGAAAAGCCTCAAAAAGGACCTTGAGGAAAGCGGCAAGGTGAACTTCGTGATGGGGTGCCGCATGACCGGCCTCAAGGGGAGCGGGGTGGCGGTGACCACCAAGGGAGAGATCCGCTTCAACAGGTTCGTCAACGCGGCGGGAGCGTACTGCAACAAGGTGGCGGCCTTCTTCGGCGTGGGAGAAAATTACCGTCTGATCCCCTTCAAGGGGGTGTACCGGCTGCTCAAAAAGGACGCCCCGTACACGGTCAACTCCAGCATCTACCCCGTCCCCGACATCAGAAACCCCTTCCTCGGGGTCCACTTCACCCGCAGCGTGCACGGCGACGTCTACTTGGGGCCCACGGCGATCCCCGCTTTCGGCAGGGAAAACTACGGCATCGTCAAGGGGATCGACGCCGAGGCCTTCTCCATCGCGTTCCAGGACCTGGTGCTGTTTCTTACCAACAAGCCCTTCCGTAATGTCGCGCTCACCGAACCCGCCAAGTACATCCCGTCGGTCTTCTTCAAGGACGCCGCCCGACTGGTCAAGGAACTTTCGCCCGGTGACGTGGTGGCAGCCTCCAAGGTGGGGATCCGGCCGCAGCTCGTGGACTGGACCACGAAGCAACTGGTCATGGACTTCCTGGTGGTGGCCGACGGGCCGACGGTCCACGTGCTGAACCCCATCTCACCCGCCTTCACCTCGTCCATGGACCTCGCGCAGGGGATCGTGGGGGGGCACTTCCGGTAAAGCAAAGAAACGAGACTTAAAAAAAGCAGTTACGCAAAATACACGGAGTATCCGCGAAGAACGCGAAGGAACGACCTGACGGGGGGTAAACCCCGATCGAGATTTTCTTCGCGCGCTTCGCGACGGCTTCCCGTTCTTTGCGTAACTGCTTTTGAATTTTCAGGCGGGTTGTGACTTGAGGCGCTTATTGAGGGTCTGGCGACCCATGCCCAGGATCTTGCCGGCCAGCCCCTGGTTCCCCTTGGCCATCTTCATCGCCTCGCTGATCATGTACTGCTCCACTTCGTCCAGGGTGGGGAAGTGACCGAAGATGCCGCAGAGGGGGCTTTCGCCGTCTGCCTTGCCGGTGGCGGGGTCCCCCTGGGGTGCTGGACGCTCGTTGCCGATCACGGCCCGGAAGGTCTCCATGGAAAGCACGCCGGAGGTGTGGCGCAAGACGGCGTCGGAGACCATGGCCTCAAATTCGCGCACGTTGCCGGGAAACGGGTACAAGGTGAGCATCACGGCCAGCTCCGGGGGAGGGGTGGGCTTCTTCTTGCCCAGACGCTCGGCCGCCTTCTCCAGGAAATGGTCCAGAAGCAGCGGAATGTCGTCCCGCCTTTCACGCAGGGGAGGGAGGTGCACCCGGTGCCCGCACAGGCGGTAGTAAAGGTCGTTGCGGAATTTTCCCTGCTTGATCATCTCCTGCAGGTCGCGGTTGGTGGCCATGACGATGCGGGCGTCGCTTTTCTTGACGAAGTCGGACCCGACCGGGTAGTACTCCTGTTCCTGCAACAGCCTCAAAAGCTTTATCTGGGACATCTCGTTCAGGTCGCCGATCTCGTCCAAGAATAGGGTCCCACCGGCGGCACGGGTGATCAGGCCGTCGCGGGCCTGGTCAGCGCCGGTGAAGGCACCCTTGCGGTGCCCGAACAGGGTGTCGGAGAACATGTTGTCGTCGAGGCCGGCGACGTTCAAGGCGACGTAATCGCCGCTGCAGCCGCTCATGTCGTGGATGGCGCGGGCGATCAGCTCCTTTCCGGTGCCGGTCTCGCCGGTGATGGTCACGGGCTGCCTGGTCCCGGCGATCACCTCGAGGTACTGGAACACGGCCCGCATTGCCTTGTTGCGGGTGACGATGCCGGCGAAGGCCTCGGGATGGTCCAGGCGGTCGCTGAACATGTAACTTTTCAGCGCGGAAAGCTCGTTGGAGAGGCTGCGCATTTCCAGCGCTTTTTTCACCGAGGTGAGCAGGCGTTTTACGTCGATCGGCTTCACCATGTAGTCGAAGGCGCCGTTCTTCATGCAATTCACCACCGTCTCCACCTCGTTGCTGGCGGTGGCCACGATCACCTTGATCTGCGGGTGCTCCCTGACGATTTGCGGCAGCAGCTCGATGCCGGTGATGTTGGGCATGCGCAGGTCGAGCACGATGACGTCAACCTCCTCCCGTTCCAGAAGCGGCAGGACCAGCCGGCTGTCGCTTTCGATGAGCACGTCGCTCCAGCCCGCAGTGTTGAGGCAGGACCGGCAACTCTCCAGGATCACCATCTCGTCGTCCACCAGTAAAATCCGTTGCGAGTGCTTGTTTATCGCTGTCACTGCTGAAACCTCCCGCTGACCGTAAGAAACTCCCCGCGCCGCCGCCGACTATGCCTGCGGGCCGGGGAGGGTGAAGTAGAAGCACGCGCCTCGGTCGACCTCGCCTTCTGCCCAGACGCGACCGCCGTGACGCTGGATTATGCGCTGGACCGTGGCCAGACCGACCCCGAAGCCGCTGAATTCGCGTTCCGAGTGGAGACGCTGGAACGGACTGAAGAGCTTGTCCGCATGCGTCATGTCGAACCCCGCCCCATTGTCGCGTACCAGGTACACCGTTTCCCCCTCGCTCTCCATGCGACCGAATTCGATCCGGGATTGCTCCCTCTTGCCGGAATATTTGCAGGCGTTGGAGAAAAGATTCTCCAGCACCACCTTCAGCAGGTTCGGGTCCCCGTAGCCGTTCATGTCGGGCTCGATGGTGAATGAGAGCTTGCGCCCGGGGGCGGCGAGTTGCTGTCCGGCGGCGATGAGGCCCGCCATCTCGCTTAGATCCACCGGGGACTTGACCATCTCGGCGCGGGAAATCCGGGAGAACTCCAGGAGGGTTCTGATCAGCTGGTTCATGCTGATGGTCTCGTTGAAAATGGTGTTGATGAAGTCCTTGCACCCCTGCTCAAGGCTCCCGCCGTAGAGCTCCAGGATGACCTGACAGTAGCCGTTGATGTTGGTGAGAGGGGTGCGCAGGTCGTGGGAGACCGTGTAGCTGAATCCCTCCAGGTCGCGGTTGGCGATCTCCAGTTCCTCGGCGCGCGCGGAGAGGCTTTGATTGAGCTGCTCGATTTTCCGCTCGTTTTGCACCCGCTCGCTGATGTCCTCCTGTACCGCAACGAAGTTTGTGATTGCCCCGGCCTCGTCGATGACCGGCGAGATCGAACAGAACTGGTACAGCGGGAGGCCGTCCCGGCCCACATCTTCGAGCTCCCCGTGCCAGGTGGCACCGCCCGATACGCGGTCCCAGATTTCGGCTCCGCCCGGCAGCACTGCAGCCAGGGGGCGCCCCAGCACTTCTGCCTCCTCTCGGCCGGTCAGGTCCCGGAACTTCGGATTCACGTACTCCACCGTTCCCTGGGGATCGGTGATCACGATCGAGCTGGGACTTTGCTGCACCGCCCGCGACAGTTTGCGTACGAAGGCCTGCTGGGCCTGCAGTTCACGTTGCAGGGAGAGGGTGTTGAGGCAGGCGTCGATGGAAGCGAAAAGCTTGCCGCTGTCGATGGGCTTCAGGACGTAGCGTGCGATACCGAGCTCGATCGATTCCAGCAGGTACTGCATGTCGCTGTGGGCGCTGGTAACGATGATCGGCAGGGTAGGGGTGCGTGCAAGGAGCCGCCGGGCCATCTCGATGCCGCTCATCACCGGCATCTTGATGTCGGTGATCACGAGGTCCGGCGCGAAGGTGCCGTAGAGCTCCAGCGCCTCGGCGCCGTTTCGGGCGCCACAGATGGCGAGGTCGGGAAAGCGCCGCCCCAGCAGGGTGAGCACCGTCTGCCTCGTTATCTCGTCGTCCTCCACGTACAGTAGTCTGAATCCGTTATCCGGTGCCGCGGTTACCGCCATGTCAAACCTCGATCCTGAACTCGGCGCCTTCCCCGGTGTTGCACACGGTCAGCGAGCCGTTCATGCTCTTTTCCACTATGTTCTTGGCCATGAAGAGGCCGATGCCGGTCCCTTTCCCCTGTTCCTTGGTGGTGAAGTAGGGTTCGAAGATGCGTCCGATGATCTCGTCCGGGATGCCGCCGGCGTTGTCTGCGATGGTGACCACGGCCCTGTCGTCCTCGCTGGAGAGGGTGACCTTCAGCCGGGGAGCGCGGACCTTCGCTTCGGCGAAGGCGTCCATGGCGTTGTTCATGATGTTCAGCAGGACCTGGGAGAACTCGTTGGGATGGCCCACCACCGTGGGGACCTCGCCGACCTCGAGCTCTATGGTGATCCCCTTGTCGTTCAAGCTGCCGTCGATGAGCGCCAGGGTGCGCCGCAGCACCTTCTCCAGGTGGAACTCGATCTTCTCCTTGTCGGGGGTGAAGAAGTTCCTGAAATCGTCGATGGTCTGGGACATGTGCCGGACCATCTGCATGATTTTGCCGGTGCTGGACTCGAGGTATTCCCGGCTGAAGTTGCCGTACTCGTAGGAGAGGGTGAGGTCCTGGACCAGGAGGCCGACGGCGTTGAGCGGCTGGCGCCACTGGTGCGCGATGTTGCCGATCATCTCGCCCATGGCGGCCTGCCTGCTTTGCTGCATGAGCACCTCGTCCTTTTTGCGCAGCTCTTCCAGCGCCTGCAGGCGCTCTGCGGTTTCCTGGGTAAGGGCAGCGGTCCGCTCCAGGACACGTTTTTCCAACTCGCGGTTCAGGTTGGAAAGAAGCGCCTGCGCCCCGAGCAGTTCCTGGTTCTTTTCCGCGGCCATCTCGTAGGTCGCCAGCAGCAGCTCCAGGGTATGGGCGCAGTCGGCCTGGACCTGGTACTGCCTTCCGCGGTAGCGGACCGAGACCTCCCCGTCTGCCTCGCCCTGGCGGCAGAGGCGCTCGCCTTCCAGGACCGACCGGATCCGCGAGAGGAGCAGTTTCTGGCTGTAGGGCTTGGATACGAAGTAATCCGCCCCCACCTCGAGGCTGTGCAGCACGTCGGCCGGGTCGTTCAGGTGGGTGAGCAGGATGATCGGCATCTGCTCCCCCTGCGGGAGCTGCCTGACGCGCCGGCAGAGCTCGAAGCCGTCCATCTGGGGCATCAGGATGTCGCTGATGACCAGGTCCGGGGAGGCGGACCGGATGATTTCCAGCGCCTCGTTGCCGTTTCTGGCACTGGAGACGCCGTACCCCTGTTCGGCCAGCATGAGCTCCAAAAGCTTCGCCTGGGTCGGGCTGTCGTCTACGATCAGTATGCGGTGCTGCCTGGCGGCAGCGGTATGGGTGGTTTCCATCACGTTTTCTTCCTCAACTTGAGACGGTGCTTGTTGTGCCGGTCATGCGTTGCAACAGTTCGATGATTGCCCCCGGGGGGAGCACATGCTGTGCCGCGTCGATCTCTATCGCCTCGCCGGGCATGCCAAAGACCATGGAGCTTTCCTTGTCCTGGGCCACGGTGATGCCGCCGCGCCCCCGGATCGTCTTCAACTCCAGCGCGCCGTCCTTACCCATGCCGGTAAGAAGCACGCCCATGGCCTGCCTGCCGTAACACTGTGCCACCGTGCGGAACAGCGCCGAGACCGACGGGCGGACCCCATGCTCGGGCGGGGTGTCGGCGAGGACGATCCGGCCTGCCGGGGTGACCTCCATGTGGAAATGGTCCGGCGCGACGTAGACCTGCCCGGGGGCGACCTGCGTCCCGTCCATGCCCAGTTGCACCGGCAGTTTCGAGGTACGGTTCAGCCAGTGCACGAAATTCTCCGTGAAGCCGACGGCCATGTGCTGCACCACGAGGACCGCGGCGGGGAACCGCTCCGGGAGCTCGGCGAGGATCTGGCGCAAAAGGGGAGGTCCCCCGGTAGAGGCCCCGATCGCCACCACCTTGACCGGTTGCACGCCGGGAAGGGGAAGCGGACGTTCGGGACGGGGTGCAACCTTGCCGGAAGGGAAGATGCGGCGTACCACCTTGATCTCCGCCATCAGCTTCAGATGGTGCACCAGGTTGTCCACGGATGCCTGGTAACCGGCGCTTCCCACCGGGGCGGGCTTGGAGAGGACCATCAGCGCGCCCGCCTCCATGACCCGGAACAGCGTGGCCGAATCCTTGGGGTTCATCTTTCCGGTGACGATGACGATGGGGACCGGGCAGCTGGACATGATGGCGCGGGTGGCGTCGAAGCCGTCCATGCCGGGGAGGTTGATGTCCATGGTGATCAGGTCGGGCCGCAGGGTCCTGGCGGCCTCGACCGCCTCCTCGCCGGTTTCGGCGGTGCCGATCACCTTGAGCTCCGGATCGGCCTCGAATGCCGCCACCAGTGCGCGCTGCACCGTTTTTGAATCCTCTACTACCAACAGTCTGATCACGCCTGATCCTCGTCAGCTCAGTTTTTGAATTACCTCAATGAGGTTGCCCTGGTCGAAGCTGCTCTTCACCAGGTAGGCGCTCGCGCCCACGTCGATGCCCCGTTCACGGTCGCTGCGCGACTCGAGCCCCGTCACCAGGATCACCGGCAGCGTCGAGAGCCTGCTGTCGGCGCGGATCGCCGCGGTGAGCTGGAAGCCGTCCATGCGCGGCATCTCGATGTCGGAGATCACCACGTCGCAGGCCTGGGTCTTGAGCTGGGAGAGCGCGTCCGCCCCGTCCACCGCGGTACGCACCGCGTAGCCCGCCGACTCCAGGATGTTCTTCAGCAGCGTGCGCGAAGTGATGGAGTCCTCCGCCACCAGCACCGAAACCTGCCGGTTCTGGGGCGCGGGGGATGGGGGCGGTGCCGGGGGCGCCTCGACGAAGAGCGCGGAGCGGAACAGGTCGGCGACGTTGAGAACCGGCACTACCCGGCCGTTACCGAGCACGGTGGCCCCGGAAACGTTGCGGACCCGGGAGAGCTGCCGTCCCAGCGGCTTGACCAGGATCTCCTGGACCCCAAGCACCTGGTCCACGGCGAAGGCGATCCGCTTCTCCCCCGCGTGCAGCAGCACGAAGCAGAGATTCCCTTCTGCCGCCTGCGCGCTTTGCTTCAGCTCGAGGATGCGCGCCAGGGAGACCAGCGCGACCACCTCGCCGTTCACGAGCACCGTGTCGCGGTTTTCCACGCGCTTCACCTCTGAATGCGCCGTCCGCGAGCTCAGTTCCACGTTGGTGGCGGGGATCACGCACTCCCGCCCCCCGACCTGTACCAGCAGGCCGCGTATCCTCGCGAAGGAGAGGGGGAAGACCAGGCGGAAGGCCGTGCCCACACCGGGAGTGCTGGTGACGGTGACGTGTCCCCCCAGGCGCTCGAGGGATTGGCGCACGATGGCGAGCCCCACGCCCCGCCCCGAGACGCTGCCGACGGCAGGGCTGGTGGAGAGGCCGGATTCGAAGATGAGCTGCAGCGCCTCGTGGTCGGGCATACGCTCCAAAACATCGGCGGGTGCGGCGTCGACGCGCTGCGCGGCGGCCTTGACGCGGGACAGGTCGATGCCTCGGCCGTCGTCTTCCAGGACGAGTTCGGCGCGGCCGGCATCCTGCAGCCTGATCTCGATACTGATCGCCCCCCTCGGGGACTTGCCCGCTGCGACACGCTGCCGCGGCTCCTCGATGCCGTGGTCGACGGTATTGCGTACCAGGTGCAGCAGCGGCTCCCGGAGTTCGGCAAGGATGCGGCGGTCGATTTCGAGCTCTCCCCCACGGCAGGAGAACTCCGCCTCCTTGCCCAGTTCGCGCGAGAGGTCCCGCACGAGCTTCGCAAACGGATCGCAGAGCGTAGAGCAGGGGAGGAGTTGCAGTTTCTTCATCTCCTCCAGGAGCGGGTCGAGCATCGCCTGCAGTGACCGCTGGTGCTTCTCCGCGCTCTTTTCCAAAAAGCGCAGGCGCCCCTCCAGGTGACGCTCCGCCTGGCAGCTTTGTTCCAGCAGGGAGGCGAGCACGGCTTCGCTGCCGGTAGCACCCTTCACGGACTTGCGGGCGGTTTCGAGGGCACGGCTGCGCTCTCCCTGGCGCAGCGCGAGCTCTCCGGCCAAGGAGGCCAGCTCTTCGTGCAGTACCGAGGAGGAAAGCTTCGCGGAGACCAGCTCCTCGGATTGCAGCAGCAGCTCTTCCAGGAGCCGGGCGGAAACCCGGACCGTCTCGTCTCCTTGCGGGCGGGGCGAAACCGGGCGCGGCTCCGACGTTTTCCACTCGCGCGGCTGCGCCGGGACGGCCTCAGGGGTGGAAGGTTCGGGACGCGTAAGAGGCGTGCTGGGCGGGGTGGGGACGGAGGGTTCCCGCACCACGGCCGCTGTATCGGTGGGCACCGCCGCGGCGACCGGCAACTCATGCGGCGCGGCAGGAGACGGTACCGCTGGCGCGGCCGGTCCCTGGGCGAAACACAGCCGCTCGCCGAGCGCGTTGATGCTGCCGTGCAGCGAGTCGAACTGCTCGAGCCCGAGAGGGAGGCTCCCACCTTTGAGCGCGGCGAGCACGTCCTCCAGCCGCTGGCAGGAGAGGGCGACGTCCGGGAGGTTCACCGCGTGCGCCGCTCCCTTCAGGGTGTGCACGCGGCGGAAAATCGCCTCGAGCAGGCGTACCCGTTCGGCAGCCTCCGGCTCGCGCTCCAGCAAAAGGAGCAGGGAGGAGAGCTCCCCTAAGTGCTCCTGCGCCTCCAGTTCGAAGGTAGCCAGCAGTTCTTTTAGCAAGGCGTCGCTGTCAAGCATGCGGCAATAGGTCCCCGTGTGCTGCGGTCATGGGCTTTAGGCCACTTTGTAGCCGCTGACCAGCTTCTGCAGCTTCTGGTTCAGTTCGTAAAGGTTGCGGGCGGCGGACTCGATCTGGCGTGACCCCTCTACGTTCTGGTCGCTGGCCTGGTTGATGCTCTGGATGGCGATGGCGATCTGGTCCATGCCGATGGCCTGCTCCTGGGTGGAGGTGACGATCTGCAGGGTCGCGTTGGAGGATTCCTCGATGCTGGCGGCGAGTTGACGGATCGATTCCCCCGCCTCGCTGGACTGTTTCACCCCCGCCTCGACCGCTTTGCTCCCCTGTTCGGTAGCGAGGACCGCCGCGGTGGTGGCCTTCTGGATCTGGCCGATGATGTTCCTGACCTGGGAGGTCGCCTGTTTGGACTGGGTGGCCAGGTTCTTCACCTCCTGCGCCACGACGGCGAACCCCTTGCCGTGCTCGCCCGCCTTGGCTGCCTCGATGGCCGCGTTAACCGCGAGCAGGTTGGACTGCTCCGCGAGGTCCGCAACGGTGGCGATGATCTCGCCGATGGCCTGGCTCTGTTCGGAGAGATTCACGATGCGCTCGGCGATGAAGCCCATGCGCTCGTCGATGCCCTGCATGCCGCCAATGGCGCTGTTGACCGATTCGCGGCCGGTGCGGGCGATCTGGGTGGAGCGGTGCGCGCTCTCGTAGACCTGACGCGATTTCTGGGAGGTGAGGTCGGTGGTCTGGCGAATCTCCTGGACGGTGGCGTTGGTCTCGGAGATGGAGGTGGCGGTCTGGGCCGAGCTGGAGGCGAGCTCGCTCACGGTGGTCATGATCTCCGCGGCGGAACCGGCCAGGACGTTGACGACCTCGGCGATCTCGACGGTGAGCTCCCTGAGGTTCCTGGTCATCGCCTGGAAGGAGTTGCCCAGCCGGTCCTTTGGGGAGGCGGGGAGGACTTCGATGGTGAGGTCGCCCGAAGCGATGCGGTCGGCGTTGTCGGCGAGGCTGTTGAGCGATGCCACCATGTTGCGCATCGCCTTGCCGAAGACGTCCCGGTCGGAAAGGGGGACGACTTCCACGTCGAGGTCGCCAAGGGCTATGCGGTTGGCGGTTTCCCCCATGCCGCGCATGGACTGCACCACCTGACCCATCGCCCGCAACAGCTGCCCGAGCTCGTCCGCAGATCCGCTGCCGATTTCGACGGAGACGTCGCCCTGGGCGAGCCTGTCGGCGGCCTGGACCGCGTCGGTCAGGGGCCTGGTGATGGAAGCGGTGATGGCGAAAGCGATGACGGCGGCCAGGATGCAGGCAAGCGCCACGAGGACCGCGGTGATGGCGAAGGTGAGGCGCTGGTTCTTGCCCGACTCGGCGGCGAAGTTCTCGGCCATGGAGTAGGAAACCTTGAGCACGTCGTTCACCTGGGTGTCGATCTGGGCGACGGTGCGCCGGGCGTAGGCCTTGTGGAAGGAGATGGCCTCCTTGAGCTTCCCCTGCTGCACCATGACGATGGTCTTGTCGCGCACCACCTTCCACTGGTCCATCGACTCCTTGATCTGGTCGATCTTTGACTTGTCTCCGGGGACGCGCTCCCTGGCCAGGGCCAGCAGCCGGTAGACGTTCTTTTCGCAGTTGTTTATCTCCGCGATCGACGCCTCGAGATCCTCGCGGTCGCTGGCGTAGAGGATCACGTCCTTCATGCTGCGATGCATGCGGGTTATGTTGGTGTCCACCTGCTGGATGGCGTTGTTCACGGCGAAGGGGTGCTCGTAGAACTCGCTCAGGAGGTCCCCCTCGGCGGAGAGGTTTTTCAGAGAGAGCACCCCGATCAGGATCAGGAACAGGACCAGCACGGAAAAGCCGGCAACCAGTCGGGAACGGATCTTCAGATTACTAAGCATGAAACCCCCTAGAAATTATTACCCTATCTCTTCGTGCACCACCAGGCGCGGGTCGGCCAGGATCCTCGCCATGTCGAGCAGTGCCAGGCGTTCGGCGGTCACGCCGGCGACAAACTCCTCCCTGGGCCCGGCAAATGTGTCGGGGGTGGGGAGAAGCTCCGCGGCGGGCACGGTTTTCGTGCCGACGATGCTGTCGGCCAGCACCCCGAACTCCATCTCTTCGTTCCCCACAACGATAACCCGGTTCAGGTCCGAAAGCCCCAGGGCGGGCAGCTCGAAGAAACGGCGCAGGTCGACGATTGAGATGATGCGGCCGCGCAGGTTGGTGATCCCCAGCACGAAGGAGGGGGCACAGAAAAGCGGCGTGAAATCGGTAAGCGGCAGCGTCGCCGCTATATAGGAAAGTTCGATGGCGTAGCGCTCGCCCGACAGGACGAACTCGAGACAGTCGATGCCGGTCCCATCGTCGGCGGGCTCCGGCGGCCGGCTCAACTGGCGCGCCCGTTCCTTGAGAAGCGCCTGTTCGCGCACCGGGTCGTCCGATGGCGCACCCGCTGCAGCGAAGGCGGCCTCCTGGCGCTTGAGCAGGGCTGCCCAATCTATCCTGGAACTGTGTGCTGTCATCCCATCTCCTCGGACTGTCGTAGCGCCGGTGTCACCTGCGGTTCAAACCGGCGATCATTCCCTTGATCAACTGCGCGAGCATCCCGGCGGTGATCCCTTCCGCCTCGGGCAGCACCTCGGCAGGATCGTGCCGCTGTAACAGTCGCAGTGCGTTGCCGAAGCTCTGCTCCGCTTCGCGCAGCTCGCCGCGCTTGCGGCACAGGTTCCCCAGGGCGAAGTAGGCGAGCAGGTAGTCGTGGTCCAGGTACAGCGCGCGCTTAAGGGATGCTTCCGCCCCGGCGTCGTCACCCAGCTGCTCCAGGATCATGGAAAGCAGGTAGTGGGTACGCACGTCCAGACGCTCGAGCAGCAACGCCTTTTCGCATTGTTCGCGCGCCTCCTGATAGAGCCCGAGGTTCGCGTAGCTGCGTGCCGCCAGGGCGAGGCAGTCGGGGAGGTGCGGCGCGGAGAGCGCGAGCCTGGCCGCCTCCTGGTAATCGCCTGCGCGGTAGGCTGTGCGGGCCCGCTCGACGCTTTCGGGAAGCGGGTCCGCCTGCTGCGAAGCCGGGCCGCAGGGGGGCGCATCCGCTTGAGAACCCTTCGCCTGGGCCGTGTGCGCGGCCGCAGCGGGCACCGTCGGCGCAGGTACGCTCGGCCTGAGCGCTTTTCGGCGCGGTTCGCCCTTTCGAAGCAGCAGCGCTCCTTCGAAGTAGTGACAGCTGAAGCTGCGCAGCCTCTGGTGGTCCACTTCGGTGGGGCCCACGAAGAGCCAGCCCCCCTGTTTCAGTGCGGCGTGAAACCTGGCCACCGTTTTTTCGATCTGCTCGGCGTGGAAATAGAGCATCACGTTACGGCAGAAGATGATGTCCGCCCCCGCGGTGAGCGCGCTGCCCGCGTCGACGGCCAGGTTCAGCTGGCTGAAGTGCACCATCTGCCGGATGCGGGGGATAACCTCGAAGTGGCCGTCCCCCAGGGGAGTGAAATACTCCATGAGCCATTCCGGCGCGTTGCGGAAGGACCATTTGCCGTACACCCCCCTTCGGGCACGTTCCAGCGCTTCTTCGTTGATGTCGGTGCCAAGGAGCGTGATCTTCCACTCGGGCAGATCCTGAAGCAGGCGGCTCAGTATGATGGCGATGGAGTAGGGCTCCTCGCCGGTGGAGCAGCCGGCGCTCCAGATCTTGAGGGTCCTGCCGCCGCGACGTCGGGACGCAATGAGCGCGGGGAGCACCTGCTCTTCGAGCACGCGGTAGCTCTTGGGGTCGCGCATGAAGTACGTTTCGCCGATGGTAAGGGCGGCGGAGAGCGCCCTCAACTGTTCCTGGGAGAGCGGGACGGCCATGAGCTGGAACAGGTAGTGGTCCAGGTCCTCGAAACCCGCCTCACGCGCCAGGGTGGACATCTTTTGCGCCAGGTCCCGTAACCGGGTCTGGGGGAAGTGCAGCCCCATGTTCCTGGCGATGAACCTGGCGAAAGCGGGCAGCGAGTGATGCAGGTCGTCGCCCACGCTACGCGCTCTCCAGCGCGGCACGGATCTGTTTCTCTTCCTCGGCGAAGAGCAGGGTGTCCAGGTCGTGAATCAGCACCAGCCCCTCCGCGGTCCTGGTTACGCCGGCAAGAAATTCCGTTCCCATGACGATGTCGTCCGCGGGGACGAGTCCCCCGGCCGGCTGTTCGCAGACCCCTTCCGTCGAGTCGACATGCAGCGCCAGGGCGAGTCTGCCGGTGCGAGCCACGACGAAGTGGTCGTCGCAGCCGATGTCGCGCTCCGGCAGCCGGAACCTTTTTCTCAGATTTATGACGGGGATGACATCCCCCTGCAGGTCGAGTATGCCGAGTACGATGTCCGGGGCGTTGGGAATCGGGGTGAGCGCCGCCGCCCTGATGACCCTGGTGATCTGGTCGAGTCTCAAGGCGTAGCGTTTGCCGTCGAGGGCGAAGATGAGCAGGTGGATCGTGTCTATCGGTCTTCTCCATGTGCGACATCAATACGGCGCTTTAATTTACCGCGCGTGTGGCTTCTATTCAAGTGGATTGTTGCGATTTAATGACTGAACGTGTGATTTTTTGCAGTAGAAGTTTCGGTTTGGAGTGCCGGGTGGGATTGTTCCTTCTTTAAAGGTCGGTTGGGAGCATGTAGAGGTAAGGTGAAATAGAGAAAAGGGGGGCTTAGTGACAATCGTGGCCCGGGGGGAAACAAAGGAACATCACTCTACTGACAGTGGCGAAGCCGTAGCGCTCCCTCTGTCTCAGCGCCCCAGATACTGCTGTGCGTACCGGCTCACCTCGGGGAGGAATGCCAGGAAATCCTCTTGCAATGCTTGGTAGTTGCGGGTAAGCTCCCTGCCGCCACCGGCCAGGGGATTGGAGCGCGCAACGCGTCTGGACATCCGTTCCAGCGCGCCGGCCACCCCGTCGGTGGTGAGATACGAGGGGATCATGTCCTCGAAGATCACCGGGACCAGCCTCTGCAGACGCTCCGGCAGCAGGGGCCGGTTTCCCTCGACGATCCTCCTGGCGCGCTCGAGGTAGACCGGCAGCGGTTCCCGGTGCAACTTCTGCCAGCCGGTCGCCAGGAAGTGGTCGTAATAGAGGTCGACGAGGATGCCCCGGTAAAGCCCGAATTCCGGTGCGATACGGAGGCGGCTGCTGGTGAAGGCGGGGTGCTGTTGGGCAAATGAATCGATGCGTCGGTGCAGTTCCAGGCCTTGGCGCAGGGGGGCGGGATAGCGGTCGGCGAGCGGTCCCTTGACGAAATCGCCCATGAAGTTGCCGGTCAGGGTGTCGGGGTCGTCGCCCGACAAGTAGAGGTGGAAGAGGTAGTTCATGGCAAGTGATGATACCAAAACCCGCGCAGAAGGGGTAGGGGGGTAACATGCTGGGTGCGCTGGCCGGCGACATCGTCGGTTCCGTCTACGAGTGGAACAACATCAAGACCACATCCTTTCCGCTGTTCCAGGACCAGTGCCGCTTCACCGACGATACGGTCCTCACCGTCGCGCTTGCGGAGGCGATCATGAGCGGCGAGCCGTACGCCCAGGTGATGCGGCGCTACTATCGCAGGTATCCCGAGGCGGGATACGGCAAGAACTTCGCGCTGTGGGCCGCCAGCGCGGATGCCGCTCCCTACCACAGCTGGGGCAACGGCTCCGCGATGCGCATCGCGCCGGCGGCCTGGGCCTTCGATTCCCTGGATGAAGTGCTGCGCAGGGCCGAGGAGTACACCCTCCCCACCCACGGGCACCCGGAGGGTGTGAAAGGCGCGCAGGCTACGGCCGCGGCGATTTTCCTGGCGCGCAGCGGCGCCGACAAAGAGGAAATCCGCCACTTCATCAGCGGCCGTTTCGGCTATGACCTCTCTCGCAGCTGCGACGAGATCCGTCCCGGCTACCGTTTCGACGTGTCATGCCAGGGGACGGTCCCCCAGGCGCTGGCTGCCTTCTTCGATTCCGAAGACTTCGAGGACGCCCTGCGGCTGGCAGTCTCCCTCGGCGGGGATTCCGATACGCTGGCCTGCATTACCGGCGGCATCGCGCAAGCCTTTTACGGCGGGGTTCCGGGGGCGATCGCCAGCTGCACGCTGGGTTTTCTGGACGAGCCGCTGAGGAGGGTGACTTTGGAGTTCGAGGCGCGCTTCGTGGCGGGGAAGAGTACTTAGGGGGAGTTGCCCGCAACGTGCAAACTGAAAACTGCAAATCCCCCCTGTGCCCCCTGTGCCCCCTTCAAAAAAGGGGTGGGCGTGGGTTCACGTGCAACCTTTTGGACTGTAACCATCCAGCTACTTCATCAGTTGCTTGCCGATGTCGAATCCTTTGCCGACCGGCTCTCCCAAACCGTAGTAGATACGGTTGGTCGGGCTGTAGATGAGCGGCTGCACCTTGGCCGGATCGGGGAGGCCGTTGCCGTCGAGCACGGACTCGTCGGCTTTCACATCGACGATCTCGCCGATGAACTGGGTGTGCACCCCTATCTCCACCGTCTGCAGCAGGCGGCACTCGATGACCAGCGGAAATTCAGCGACGTAGGGCGCATCGACCAGATCGCTTTTCACCGCGGTGAGGCCGGCCTGGGCGAACTTGTCCTCGTTCTTGCCGGAGGCGATACCGGCGTAATCGGCCGCGACCGCGAACTGCTGCGAGGGGATGTTGACGGTAAAGGCACCGCGCCTGAGGATCGCGTCGTAGCTGTAGCGCGATTTGCGCAGGGATACGGTGACCGCGGCAGGATCGGAGCTGCAGACGCCGCCCCAGGCGACGGTGGCAAGGTTCGGCTTGCCCGCCATGTCGTAACTCCCTACCAGCCACACCGGGGTCGGCATGGCGTGGGTTCCTTTGCCCAGACTCTTCTTCATATGGCCTCCTGTGAGCCTATTTTTATTTGAGGATGTCCGACAGGAGCTTCCCGCCGACGCCGATGTTTTCCCGTTCCATTTCCTTGATGAAAACGATGAACTTTTCGGCAGGGATCTGGGTGACGGAGCTGGCGGCTTCGGTCAGTGCCTGTACCAGTTGGCCCTTTTTCTCTTTGTTCTCAATGGTGCCGAGGTCGATGGTGATAACGGGCATGGGGATTCTCCTTGTTGCCGGTGTGGAAGTTGAGAGGAGGCCAATGTAACAAATATCAGCGGCGACATCAACAGCGGGATCCGCCGAATGTCGAGTATAAACGTGTCAGGTATTACCGGCGCAGGTAAGTATCTGTTTATTGCGACATGTAACAGACGAGAAAGCTAGGGAGTATGCCGCAGTCGTGATATAGTCGCCGGATGCAGCAACGACAAGGATAAGGAATATGGTAGAGATCAAGGAATCAGATATCAAAGTGGAGTTTTACCGCGCTTCGGGGCCGGGAGGGCAGCACCGCAACACGACCGACTCAGCGGTGCGGATACGGCATCTCCCCACCGGGATCGTGGCCCAGGCCAGCGAGAGCCGTTCCCAGGCGCAAAACCGTGAGATGGCGCTGCAGCGGCTGGCCGAGTTGTTGCACAGGCGGGAGATGAAGAGGAAAAAGCGGATCGCCACCAAGGTGCCGCGCGGCGCCAAGGAAAAGCGACTCTCGGAAAAGAAGGCGGTTTCGGAGAGGAAAAAACAAAGAAGTAAATCAATTGACAATTGACAATGGACAATTGACAACTGGATCGCACCTTCGAGCACTTCTCCGAAGGAGGGGACTGGCTCCGCCAGGTGCCTGTCCCCTTGCTGCTATGCGAAGGCGGCTGATGTATCGTGACCAACCCTGAAGGTGTAGTTGCGACAACTCTTACATGTGCGCAGGCCAAGCGTCACTTTAGCTGTCAATTGTCAATTGGTCAGTTGTTCATTGCCTCTATACATCTCCACCATGATGCCCCTGAAGGCGACGGCGGCGGGGGACAACTCCCGCCCTTTGCGGCTCGCCAGGTAGAACTGCCGCTTGATGGAAACGCCCGCAACGGGAACCTGGATCAGCGTCCCCTGTTCCAACTCGTGCTGCACGGACACCGAAGAAACGAATGAGACGCCGATCGCGGCGATCACGGCGCGCTTCACCGCTTCGTTACTCCCCAGGTGCGCCGCTACCCGCAAGGTGCCGGGATCGATGCCTGCCGCGCGCAGGGCCTGGGCTGCCGCCTTACCGGTTCCGGAACCGGTTTCCCGCAGCACCACCGACTCACCAAGCAGTTCCTCTTTGCGGATCGCCCGCTCCTTGCCCCAACGGTGCCCGCTGGGAGCTATCAGTACCAGTTCGTCCTCCGCAAACGGCACGAATTCGAGCGTCTCTTCCTCGAAACACCCGCCCACTACACCCAGCTCCACCTCTTCGGAGAGCAGCTTCCCGAGCACGTCCCGGCTGTCACCCTGCCTCAGCACGATGGTCACGCCGGGAAAACGGCTGATCAGGAGAGGAAGGGCGGCCGGTATCATGTACTCGCCCGGTATGCTGCTCCCCGCGATGTTCAGCTCCGCCTCTTCGATCCCCTTGAAGCGCGCCAGCGCGACCGGTATCTCTTTCGCGTAATCCACCAGTTTGCGGGCCCGCTCCAAAAGGATCTTCCCTCCTTCGGTGGGAAGGGCGCCTTTGCCGGTGCGATCGAGGAGTTTCATGCCGAATTCACTCTCCAGTGCGGAGATGTGCTGGCTTACCGTGGATTGCGTTATGAAGGTGGCTTCGGCTCCCTTGGAGAAGCTGCCGCTCTCTGCCACCTTGATGAAAACCTCCAATTGCTTCAGGTTCACCGCTCCCTCCTATTAAGGATTGCGATCATGGTTATTTATTTCATCGAATTTATCAATTTGACTACGGCCGGTCAATTAGTTATTCATGTCAGTGGTTTTTCCCACTTCCCCCACTTCTTTCTGACATTCCATTTCAGCGAGAGACATAGATGGTTGCAGCAGGAATCGACATAGGCTCGACAGGGACAAAAGCGGTCATCTTCGATGGTGAGATCCGCGCCAGTGTGGTCGTTCCCACCGGTTGGGATCCCAAGGCCGCAGGGCTCGAGGCGTTTCGCCAGGCGCTGGATTGCGCCGGCCTCGCCGAAGGCGACGTGGGGAGCATCGTCGGGACCGGCTACGGCCGTGTTTCCCTGCCCATATTCGACAGGAAGGTCACCGAGATCACCTGTCACGCCCGCGGTGCCCACTTCCTTTATCCCGAAACCCGCAGCGTCATCGATATCGGCGGTCAGGACAGCAAGGTGATCAGCGTCGATGAACAGGGGAGGGTGGCAGAATTCGCCATGAACGACAAGT
This sequence comes from Geomonas oryzisoli, assembly GCF_018986915.1. Taxonomy (NCBI): domain Bacteria; kingdom Pseudomonadati; phylum Thermodesulfobacteriota; class Desulfuromonadia; order Geobacterales; family Geobacteraceae; genus Geomonas; species Geomonas oryzisoli. The sequence goes on from NZ_CP076723.1 coordinate 2,075,211, forward strand.
GTGCCGCCGGAACCGGGAGGTTTTTGCAGGTGATGGCGGGCGTGCTCGACGTCTCCCTGGAGCAACTGGGACAACTCGCCGTCGGGGCGACGCCGGCACGGATCTCCAGCATGTGCGCCGTCTTCGCCGAGTCGGAGGTCATCGGCCTGCTGGCCCGCGGGACGGACAAGGGGAGCATCGCGGCCGGCATCTTCCACTCCATAGCGGGAAGGATCCAGGGGCTGGCCGGGAAGGTCACCCTGTCGCACCGGGTCACCTTCAGCGGCGGCGTGGCGCTAAACCGCGAGCTCTGCCGCGCCATCGGGGCTAGCCTCGGCGTAGATATGTGCGTTCCGCAGGCGCCGCAGATGGTGGGTGCGCTGGGCGCCGCGATCATGGGGTTCGAGGCATGAGGGATGTCTGTGCAGCCTTCGATGAGATCGCGGGCCTCAGGGAGAAAAACGCCATCGCGCTCAAGGTCGCCAAGGATCGCGGCAGGAAGGTGGTCGGCACCTATTGCCTCTTTTCGCCGGTGGAGCTGATCGTAGCCGCCGGTGCCATCCCGGTTTCGCTGTGCGGCACCAGCGCGACCCCTATTCCGGCCGCGGAAAAGGTGCTGCCGCGCTCGCTCTGCCCGCTGATCAAGTCCAGCTACGGTTTCGCGCTCACCGATACCTGCCCCTTCTTCCATTTCTCCGACCTTTTGCTCGCCGAGACCACCTGCGACGGCAAGAAGAAGATGTACGAGCTGCTGGCGCAGATGAAACCGCTGCACCTGATGCAACTGCCCCAGGTGCAGGACGAGGCGGCGCTGGACTACTGGGTTCTGGAGCTCAAGCGCCTGATCACTCGCCTTGAAGAGTCCTTCGGCGTGCGCATCACCCCTGAGAAACTGGCCGGTGCGGTTCTGCTTCTGAACGAGGAACGGCGCTCGCTCAAGGCCTTGCAGGACGTTTTGAAGCGCAGGCCGGCGCCGATCTCAGGGATTGACCTGCTGACCGTGCTGCACAACCGCGGTTTCACCGTGGACAAGCGGGAGGCGATCGAGCTCATCGACCGGCTCACCACTGAGCTGACCGAACTGAGCGACCAGGGCGTCTCTCCCTTCAGCGACCGGACCCCGCGCATCCTGCTGACCGGTGTGCCGGTCGGGATCGGATCGGAAAAGGTGGTGCGCCTGGTCGAGGAACTGGGGGGCAGCGTGGCCTGCTTCGAGAGTTGCGGCGGTTACAAAAAGGTGGATCCGGTGCTGCCGGGAAACGACCTGCTCCGTTCCATCGCGGAAAAGTACCTGCGCGTTCCCTGTTCGTGCATGTCTCCCAACACGGGGCGCTTGCAACTGCTGGAGAAGCTGGTGCGGGAATTCGACGCGGACGGGGTGATCGATCTCACCTGGCAGGGGTGCCACACCTACAACGTGGAATCGTTCTCGGTGAAGCGCCACCTTCAGGAGACGGTGCAGGTCCCTTTCCTGCAGATCGAAACCGATTATTCGGAATCGGACACGGAGCAACTGAAGGTGCGTATCGAGGCCTTCCTGGAGGTGATAGGGACCAGGCGAGGAGGGCGTCCGTGACAGGTTCGCGACACGGGGTACTTTTCGACGACTGCAGGTACCACGTCGATTCTGTGATGTCATGTCAATCAAATGGAGGTCAACATGAAAAGCTTCACCCGCTTAATCGGCACTTCGGTTCTTTCACTGGTAGCACTTTGCCTGGTTTTGACTGCCGCGATGCCGCTCTTTGCCGCGGAGGGGGAGTTCAAAACCGTCTCCAGCGAGGTTTTGCGGGACATGCTGGAAGAGAAAAGGGCGTTTACACTGGTTGATGCCCGTACCAGCGACGAATACCAGGTAGCCCACCTCGTCGGCGCGATCAGCATCCCCGACAAGGAGTTCGACAAGCACGTCGCGCTGCTTCCCAAAGACAAGGGGGCGTTGATCGTCTTGTACTGCAACGGGGTCAAGTGCGGCAAGAGCAAGAAGGTGGCGGCCAAGGCGAGAGAGGCCGGCTACACCAACCTGGTCATTTATCCCGACGGCTTCCCCGTCTGGGAAGAGAAGGGGTACCCGATCGTAGCCGGCGCGGAATACGCCAGGAAGATCGAAACCACCAAGTTTTCCCCGGCGCAGCTAAAGCAGATACTGGCTGAAAAAAAGGACGCCTACGTACTGGTGGACGTGCGTGACGAGTTCGAGTTCGCCGAGGGACACATCCAGGGAGCGATCAATATCCCTGCTGAGACCTTCGCCGCCAAGTCCGGTGTTCTCCCCAAGGAGAAGGGAATCATCGTCTACTGCAACAGCGGCGGACGCAGTTACTCTGCCTACCGCAAGCTGATGAAACTCGCCTATCCTTCCATCTTCCAGGCCATCCTGGCCGAGTGGAAGGAAGCCGGCTTCCCTGTCGTAAAATCTCAGTTGTAATAGCCGTTTATATCCCACACTTCAAGTAACGAAGGAGTAGTCGATGAAAAGGTTGTTGTTGTCAATGCTGGCGTTTTCCCTTTGCGTAACCCCTGCTGCCTGGGCCAAAAGCCGCAGCGGCCAGGTCACCGTCGAGGTCGATCTTTCCAAACAGGAGTCCGGTAAGGAAACCAGGCTTTGGATCCCCTACGCGGTCTCCGATGCCAACCAAAACGTAACCGACGTCAAGGTAAGCGGCGATTTTGCCTCCTCGGCGGTTTACACCGACCAGGCCAACGGCACCCCGATGCTGTTCGCCCAGTGGGACAAGGACGCCAAGAGCCGCAAGCTCACCTACAGCTTCACCGTGAAGCGCGAAGAGCTCCGGATCAAGGATCTTTCCGCAAAGGAGCCGGCGTGGAACCAGGCCGATTACGCCGAGTATCTGAAGCCGACCTCGATGGGGCCGGTGGACGGCGAGGTGAAGAAGCTCGCGGAGAGCATCGTGAAGGGCAAGACGACGGTTCTCGACAAGGCGAAGGCGATCTACGACTGGGCCTGCGAGAACATGTACCGCGACCCGGCCACAGTTGGGTGCGGCAAGGGCGACGTCTGCGAACTGCTGAAAAAGCCCGGCGGCAAGTGCACCGATATCTCCTCGGTCTACATCGCGCTGGCGCGTGCGGCCGGGGTGCCGGCGCGCGAGGTGTTCGGCCTGCGCCTGGGCAAAAAGGCCGAGGAGGACATCACCACCTGGCAGCACTGCTGGGTCGAGTTCTTCCTCCCGGGCACGGGATGGGTGCCGGTTGACCCGGCCGACGTGAGAAAGGCCATGCTGGTCGAAAAGCTGGAGCTTAAGGACGCCAAGACCCGCGAGTACCGGGACTACTTCTGGGGCGGCATCGATCCCTACCGTTTCAAGATCGCCTCTGGGCGCGATGTCGTGCTGAATCCGCCGCAGGCCGGCGCGCCGCTCAACACCTTCGGCTATCCCTACGCGGAAGTGGGAGGCAAGGTGCTGGACTTCTACGACCCCAGGGGGTTCAGCTATCGCATCGGCTTCAAGGAGAAGTAGGGAAGGGGACTCTGATCTCATCGGGGCCGTGCCGCAAGGCGCGGCCTTTTTTATTGGCTCTGTTAGCGGGGCGCGGCTGAAGGGACTGGCTCCGTCCGGTGCCTGTCCCTCTAGCGGAACGCTCCTTTCAGCTCAGCAAGCTTGCCCAGGCAGTAAGGGGACAGGCACCTGGCGGAGCCAGTCCCCCCCAGCCGACGGAATCACCGGATTGAACCTTTTTTGTTTGTGTGCCTGCGGGGATTGATGTATCTTCCCTTGCAGTTTGTCGCAATTTCCTGCCAGGAGTACACTGTGCAAATTCGCATCGTTATCGCCGCTTTACTTCTCGGCGCGAGCTTCATCGCGCCTCAGGCCTGGGCTTCCGAACCCATCCCGGCCTCTCTCCCTACGACTGCCACACCGGCCGCCGTTGCCGTGCCCCAGGTCTCCGACCAGGCGGCCGCCATCGCGGCTCTCACGAAGGAGAACGCGCTCCTGCAGGAGAGGATCAAGTCGCTCGAGAGCTGCAGCATCAGTTCCACCGATCTTGCCGCCCGCAACTCCAAAAAGCTCAAGGAGATCACCGCCGACGTGCGCAGCCAGCGCCAGGCCATGGCGGAGTTCGAAAGCTACGTGAAGTGGATGTCCGGGCACGTCGCCAGCTACTCCAAGTACATCCAGGCCAGCTCCGTTGCCGCGCGCTTCGTGAAGTTCTTCCCGATCCCGTACGCCGGGCAGGCCTCGCTCTTCACCAAGTTCGTCTCCGATTCGGCCGTTTCCCTGGCTGCCGCTTCCGTTTCGATCAACAAGTACCTGGGTACCTCGCAGCAGTTCCTTTCCCGCGCCGACGCGCTGGACCCGAACAAACCGACCTACAACCAGGATGTGTCCGACCTGGTGCGTTTCGCCGACCATGACCTGCTGAAGGGGATGACCGAGGTGCAGGACCGGCTCACCACCACCTCCCAGCTCTCCGCATCCTCGCTTTCCTTCCTGGAGAGCGTGAACCACTACGTGGGCTCCGGCGACGAGGCCCTGACCAAGGCCAAATCGTTCCTGAAGAGCGACGACAAGGCGGAGAAGAGCTTCCTCGCCGAAAGCACCGCCTCTTTGAAGAACAAGGCCCAGGTCTTCAACGGCAAACTGCAGCTCTTCGACGCTACCGTGAAGAAGACCTCGCCCCAGATCAAGGCGCTGGTCGCCTATGACGACCTGGCGCGCAGCCTGGATCCGAAGTTCGCCAAGAAGTAGACGTCGTGCTCTACTGAAACGCAAAAGGCCTCACCCGGTTCGGGAGAGGCCTTTTTTTATGCTGCGCCGCAACCTGCGGCGTCGCGAGGACGGTTTAGAACTTGTAGCCCAGCGAGAGCGCCACGAGATGGGCGTCGCTTTGGTACTTGCCGTTGGCCGAGGTGGCAGCAATGCCGGGAAGACCGTAGATGGTGTTGTTCTTGTTCCGGTTCTCGTAGTACTGGTAGCCGTAGGCGACGGCCACGGTAAAGGGTTTGAGATCGACATCGGTGCCGACGCAGAAAACGTGGGTCGTGGCGTCCGGGATGGAGGGGTCGAAGGTGCTGTCGGGTACCGCGCTTTCCCCGTAGACGTAGCCTGCCAGCAGCGCGACTTTCGGGTCCACCTGATACCTGCCGCCCAGGTTGAGCCCCCAGCTGTCCTTCCAGTTCCTCGGGGTGATCGAGGAGCTGCCGTTGTCGAGACGGATGTCCAGATTCTTGAACTTGGACCACCCCTCCCAGCGCACCCCCGCCTCCAGGGTGAGCCTGTCGATCCCCTTGAAGGCGACGCCTGCCGTGAACTGCGGGGGGAGGGTGAGGTCGGTCTTGCCGCCGCTGTTCAGGACGGTGACCGGCGGCACCAGCGGCGTCGGGCTGGCAAAGACCGCGTCCCCGGAGATGTCGACGTAGACCTGGCTGCGGTAGGAGGCGCCGACGGTCAGGTGCTCGCAGGGATCCCAGGCGGCCGCCACGTTGAATCCGACGCCGGTCCCGTCACCCTTGAACTTCTGGTTGATGTCCGTGCCCGGAGCGTAGCCGAGCAGGGGGGTGAGCGCGGCGGACGGGATCTTTCTCTGCAGCGTCGCGTCGAGCAGCACGACGTCGACCCCGGCGGCCAGTGAGAGCGAGGGAAGCACGCGGTAGGAAAGTACCGGGTTGATGTCGAAGGTCTTCAGGTTGGACCTGGTGGCGAGGTAGCGGCCGTCCCAGTTGTCCTTCCACTCGGTGCCCAGGCCGAAGGGGTTGAAGATGCCGAGGCCGGCGCTTACCTGGTCGTTGAACTTGTGGGTTACGTAGAGGTGGCTCGGGAAGAATACCGATTCGTCGGAGGAGGGGTTTCCGCCGATGGAACTCGCGTACTCGCGCGAGGAGAGTATCGCCGTGGTGCCTACCATCACCTGGGTTCCGTCGAGCTTGTTCATCAGGGCAGGGTTGTAAAAGATGGTGCTGGCATCGCTGGTGTGGGCGGTGACCGCGTTGCCCTGGCCCAGGGCGCTGGCCCCGTGGGTGAAGACGGCGTAGCCGGCGGCAAGTGCGGACGAAGGAGCACCGGCTCCCAGCGAGACCGCCGAAGCGAGCAGCCCGGCGATCAGGCTCTTCCTGTAATTCATAGATCCTCCTGGAATTGAAACCGCGGTATTGATCTCTGTCATGCTGCGGCGTTGACGAATCGCCGCGACAACGGGTAACATGGCTGTCGTGGTTGACTAACCACAAGGCTTCGTGTTAAAAGTCTAATGATTCGAATCGGTTAACGGGAGCATTCGATGCACTCAGAAAGACGATACCTGATGGAACACGCCGAGGAGTCCCTTCGGCTCGACATGAAAACGGACAACGCGGTGACCGAGACGCAGGCGCGCTGGGCGGGGCTTGCGCCGGGCATGAGCGTCATCGACATCGGCTGCGGCCCTGGCAAAACAACCAGCATGCTCGGGGAACTGGTGCAGCCGGGCGGAAGGGCGGTCGGCGTCGACCTCTCCGAGCAACGCCTCGACTTCGCCCGCCGGCATTACGGTTCCGGCACGGTCAGCTTCGAGCGTTGCGACCTGTACCAGCCGCTCACCGGGTTTGGGCAGTTCGATTTCGCATGGTGCCGATTCGTCCTCGAGTACCACCTCTCCAACTGCTTCGAGCTGGTGCGCAACATCTCGGCTGCGCTGAAGCCCGGAGGGATACTCTGCCTGATCGACCTCGACCACAACTGCCTGAGCCACTACGGTCAGTCCCCGCGCATGGAGCGCGCCGTCGCCGCCATCATCAAGAGCCTGGAGCAAAACGACAACTTCGACCCCTACGTCGGTCGCAAGCTGTACTCCTTTCTCTACGACCTCGGCTACCGGGACATCGATGTGAAGGTCGCGGCGCACCACCAGATCTTCGGGGAACTGAAGGAGGTGGATGAATTCAACTGGACCAAGAAGGTCGAGGTGGCCGCCAAGAGATCGGGCTACGGTTTCGACGAGTACCAAGGGGGGTACGACGAGTTTCTGACCGAGTTCCATGACTTCTTCGCCAGTCCCCGCCGTTTCACCTACACCCCGATCATCTCCTGCCGCGGCCGCAAACCCTAGGCCTCCTGAAGCTCTGCGGGCTTGCCGTCTTCTGTGGCCCGCAACCGGCAGGTGATCAGCGCCTCGACGATGTGCCGGTCGAAGTGAGTTCCCGCTCCTTCACGGAGCAGGCGGAACGCCTCGTCGACCCGCATCGGGGCGCGGTAGTGGCGCTGCGAGGTGACCGCCTCGTAGAAATCCGCCACCGCGATGATCTTCGCCCCCAGCGGGATGTCCTTCCCCCTCAGTCCCTTCGGATAGCCGGTGCCGTCGATCTTTTCATGGTGCGCACCGGCAATCTCCGGCACCTCCCGGTAAATCCCCTCGAAATTGACCTGCTCCAGGATGTCGCGGGTCTTGTGGCAGTGGGTCTTGACGATCTCGTACTCGAGGTCGGACAGTCTGCCGTTTTTCTTCAGTATGGCGTCGGGCACCCCGATCTTGCCGTAGTCGTGCAAAAGCGCGGCGACCCTGATCATCTCCCGTTCCGCGCGGGGAAGCCCCAGCTCCTCGCAGATCTCCTCGGAATACTCGGTGACCTTCTCGGAGTGGCCGGCGGTAAGCGGGTCCCGGGCGTCGATCGACGCCGCCATGACCTTCAAAAAGGAGCTGAACTGGTTCGACTTCGCCTCGTGCAGCTTCGCGTTGCGGATGCTGATGCCGATGACGGGCGCGATCCCCATCAGCAGGGAGACGTCGCTTTGCACCAGCGGCCGCTTCGATTTCAGGTTGTCGACCGCGATGATCCCCAGGGATTCCCCCTCGCAGATGATCGGGCAGCAGATGAAGGTCTGGGAGAGGAGCTGCTTGGCGAAGTTCTGGCTCCTGCCGGACAGGTTTCCCTCGATGTCCTTGACGTCGGCGACCAGGAAGGGGCGCTGCTCCCGGAAGGAGACCACGAAGACCCCCTTGGAATCCGGTCGGTCCAGATGGAAGGTGGTCTTGCCGAGGAAGGCGAGCTGTTCGTCGTGGTAGCCGAACCCGGCCTGGAAGACGAGCCGCGACTTGTCGGGGTTGCTGAGCAGGATGAGCCCGCGGCTGTAATCGAGGCGCTTTTCCAGGATCTGGATCACGTTGGACAGGATCTCCTGGACCTCGGTCTGCCTGCTGATCACCTGGCCGATCTCGTTGGTCACCAGGGCGTTGTTGTAGTTGATCTCCATCCGCTTGAACAGGTTGTCGGTGAGATCCTTGAGGCTTTTCTGGCTGGTGAGCAAAGCGACTTTTTCGCTGCGCAGCGAGCAGATCTTGATGACCAGCAGCAGCACCAGCGCCCAGGGGGCCACCAGGTAGATGGTCTTCATCTGGTCCGCCCGGTAGCAAAAGGCGATGATGAGGAAGATGGCGATGGCCGCGTAGTTGCGGGTGAACTGCCAGAACCCGGCGCTGGCCGGCTCCCAGGTGACGATGTAGCGACAGACCGGGTCGCCGTGGAAGACGCACTGGGGGTGCTCGATGCGCGGGAGCCTCGGTTGGAAGAGGTTGGCGATGGCCTCGAAAAAACCGATCCGGTTCTGGCACTGGAAAGGCTCCTCGTGGCATCCCGGTCTCGGGGTCACGGTGATTTCGTAGCTGTTGGCGCTGAGCTGTTTGGAGGTGTAGACGGAGGACCTGACGAAGTTGGTGTTGACGGTGTCGCCGATGAGGCTGTAGGCGCGGGCGGGTCCCACCAGGCCGAGGAAGTACTGCCGGAGGATGCCCATCGCCTCGGGAGACGCGGCATACCTGCCTGCCTCGCGGGCGATGTTGTCGTTGCCGGTCAGCTTGAGCAGCCTCTCGTAGAAGAGGTTGACCTGCTCCTGGCTGAACCAGTGCCCCTGGTCGGCCACCTCCAGCGGGGTCATCTTGGCGTAGGCGAGCAGGTCGCCGATGTTGACGAAGTTGTACTTGCTCTTGATCAGCTTGATGTAGATGTCGATGATGCTGCTGTTGTAAAGCGGTGTGTTCATCGGCATGGATCAGGTCCCCTGGGCCGCGGTCCGCTGCGTCTTTCTGTCCTTGCCGCGGGTATGGAGCTCGCCCAGGTACCTGATGAAGTTCGAGGTCTGGGTCTGGGCGTTGAAGGCCCACAGGATGTACTTCCTCTCGAAGGGGAGGCTGGCGGCCTCGGCGTAGCTTTCGGGATACACCATCACCGGAATCTCGCTTTGCCGGTACTTGTGCGTGATGATGGAAAGCGCGATGAAGAGGATGTCCTTGGGGAAGTGCTCCTGGTCCAGGACGAACACCTTGATGCAGTTGGTGAGGTCGGAAAGGTTCAGACCGACATCGGAGACGTTGATCATGAACACCGCCTTGACCACCCCGTCGCGCTTCAGGGTGTAGAGGTCTCGTTGCAGCGAGAACCCCGCCTCCCGGTAGTCGTGCGCCAGTTCTTCGCACTCGGTGATACCTGGTTCCATGTCGAGGGCGTGCAGCATGAGACCGCCGGAATGCTGCTCGTAGAAAGCCTCGAGCTCGAGCTGATCCTCCCGGGTGGTGCGGGTAAGCGCCCAGGGTCCGGCGAAGTTCCAGTCGTCCGAGAAGGTGCGCTGGTAGTGGAAGTAGACGAAGGTGTCGGTGGAGCAGCTCTTCCTGTCCTCGGCGGCCTTCAGGAACCCGCCGAAGATGCGGGTGGGAAACCTGTTCTCCGGCTTGTAGTAGCAGATCAGGTAGTCCATGTGGGACGACCGCAGGTTGTAGGTGTCGTTGATCGAGTTGCAGAGATGGTCGAGCACGACCATGCCCGCGTGGTTCGATTCCGACCGGTTGGCGGCATGGTGGTGCACAAGCCAGGTCCCCTGGTAAAAACGCAGCATCGCCAGGTGCCCCAGGATGTTGCCGTGCTCCTGGTAGATGAAGTGGCGGGCTATGCCGGGGTTCTCCGTGTAGAGCCTGCGGTAGGTCTCCTTGAGGTTGGCCTTGTTGAGCTGCACGAAATGGTACTTCTCCGGGTAGATGAAGCCGGTATCGAAGAAGAACTGCCACAGATCGTCCAGGTCGACCTGGGTGCTCACGTAGGAATGCCGGTTCTTGGCCAGGTACAGCAGCGAAAGGAGGCTGACGTGGTCCCGGATGTCCATGTCCAGGAAGCAAAGCCCGCACTTGACGATGGGGGCCTTCTCCTTCTTGGAGGCGTCGGTGCGGTAGACGACCTGGGCGGCGCACTTGGTGGAGAAGCCGTTGCCGATACGCAACTCCAGTTCGGGGATGATCATCCCCGGCAGGAGCACGCTCGACTCCACGTCCTCGCAGGCGGAGAAGCCGGAACCGGAGATGTCGAGCACCTTGAGGTCGACGTTCTTCTGGCTGAGGGGATGCCTGAACACGGCGTTGGGCAGGGGCAGCAGTTCGTGCCGGCAACTGCGGATCTCCTTGGCCTTGAAGCGCTGCATGTGCGCCTGCGACGGCTCCAGCAGGTAGATCCTGTCCCTGTGTCCGAGTGTCTGGGAGGTGATCCGGCACTCGGCCGAGTAGAGGGTGGAGCTGTCGTTGGTCAATACCACCTGCAGCGGCACGTCGCTGTTGATCCAATTGAAGGTGCGGCTGCCGTCGCCCTGGATCCGGACCCTGAAGGAAACGGCGCTGAAGTCGATCAGCGTCCCCTGGAAGCGCGCCCCGTTCTGGATGAGTTCGGCGGCGACGCCCTGGCACGGGTGGCGCCGAGACTTGCGGTAGTTCACCTCGATGCACTTCTCGGGGAGCAGGAAAATGGCCCCTTCGTCGTTGATGCTGATCAGTTCGGGGATGGCGGTCATCATGCGGTGACCGCTGACGACGAAGATGCTCTCGAGGGCGCAGCCGTTGGTCGCCGCGTGGACTGATTCGACCGAGACCCAGCGGCATTCGAGTCTGTTGTTAAGACAGGGGAGGGGAACTGCTTCAAGCGTCACCGTGCGGGGGTACTTGGTGTGCCTGAAGTTGACGAGGATGGAGTCTTCCTGGAAGTTGATGAAGTTAAGCTTGTTGATCAGTCTATCGAGCCCGACTTCCTTTTCAGAACCGGGAGAAAATTCTATTACTGTGTCTGGCCGGGCAAATTGTAAAATCTTGCTGGCGTCTTTCATTACTACCTCATGGCCGCCCTGAGTGGCGACTGGAGAAACTGTGGCGGTGGCGTTTTACTAGTGGGCCAAGTTCTCAAAGGGACGCGGTCGATCCATCCATTACGCGTAGCGATTATTAGCATGTTTTGGATAGTTTTTCACTATTAAAACGATGTGTGACTAAAGAAAAAATGAGGTGACCGGGCGGAGCCGGTGAGGGGGAGATTGCACTGGTCGGCGAGACGGCGAGGTGCTGTTCGTTTTCAGCCTTTGGACTGCAGGGACGCCTCGAGATAGGCGTTGAAATCCAGGGTCTTAGCCAGATTGCTCTGAGTCGCGGCGCGCGGTGCCGGCGCCTCGTGCAGTACCTCGCCGGGCTGCGAGGAGGTGCGCGCCGCGACGATGCGGTTGCGGCCGCGGGCCTTCGCCTCGTAGAGCGCGACGTCGGAGGCGTGCACCAGATCGTTGAAGGTTCTGCCGTCCTCGGGGAAGGAGGCTATGCCGAGGCTCGCGGTGAGGCGCCGCAGCGGGATGTCGCTCTCGCCGGGGAAACGCTTGTTCTCGATCTCGGCGCGGATCCGCTCCGCCACGATCATCGCCTCAGCCTTGGATGTCCCCGGCAGTACGGCGCAGAATTCTTCACCGCCGTAGCGCGCCACGATGTCCATCTCGCGCAGCGACTCCTTGATGATGTCCGCGGTGAGTTTGAGCGCCTCGTCTCCGGCCAGATGGCCGCAGAGGTCGTTGTAGCTCTTGAAGAAATCGAGATCGATGAAGATCACGGTGAGGTTCAGTCCCTGGCGCGCGCTCCGGTTCAGCTCCTCCTCGAGGCGGCTCTTGAGGAAGCGGCGGTTGTACAGGCCGGTAAGGGGGTCGGTGACCGAGAGTTGCTCGAAGCGGACCGATTCCTCCAGGACCTCGGTGCGTTCGATCATGAGCGAGGCGAGGTTCGCGAACGAGGTGAGCAGCATCAGGTCGGAGTGGGTGAAAGGACGCAGGTTCTTCTTGTCGGAGAGGTTCAGCACCCCGATCACCTTGTTCTTGAGCTTGAGCGGGATACAGATGAGCGACTTGGACTTGAAGCGCAGCCTGTTGGTCATGGCGACCCTGCTGTCCTTTTCGACGTCGTTGACCAGCAGCGGCTGCCCGGTCTTGGCGACCATGCCCGCGATCCCCTTGCCGACCTTGAGCTGCAGGCAGCGTGCGATGTTGAGCGTCATGCCAAGGGTGAACACTATCTGCATCCCCACGCCGTCCTTGTCGATCAGCATGATGGAGCCCTGGGTCGCATCGATCAGTTCCGAGGCGATCTTCAGGATGGACTCGTAGAGCAGGTCCTTGCTGTCTATCTGCAAAAGCGTGTCGGTAAGCGACATCAGGCGTTCGGAGAGGGCGTTCTCCTTGCTGCGGGCGGCGTCCTTGTCGATGGTACTGAGTTTGCCCGCCATGGCGCCGCAGAGCATGGAGATAATAAGCGCGTCATTGGGCTGTATGTCGGTGTCGAAAAGAGCGAGAAAGCCCAAAAGCTCCCCTTGAGCCTTGAGCGGGAAAACGGTGCAGACGGTGGCTCTCAGTTCGGGGAGGGCGGCACGCATCCTCCCGTCCCACAGTACCGTCTTTTTCACCTTGTCCGGCGCCACGAACAGCTGCAGCGATTCGGCGCTCAGCGTTCCCAATTCATCGGGGAGCCCCCATACGCCGGTAGCGGTAAACGATTTCCGGTCCGAGTCGGGGAGGGCGATCGCGATGCGCGCGACCTGGAATGCGGTGACGATGGTGTCGCAGCAGATGGCGACGCAGGCGGTGACGGTGGTGACCCGGTCGAGTTTCTCCAGTGCCTGGGACACGGCCTGCAACGCCTCGTCGCCGACAGTCGCCCTGGGGGGGGCCACCACGGCGCGCTCGTGGTGACGGGCGGGGAGTCGGTACAGTTCGATCCGGCGTCTGACCTGCTCGGCGACCTCTTCGACCTCCTCGTAACTGGCGGTGCAAAGCGATTCCACGTAAGGAAGCAGTGAAAACGCATCGTCACCGCTGCGGGCAAGGGAGGCCAACTGCCACAGGTCGATCGTTTCCTCGCGGACGCCGTCACCCACCAGGCAGAAGTCGGCACCGGAGAGGGTGAAGGGGATGAGGAAGCCGAAGAAGCCGCCGCCGTAGCGGCAGACCGAGGGGGTCCCTTCCTCGAAGAAAACCTCCATGTTCTCCTCGAAGAATTGCTTGGAAACCTCCCGACAAAGCTTGTCTTCCACGACGGTGGCGCAGGACTCGAAACACCGCGCGGACGCAACGGTACCGTTACGCCTGCGATAAAGCGTAAGGCTGTAGCGCGCCAGCATGGGGAGTCCCTTCAACTCCGTCAGCAAATCCCCAAAAGGCATGTTTGCGAGTTCCTGCGTCACAGGTAAGGCTCCAGCTTCAGTGAGGCATCCCTCCGGGGAGGGGTGCACGCTTACGTGAAAGGTGTTTTGCTGCACGTTCTGCGCCAAAAGCTGTGTGCGTAGCGAGCGGTCAAACCGCATTAAAGCCGCATAATTACCGCTCTCTACTCTATGCGATACGCGTACTGCCTCGAGCTCATCCTGCGATGCCGTATGATCGGACAACAGGATATGGGGCAATGTTAATATCGGAGTTCGGCACTATAAAGTCAGTAATTAGGATCACATTTTAATGTGTTTTCGGGCATCAAATTGTCGCAGGGCCCGCGAGGGATTGGCTGGATGGGGCGCTGCAGCGCGTCCTTGCACAGACCCCATGCAAATTTTCACTGATTAATCAGCCCTTAAGGCAGTAAGGGGTGCGTGATATGACTCATAGAGTAGGGGAAATAACTGATTGATTCTCACCTTCGATGGCTTTAAACTAGCCGGCCATTAGATGCACGAAAGGTTGCTGATGCCGACTTCCCCGGACACCCCTCTCTATAACAGCCGTATCTTCGACTCCTACCTGAAGCTTTTGCGGAAAAGGTACCCGGACGTGGATACGCACGCCCTGCTGGCCTATGCGGGTATGAAACAGCACGAGGTCTCCGACCCGGGGCATTGGTTCAGCCAGCGCCAGGTGAACCGCTTTCACGAAAAACTGGTGCAGGTGACCGGCGACCCGGGCATCGCACGCGAAGCCGGCCGTTACGCCGCTTCTTCCGACGCACTCGGCCCCTTGAGGTCGTTCTTTCTCGGCATGGTCGGGCCGGAGTACATCTTCCATCTCATCAACAAGATCGCCCCCAGGTTCACCCGCTCTTCCCGCTGCAGCGCGCGCAAGACCGGACCGCGCGAAATCGAGCTCACGGTGACCTACAACGAAGGCGTGCAGGAAAACCCACGCCAGTGCGAGAACAGGATCGGCTTCTTCGAGGCCGCCTTCCTGCTTTTCGACCACGACTTCCCGGAGATCGAGCACACTGAGTGCGTCTTCAAGGGGGGAGAGGTCTGCCGCTACGTGATCAGGTGGCGGCGATCGGCTGGGTACCGGCTCCTCATGGCGCAGCGTATCTGCTCGGCTGTGCTGATTGTCGGACTGGTTACCGACTGGGTCCGCAGCGGTCATACCCTGATGGGGCCGGTTTTGTTTCTCGGGTTGGCCGGGTATTTTGGGTTCACCCTTTTGGCCCGCAACGCAGAACGCAAGGCGCTGCTTTCCTCGCTGACCAGCATGCGCGCCACCAGCGAGCGGCTGCTGTCGCAGGTCCAGGATAATTTCGACCGCGCGCTGGCCATCAACGAGATCGGCCGGGTCATCTCGACCAGGACCGAATTGGATGACATTCTCTCCAGCGTGAACCAGGTGCTGCACAAGCGGCTGGGGTACGGCAGGGGGATCGTGGTCCTGCTGGACCCGGAACGGAATTCATTGGTGCTGCGGGGCTGTTTCGGCCTCGGTGCCGAGGACGAGGAGCGGGTGCGCCGCGTCGAGCTGCCGTTGGCGGGAACCGCCACCCCCGGGGTGATGGTCACCTGCTTCCACACCCAGCAGCCGGTGCTGGTGAGCGATATCGAGGAAATCAGGACCCTGGCGGTGCCGGAGAATTACGCGCTCATCACCGCGCTCGGGGTCCGGTCCTTCATCTGCGCGCCCATCGTCTGCGAAGGGGAAAGCCTGGGAGTTCTGGCCGTCGACGACGCCAGCCGGGAAGGGGGGCTGCTGCAAAGCGACCTGAACCTGATCCAGGGGATCGCTCCGGTGATCGGTATCAGCGTCCGCAACGCGATGCGGCTGGCCAACGAGAGGCGGTTGTCGGACCAGCTCAGGAAGGCTTCGGAACAGCTGGAACGGCGCGTGTCGGAGCGGACGTCGGAGCTGAGCCAGGCCTACGCGGAGCTCGAATTCCTCTACGACTCGGTCTCGCACGACCTGCGCACCCCGCTTCGGGTGATCTACGGTTACGGCGAGCTGCTGTTGGAAGGCTACGGGGACAGGCTGGACGCCTCCGCACGCGAATACCTCGCCAACATAATCAGCGGCGGAGAGAGGATGGAGGAGACCCTGGACCGGATGCTCGACTTCTCCGAGGTGAAGTCGGCGCTGCCGGATCTGCAGCCGGTCGACCTGAGCCTTTTGGCCCGGCGCATCCTGGCCGATTTGAGGATCACCGACCCCGACCGGGAGGTCACGCTTGAGATCGAGGACGGCGTGCTGGTTACCGGCGACGAGAGGCTTTTGACCGGCGTCATGGAAAACCTGCTGGGGAATGCCTGGAAATACAGCGCCCACAAAGGGCGCACCAGGATCGCCTTCGGACGAAACGACGGGGTCTGCTACGTGAGGGACAACGGGGACGGGTTCGACATGGCGCAAGCCGGAAAACTCTTCATGCCGTTCCAGAGGCTGCACGACGGCAACCATTTCGCCGGTCACGGACTGGGACTTTCCATGGTACGCCGCATGTTGGAGCGCATGGGAGGCAAGGTGTGGGGGGAGGGAAGGCCCGGCGACGGGGCGACCTTCTATTTCACGCTGCCGCCGGGGGACGCCCCTTAGCCGACTTCGGAGTATTCCCGTTCGCGGAACTCGACCCCGAGCGACAGGGCGAGTTCTCTCACCTGTGCCACGTCCAGCCCTGGAACCGTCACCGCACTGGCGGTGACCTGCGGCACGTGTTTGGGTGCCTCCCGGAGAAACGCGCAGATCCCTTCGAATCCAGCCGCCCCGAAGGGGGTGTTGCAGAGCCGGTCGTAATCCGCGGCGTTGGCCGCGTTGAGGCTCACCGACAGGGCATCCACCAACCCGCTCAGCTCAGGCAGGATGTTCCGGCCATGGACCAGGTTCGCCTGTCCGTCGGTATTGATCCTCACCCGCAGGCCGCGCCGTTTCAGCTCGGCGGCCACCTCCTTGACCAGGTCGAGCCTGATCAACGGTTCCCCGAACCCGCAGAACACCACCTCGTCGTAATCCGAAGCCGCATCCACAGCGGCGATCACCTCGGCAAAATTGGGCTCGTGCGAGAGCTTCAACTCGTGTCCCTTGACCGCGAGCTCCTCGAATTTCGGGCAGAAGGTGCAGCGGTTCGAGCACCGGTTGGTGATGTTGAGGTAAAGGGAGGTGCGTATCTTGTAGGCGATGGTGTCTTCCTGAGCGGCCTGGTCGATCCGGAACAGCCTCCTGGTGTTGAACGAGGTGATGCGGCCGACATCCTCCGGTGAGAGCCCCTTCAGTTCGGCGATGCGCTCCGCTGCCAACCTGACGAAGGCCGGCTCGTTACGTTTGCCGCGGTGCGGCACCGGCGTGAGGTAGGGGGCATCGGTTTCCACCATGAGCTTCTCGATCTTCACCCCCCGTACCACCTCCCTGAGCGCCTCGTTGGACGGGTAGGTGACGGTGCCGGGGATGGAAATCATGAAGTTCATGTCGATGCACTCCTGGGCCATGGCCAGGTCGCCTGAGAAGCAGTGCAGCACCCCTCCCACCTCGTGTGCCTTTTCCTCCTTGAGGATGGCGACGATGCGGTCGTGGGCGTCCCGGTCGTGGATGATGAGCGGCAGCGACAGCTCTCGGGCCATCCGGATGAAGCGCCGGAACACCTCCTCCTGGTCGGCGCGGGGGGAGCGGTCGCGGAAGAAGTCGAGGCCGACCTCCCCGATGGCGACCACCTTCGGATTGTTCAGCGCGAGCTCGCGCACGGTCTGGTAGTCCGCCTCGGTCACGCCGGCGGCGTCGTGGGGATGGATGCCGACCGAGCAGTAGATGTTGGAACGCCTGGCGGCGAGGGCGACCGCCTCGCGGCTCGATTCCAGGTCGGCCCCGACGGCCATGATGGTGCCGACTCCCGCCTCTCGGGCGCGGTCCATCATCTCTTCGAAGTCCTCGGCGTACTCGCTGCCGTATATATGGGAATGGCTGTCGATCAGTTCCATGTTCCGATGCTCCTTGGTAACGGTTCTTTCATCCTGGGCGCGCCTTGCGGGATCCGAATCTGTGATCAGGCGAACTGTAGGGGCGAATAATCATTCGCCCTGTCCACTGGTCACATCTCCTTCGGCGCACCGCCGCAAGCTGCCTATATTACAGGAGCAAGCCGTGAGACGCCAGCGAATTTCCCGCGACCTGCGCGCGTTTGCGGTCCCCCTACCCGGTGACGCTGCGGATGGAGGCCTCGATGCCGTCCATGAGCAGGGCAAGCTCGTCGAGGGATATGGAGAGGGGAGGGAACACGACGATCACGTTCCCGAGCGGACGGATGAAAATCCCGTGCTTCCGCGCTTCCAGGCAGACCCGGACGCCGACGCGCTCCTCCCACGGGTACGGCTCGCGGCTGTGTCGGTCGCGGACCAGCTCGATGCCGGCGATCATCCCTTCCTGCCGCACATCACCCACGTGGGTCAACTCCATGAGGCGTTGCAGGCGGTCCTGGAGATAGTCGATCTTCTCGGGAAGCTGCTCCAGCAGGCGGTCCTTTTCGAACACGTCGAGGCTCGCGAGCGCCGCGGCGCAGGCGATGGGGTTGCCGGTGAAGGTGTGGCCGTGGAAGAAGGTCTTGAGTTCACTGTAGGCGCCCCAGAAGGCATCGTAGACCTTGCGGGTGGTCAAGGTCGCCGCCAGCGGCAGGTAGCCGGCCGAGATCCCCTTGGAGATGGCCATGATGTCCGGCGTCACCCCTTCTTTCCCGCAGGCGAACATGGCGCCGGTGCGGCCGAAGCCGACCGCGACCTCGTCCGCGATCATGAGGACGTCGTAGCGGTCGCACAGTTCCCGTACCCCCTTCACGAATCCCGGCGGCTGCACGATCATGCCGCCCGCACCCTGCACCGACGGCTCGATCACGAGGCCGGCCAGTTCATGCGCGTGCTCCTTCATGAGTCGTTCGAGCTCCTGCAGGCACAGCATGCCGCAGCTGCTGCAATCCCCTTCCGGGGCGAGGGCGCAGCGGTAGCAGTAAGGGGAGGGCGCCATGATGGTCGGGAAGAGCAGGGGGGCGTAGACCTCGTGGTAGATGGCGATGCCGCCCACGCTCATCGAGCCGACGGTGTCGCCGTGGTAGGCGTTGTCGAACCGGATGAACTTCTTCTTTTGCGTGTTGCCGATCTGCTGCTGGTACTGGAAGGCCATCTTCACGCCGATCTCGACCGCGGTGGAGCCGTTGTCGGAGTAGAAGACCTTGGCAAGGCCCGGGGGCGCGATATCGATCAGGCGCTTGGCGAGGAGTGCGGCGCGGTCGTTGGAAAGCCCCAGGAGGGTGGAATGTTCCAGCCGGTCCACCTGTTCCTTGACCGCCTCGTTGATCTCCTTGCGGCAGTGGCCGTGCACGTTGGTCCAGATGGCGGCCACACCGTCGAGGTAGCGGTTCCCGTCGGAATCGATGATGTAGGAGCCTTCCCCGCGGGTGATGATGATGTTCTCGGCATTTTCCCATTCGCTCATCTGGGTGAAGGGGTGCCAGAGGTAGTCGCTGTCGTAGCGTCTGAGTGTTTCGGTATCCAGTTCGACCATTTGGTCCTCCAGAAAAAAGCCACCGCTGTGCCTGTTGAGGCCCCTCAAGCGGTGGACCAAGTCAAGATGAAGTGTCCGTCAAGTATGTAACGCCGTCAACGTCGAACGTTGAACATTGAACCGGTTTTGGGATGTCAACGTAGAACGTAGAACCGGTTTTAGGAGTAGAACGGTTTCAGGTTTATTCGAACATTTCCCGCAGCATGATTCCCGTTGCGGGCATCTGCAGCAGCCGGTCGGCAAGCTTGGTGACCAGGTCGCGCTCGTCCTCCGCCTCGAGGTCGGGGAAGAGGCCGAGGAGCTGGGCGCCGGAGAGGGAATCGATCATGTGCGGAGCGTAGGATTCGGCCTGATCGGGCGTATCGGGATAGCGGTTCACGATAACCCCTTTCACCTTGAGGCCGAGTGTCCGGGCGGTAAAGGTGGTGAGCAGGGTGTGATTGATGGTGCCCAGGTTGGGGCGTGCCACCACCGCGATGGGAAGGGCGAGGTGCAGGGCGAGGTCGGCAACCAGCAAGCCGCCGGCCAGGGGGACCATCAAACCGCCGGCCCCTTCCACGATGACGAAGTCGTACTGCGCGGCAAGCCTCTGGTAGGCCTCCTTGATGACATCGAAGCCGATGCGGACGCCGTCCTGGGTAGCGGAGACCGAAGGGGCGAGCGGTGCCCTGAGCAGGTAGGGTGCGGCGTCCTGGGTTACCGGGACCCCGGCGGCGAAGGCGAGCAGTTCGGCGTCCTCGGACACGAGTCGGCCGTCGCGCTCGATGCAGCCGCTGGTTACCGGCTTCATGATCCCTACGCTGTGGCCCATCTTTCTGAGCAGCATGGCGATGGTCGCCGATGCGATGGTTTTTCCCACGCCGGTGTCGGTGCCGGTGATGAAGATGCTTTTGGCTGGCATATCTCTTTCCTTTCGAATGAGGCTCTGCTGCGGGAAGGGACTGGCTCCGTCAGGTGCCTGTCCCTTTAGCGGAACGCTCCTTTCCGCCCAGTCAGCTTCCCAATCTCAAGGGGACAGGCACCTGGCGGAGCCAGTCCCCTTTAGTGCGCGCACATCACCGTGGTCAGGCCGAGGTCGCTGAACATGGTCAGATCGGTATCGACGTTGCGACCCGCGGTGGTGAGGTAATTGCCGATCATGGTGCCGTTGGCGCCGGCGAAGAAGATCCAGGACTGCAGGTCGCGCAGGTTCTTCTCTCGTCCGCCGCAGATGGTGATCCTTTTCTCCGGCATGATGAGGCGGTAGATGGCGATGGTCTTCAGGCACTCATGCGCGGTGATGTTGCGGGCACCCTCGAGCCTGGTTCCCTCGATCGGGTTCAGGAAGTTCATCGGCACCGAATCGACGTCGAGCTCTTTGAGGGTGAAGGCCATCTCCACGCGCTGCGCGGCGCTCTCGCCCATGCCGAAGATGCCGCCGGAGCAGACCTTGACCCCGGCCTTTTTGACGGCGCGCACCGTGTCGACGTCTTCCTGGTAGGCGTGGGTGGTGCAGATGTTGGGGAAGAAGCTCTCCGCGGTCTCCAGGTTGTGGTGGTAGGTGTCCATGCCCGCTTCCTTGAGTTTCCGCGCGGTCTCCTCGTCGATGATGCCGAGCGAGCAGGAGGGGAGGATGGAGGTTTCCTTGCGGATGCGGCGCAGCGCGGCGAGGATCTGCTCCAGCTCCTGCCCCTTGACCGTGGTGCCGCTGGTGATGATGCCGAAACAGGCGCTGCCGTTGGTTTCCGCCGTCTTGGCGCATTCCACCATCTGATCTTCCTGGACCAGCGGGTAAACCGGCGCATCGGTCGTGTGATGGGCGGACTGGGCGCAAAAGGCGCAGTTCTCGGCGCAGCGCCCGGACTTGGCGTTGATGATGGAGCACAGATGCACCTCGTTGCCGACGAAATGCTCCTTGACGCGGGTCGCCGCCCGGAACAGGTCGAAGAGCTCGGAGCCTTGTGCGTCCGAAAGACGGATCGCTTCTTCCTCGGTGATGGAACCGCCTGCGATGATTCTTTCTGCTATTTCAGAGATGAGTTTTTCCATGTGATCCTCCAGCGGGTCATTTAGCACGCAGAAGAGGAGGTTGTCAACCACTTCAGCGTGACTGGTTGACGAATGGACAGAAGATCGTGCATCGGGCGGTTGATCACATGTTGAAGAGTGCCGCGCAAGCGTGACAGCTGCGGGCTCGAACTGCATAGGACTTATCAGGAGATGGCACCCGTGCTGCCCGCGCTGTTCGCCTAAAGTTCTTCGGTGGTGAAGGCGACGACGTCGTCGATGCTCTCGGCGTCGAGCAGAACCATGACCAGGCGATCGAGCCCCAGGGCGATGCCGGCGGCTTCGGGCATCTCCGCCAGCGCCGCCAGGAACTTTTCCGGTACGGGGTAGCTGTGCTTGCCGTGACGCGCCCGCTCGGCCGCCTCGGCCTCGAACCTCGTCCGCTGCTCGACCGGGTCGATGAGCTCGGAGAAGGCGTTGGCGATCTCCAGGCCGCCCAGGTAGAGCTCGAAGCGCTCGGCCACACTGGGGTCGTCGGCCTTGAGGCGGGCCAGGGCTGAACAGCTGGCAGGGTAATCGTAGATGAAGGTGGGGCGGCCGATGCCGAGCTTCGGCTCGATCCTGTCCACCATGAGCTCGTCGAAGGTCCCCGCGCTCAGGGCCGCTTCGGCGGTGGTGTCGGTGTAGCGCAGGAAGGCGTCGCGCACCGTGATCCGCTCCCAGGCTGTGGCGAGGGCGATCTCGACGCCGCGATAGGTGATGGTGTCCACCCCGGCTGCGGTCCTTACCAGTTGCTCGGTTTCGTCCATCAGCACGCGGTAGTCCGCCCGGGCCCGGTACCACTCGAGCATGGTGAACTCGCTCAGGTGGCGGGTGCCGCGCTCGCCGTCGCGCCAGCAGCGGCAGATCTGGAAGATGCGGGGATAGCCGGCGGCCAAGAGCCGCTTCATGCAGAGTTCGGGTGAGGTCTGCAGGAACCAGCCGTCGCTGGGGATGGCGTCGATCTGCGCCTCGGGGGCGGGAGCAGGTATGCGAAAAGGGGTCTCGACTTCGAGATACCCCTTTTCCTGGAAAAACATCCTGATCCTGGTGAAGATCGCGCCACGCTGGGCCAGGGCTTGAGAGCGCCTGGCCAGTGGCCAACTTCCCGACATGCCTTACCCCTTGACCCTGGTGGAGTACTCGCCGGTGCGGGTGTCGATGGTGATCAGCTCGCCTTCTTCGATGAACGGCGGTACGCGCAGCACGTAACCGGTCTCGACGGTGGCGGGCTTGGAGTCGCTGCCGGAGGTGTCACCCTTGACCCAGGGATCGGTCTGCACGACGCGGAGGTTGACGAAGTTCGGTACGTCGACCCCGATCGCCTTCTCCCTGAACAGGAGGACGTCGACCTGAAGGTTGTCGATCAGGTAGTTCTTGGCGTCGCCCATGGCGTCTTCGCTGATGTGGATCTGCTCGAAGGTCGAGTTGTCCATGAAGCAGTAGTGATCGTCTTCCTTGTACAGGTACTGCATCACGCGGTCTTCCAGGTTGGCCGGCTCGAAGGTCTCGCCGGAGCGGTAGGTGCGGTCCAAGGTGGAGCCGGTGATCATGTTCTTCATCTTGGTGCGGTAAAGGGCCTGCCCTTTGCCCGGCTTCGCGAAGTCGAAGTGGGTGATGATGTAGGGCTCGTTGTCGATGGTGATCTTCAAGCCTTTTCTCAGGTCTGCTGCAGTGTACATTGATTCTTCCTCTTCTTGCTGTGAGATTGAATAAAGGTTCAGTGCGCTGCGCGCGAAGCACGCAGCTAAACCGTAGTGGGTCCTATGTTATCCGTATGTGCCTTGCAGCGGTGCTGAGGATGGCAGGGACAGACGCCGGTGACGTACGGGGGAAGGGCTTATTTGGCGCGATAGGTGATGCGGCCGCGGCTCAGGTCGTAGGGAGAGAGCTCTACGGTGACCTTGTCGCCAGGCAGGATCTTGATGAAAAACTTCCTCATCTTGCCGGAGATGTGCGCCAGCACCATGTGGTCGTTTTCCAGCTTCACCTTGAACATCGCGTTGGGAAGCGGCTCAATGACCGTTCCTTCTACTTCTATTGCTTCTTCCTTGCTCATTTTTGCTCCTGAGGGATATATGGCTTCTTTTAACAATCTGTGAGTCTACAAATTTTTCCCGCAAAAAGCAAGCTGCATTTCACTGCTGTTACCATTTTCCCTTCGATATCATGCCTATTTACAGAACTCCCATAACATGCTAAAAAAATGGCCAGATTTTTCCAAGGAGTACCGAGGTTACATGCAAAAACTGATCAGGGAGATCCCGCTGTCCAACGGGCTCACCGTTCGCTTCTTCGATGCCACGCGCCGTTACTTTGGCGACTACCACCAGGTCCGCATCCAGATTTGCTGCGAAGTGCCGCTTTCGCCGGAGCTTTTCCCCGACGAGGACTCCCACCAGAGTGCCAGAAAACTGCTGGGCCCCAGCGTGAGCTACAAAAAGGAAATCGAGCACCAGGGCGTTGCCTCTCTCTCAGTGGAACAGACCGTGGAGCGGGTCATCGCCGACTTCGCCGCGCACTCCCTTGGGTACTTCAACAACCCCGGATTTCCGCAGAAGCTGATCCAGGCCGAACTGGCCCGAGTCCGGGGACGCAAGACGGGCTTCGTACCGCGCGGTGTCCATGGCTGAGCCGGTCGTTGTCATAGAAAGTCTCTGCTACGGCGGCGCCGGTTTCGGCAGGGTGGAAGGCAAGGCCTGTTTCGTCCCCTGCACCGCCCCCGGCGACCGGGCGAGGATCCGCGTGGTGAAGGAGAAACGCTCCTTCCTGGAAGGGGAGCTGGTCGAACTGCTCGAGCCTTCCGACCTCCGCGTCGTACCGCCGTGTCCCGTCTTCGGCGCGTGCGGCGGCTGCGACTGGCAGTTCCTGCCGTACCCCGAACAGTTGCAGCAGAAAGGGACCATCTTCGCGGACACGCTGGCGCGCATCGGCAAGGTCCCCAGGGAAAAGGTGCTGCCGGTCGCGGCGGCGCCGGAACCGTTCGGCTACCGCTCCCGCGTTCAGGTGAAGGTATCCGTGGTCGCAGGCGCGGTGCAGATGGGCTTTTTCCGCACCGGCTCCCATGACGTGGTCGATTTCGGCGCCGGGTGCCCCTTGGCCAACCCGCAGCTGAACCGCATGGCGGCCGAGTTCCGGGCGATCCTACCCGGGCTGCCGCAGTTCGAACTCATCCACCAGATCGACCTCTCCATCGGCGACACGGGGGAGGGGATCGCCATCGTGCACAGCAGGGGGGGCGCGGGGGGACGACTGATCGAAGCCCTGGCCCGGGAGCGGTCGCAACTCCCCTCGGTTGCCGGCGCCTTCCTGCGCAGCGGACAAAAGGGGGACCTGGCGAAGGTCTTCGGCATCGAAGCCCTGAGCTATCGAATCCCCGCCGGGTTGATACCGGGCTCGAAGGAGCTTACGCTCCGATTCGGGCGGGGTGGGTTCTCGCAGGTGAACTACCCTCAGAACCTCGAGCTGATCCGTACCGCCTGCGGGTGGGCCGGGCTGACCGGGAAAGAGAGGGTGCTCGACCTGTACTGCGGCAACGGCAACATCTCCCTGCCGCTGGCGCTTCAGGCCGCGGAGGTCCTGGGAATCGAAGGGTATGCCCCGTCCATCCTCGATGCCGCGGCCAACGCCGAGGCCAACGGCATCGGCAACGCCACCTTCCAGGTGAGCGATGCGGCCCAGGCCGTCCGGCGACTGGTCAAGCGCAAGGAGAGGTTCGACCTGGTGGTGCTCGACCCGCCCCGGGGAGGGGCCGAGGCCGCCGCCGAGCTCGCCGCTCTCGCACCGGCAAAGATCATCTACGTTTCCTGCGATCCGGCCACGCTGGCCCGCGATCTCGCTTCACTTGGCAGCAACGGGTACCAGGTGACCCGCTCGAAGCCGGTAGATATGTTCCCGCAGACCTACCACCTCGAGAGCGTTACCGAACTGGTTCGTGCATAAGTAATTACAATCCACCAAATGGAGGCTGCATGTTTTTCGGACTGTTCGGCAAGAAGGATTTTCGTCATTACCAGAACCAGGGTGCCAAGCACCTCGCCGCAGAGCGCTACGCTGATGCACGCGTCGACTTCCAGGAGGCGCTGAAACTCTGCCCTGCAGACGCTTCCCAGGAGGCAGCAGCCATCCGTCAGGGGCTCGACCAGGCCGGGAACCACCTGGGAGAGCTGAACCTGCAGGAAGGGGAGCACGCCCTGCGTGCCGGCGAGACGCAAAAGGCCTATGATCACTTCTGCCTTGCCGCCGACCTTGCCGCCGATCCCGCCATAAAGTCCCGGGCCCATGCCCAGGCCGCGAAACTGGAGCAGCCCGAGGCCCAGGCTGCCGCCAAGCCTGCCGAGGCACCGGCCGGTGCCGGCAACTACAAGCCGCACGGCGGCGGTTCCTGCACCACCTGCAAAGGGCACGGCGACCACCACCACGAGGAGCCGGCTCCGATGGAGATGAGCCTTTCCGAGGAAGACCAGTTCTACCTCATGGTCCAGCCGCTGCCGGGGGACCTGCCGGGGAGATACGCAGAACTCGGTCCCAAATTCGCCAAGGCGTACCTCATGATTCATGAAGGCAACGACCGCGACGCGTTCCCCATTTTGCAAGAAATGTTGTTATCTGGTGAAAATGACATTGTATTATACGAAGTGGCACTTATAATGTTCAGGGCGGGGCAAATTCATGAGAGCGAGGCGCTCCTGAATCGGGCACTGGCGCTCAACCCGCAGAACGCAACCGTGTACATCGCGCTCGTTCATTTGATGGCCGGCGGCGGACGCTACCCGCAGGCGAAAGCGGTTGTGCAGAGCATGCTGGACGCGGACATCCTGCCGGATCAGGCCCAGTTCATGCTGGCCGAACTGCACGAGACGACGGGAGACGTGGAACGGGCCATGGAGCTGTGGACCAAGTCGCTGGATTACCCGAGCGTGGCCAAGGCGGCGGCCGAGCGGCTCATCCCGATCCTGAACCGTCAGGGTCGTACCGACGACGTGAAGTACCTGTCCAAAAAATATTTAAAAGGATGTTGTTAAAAGAAGCTGGTTTCCGGAGGTGGACAATGAACAAATCAGAACTCATTGAATCTCTCGCAGCTAAAAAGACCCTCTCCTTCAAGAAGGCGGAGGAAGTCGTCAACGCCGTCTTCGCATCGATGACCGAGGCCCTGCTCTCCGGCGACCGGATAGAAATCAGGGGCTTTGGCAGCTTCGTAGTGAAGGAGTACGACGCCTATACCGGCAGGAACCCCAAAACGGGTGAATCGATCTCGGTCAAGGCGAAGAAGTTGCCCTTCTTCAAGGTCGGTAAGGAGCTGAAGGAGAAGGTCTCCGGCTGACCTTTCGGTTTCACCTGACACGAGCAACATAACCTCGACACCACCACTGCGCCCGCCGGTCGACATGGCCGACGGGCGCCCATTATTCTTGATGCAACGTTAGCCTTAACACGCTGGACTGGCCTTACCATGTTTCCCACCTCTTGGTCGTACATCGTCGAGGCTCTCGGCGGCCTGGCGCTCTTCATTCTCGGCATGCGCACCATGTCGGAGGGGCTGCAAAAGGTAACCGGAGAGCGCCTGCGCCGCGTGCTGGAGCGCACCACCGGCAACCGCCTCACCGCCCCCCTGATCGGCAGCTGCCTCGCTTCCATCCTGCAGTCCGGCTCTGCGGCGTCGGTCCTCGTGGTCGGCTTCGTGAACGCCGGGCTCCTCTCCCTGTACCAGGCGCTTGGAGTCCTGCTCGGCACCGGCATCGGCACCACGCTCGCCATACAGTTCATCGCGTTGCGCGTTTCCGCCCTCGCGCTCCCGGCCATCACCATCGGGGTGTTCCTCAATTTCTTCTCCCGCAGCCGCAAGCTTTCCGAAGCGGGAGGGATGCTGCTGGGGATCGGCCTCGTCTTCTTCGGCCTCTCCATCCTGGAAGGTGCCTGCCTGCCGCTCAGCGAGAGCGCCATCATCGCAGGGCTGCACCAGGGGCTCCCCTCGCTGCGCCTGGTCGCGGTCATTCTCGGCGCGCTGCTCACCTTCCTGGTGCAGTCAGGCAGCGCCACCCTCGGGGTCGTGATCGCGCTCGCCTCGGCCGGCGTCCTCTCCTATGATGCTGCCATCGCCATGGTGATCGGCGAGGTGGCCGGTGCGGCCCTGATACCTCTCATCGCCTCCATCGGAGGCACCCAGACCGCCAAGCGCGCCGTCATCATCTATTTCGGCATCAGTTGCGTGGCGATCGCCCTGGCCCTGGCCTTCTTCCCCTTCTTCCTGAAGGCCGTGGCGCTGGTCTCCCCGGGGGATCTCTCCCTTCTGCACCGGGGTGCGCCCCCCGAGGCGGTGGTGCAGGCCCTGCGCCCGCACATCGCCCGGCATCTGGCCAACGCGCACACCCTGTTCACCGTCGCCTCTCTGTTCATGTTCCTGCCCACCATCGGCTTCTTCGCCCGCTCCGCGGAGACGCTGCTCCCGACCAGGCGCTCCGAGAGCGAGCCGCGCCCCCGCTTCATCGACGTGCGGGTCATCAAGACCCCCACCATCGCCCTGGTGCAGGCATGGAACGAGCTTTCCAGGATGGGCGGCATCGCCGCCGCCATGTACGCCGATCTCGTTAGCCAGTTCGACGGCTTCAACCCCAAGGTCGCCGCCGCGGTGCGGGACAAGGAGGTGGTGCTGGACGTGCTGCACCGCGACATGTCCCAGTTCCTGGTGGCGCTTTCCCGGGAGACGCTCTCGCTGGACCGCGCCGTCGAGATACCCACCATGCTGGAACTGGTGAACGAGATCGAGCAGGTAGGGGACCAGGCCGAGGCCATCCTCAACTACCTCATGCGCAAGAAAGAGGAGCGGCTCCGCTTTTCCGCCAGCGCCATGGAGGAGTTGAAACGGGTCGCCGCCAAGGTGGGGGAGGTGGTCGCCCGGTGCGAGACCGCCCTGAAAGGTGAACAGGTCGAGGACGTGACCAACCTGAAACTGGAGATCGCCTCCCTGGAGAGCGAACTGCAGGCAAGCCACCTGCGCCGCCTGAAAAGCGGCAAGTGCAACATCGTCGCGGGGCTTCTTTACAGCGACATCATCGTCAGTTTCTCGAAGATATCGCAGCTCTGCTTCTCCATAATCGCCCAGAGAAAAGGACTCAACCCATGACAGACAAGGTAGCCGCCATCGACCTCGGCACCAACACCGCAAGGCTTCTCATCGCCACCCAGGCCCCGTACCGCCAGGTTCTGTTAAAACGCATCATCACCAGGCTCGGCGGCGGTTTCACCCGCGAGGTCGGCCTCTCACCCGAAGCCCAGGAGCGCTCCCTTGCCGCCCTTAAGGAATTCGCCGCCGACATGGCCGGTCACGGGGTGGTACGGCTGAGGGCGGTCGCCACCTCGGCTGTGCGCGACGCCAAAAACGGCGCCGATTTCTGCAGGCGCGTCCTGGAGGAAACGGGTATCGCGCTGGAGGTCATCGACGGCGGCGAAGAAGCCATGCTCACCCTGAGGGGGGTGGCCTCCATACTGGACAACAAGGACGAGGACCTGGCGGTGTTCGATGTCGGCGGCGGGAGTACCGAGTACACTTTGGCCGCGGCCCGCAAGCCGCTCTTCTCCCGCAGCCTCCCGATCGGCGTGGTGCGTCTCACCGAGGGGAAGGTGGGGGTGGCCGAGATGGAAGACAAGATCCGGCGCGAGCTCACGGCGCTTCGGGATGAACTCTCCGCAGAGGGACTTGCCGATCGGTTTAAGGGTGCGACCCTCGTGGGAACCGCGGGGACGGCCACCACCCTGGCCGCCATCGACCTCGGCATGACCGACTACGACTACAAGAAGGTGAACAACCACACCCTGCCTTTGGCCAAGGTGGAGGCGATGTTCCACCGGCTGCTTCCCCTCACGCCGCAGGAGCGTCTGCAGGTGCCGGGTCTCGAACCGGGGCGCGAGGACCTCATCATCGCCGGCATACTGGTCGTGCTGACCACGATGCGCGAGTTCGGCTTCGCCACCTTCAAGGTGAGCGACTCGGGGGTGCTGGAAGGGCTCATCCTCGGCGTCCAGGCGGCGCCGTAGCCGCTTTTGTTTTGACAACAAACGGCGAAACGTTATACTCATTAACCATTCGTTCCTTTACCTTTTAATACGCAGGTTGCCCCGTCCGTCCTTCGGGAAGCGGTCCGGCCTCCCTTTCTTGCCGAAGGAGCCTCGTGTCCATGTATCTCAGTAAAGATTCGTACAAAAAGATCATAGATGACCTGCGCGACGGGCTCTATATCGTCGACACGGACCGGAAGATCGTGTTCTGGAACCACGCCGCCGAACGGATCTCCGGGTACAGCGCCGAGGAGGTGATCGGCAAACCGTGTGCCGACAACATCCTTTGCCACGTCGACGACGTCGGCCTCAACCTCTGCTGCAGCGAATGTCCCCTCGCTTCGACCATC
Source organism: Geomonas oryzisoli (assembly GCF_018986915.1). Classification (NCBI taxonomy): domain Bacteria; kingdom Pseudomonadati; phylum Thermodesulfobacteriota; class Desulfuromonadia; order Geobacterales; family Geobacteraceae; genus Geomonas; species Geomonas oryzisoli. Next base: position 2,104,606 of record NZ_CP076723.1, read on the forward strand.
GACTCGGGTATCCCCCACGACGCACAGGTGTTTCTGCACCACAAAAACGGGCACCGGATCCCGGTGCTGGTACGTGTCATCCCCCTTACCGACGATACCGGCCAGGTGATCGGCGGGGTGGAGATGTTCTCGGACAACAGCGGCCAGGTGGACAACGACGACCGGCTCAAGGAGCTGGAAAAACTGGCGCTTCTGGACGGCCTCACCCAGTTGGCCAACCGCCGCTACCTGGACCGCGAGCTCGAGTCCCGCATCGAGGAGATGAACCGCTACGACATCCCGTTCGGCATCCTGTTCATGGATCTGGACGATTTCAAGACCATCAACGACCGCTACGGACACGACACCGGAGACCGGGTGCTGCAGTTCGTGGCCGGGACCCTGAGCGCCAACTCCCGCCCCTTCGACCTGTACGGCCGCTGGGGCGGGGAGGAGTTCGTCGGCATCATCCGCAACGTATCGAACGCGAACCTGAAGCACATGGGGCAGCGTTTGCGCCGCCTGGTCGAGAAGTCGTTCGTGCTGGTGGAAGGCGAGGCGCTGCGGGTCACCATCTCCATCGGCGCGACCATGGCCGTCGAAAACGACACCGTACAGACACTGCTGGCACGCGCAGACGGCCTTATGTACCAGAGCAAGGCCGCCGGCAAGAATCGTCTTACCATCGGCTGAGGCCGGAAACCGCTTCCCCGGCAACCTGCAGCATCCCTTTCTTAGTTCAGACCCGCACCCGTCTTCCGGTCCCCCCCCAGTCAGCTTTTCTTACAGAAACTCCCGTCCCCGACACCCACTGGCGAAAATGATGGTAGACTCATGTCGTTTGCTTAGACGCGCAGTCGCTGTCCTAACGCCATCAACAGGGAGGAACCAAAGATGGGTGTCAAGATCGCCACGAGATGTACTGTCGCCGTCCTTGCCAGTCTGGCCGCCACCGCAATCTGGGCCGGGTGCAGTCACCGCAACGCTGAGGTGCCGACGACACAGGTAACCGAAGCGCCGCTTGATCCCGCCGATGCGGCCATCGCCCCGGCGCGGTGGGGCAAGCTGTACCCGGTCCATTACCAGCAATGGAAGCTGACCAGCGAACCGACTCCTGCCGGGCTCAGCAAGTACAAACGGGGCTACGACGTGGGAGAAGAGCGTCGAGATAAGCTGGACGAATACCCCTTCCTGGCGCTGCTCTACAACGGGTGGGGCTTCGGGGCGGAGTATAACGAACCGCGCGGGCACTATTATATGGTGCAGGACCAGTTGGAGGTCGATCCCGGCAGGGTCAAGGCCGGAGGTGCCTGCCTTACCTGCAAGACTCCCTACGCTCCCAAACTGGCCAAGGAGATGGGGCCGGCTTACTTCTCGACTCCGTACAAGGAAGTGCTGGCGCGCCTGCCCAAGGCGAACCAGACCCTCGGGGTCGCCTGCATCGACTGTCACGACAACAAGGGGATGGCACTGCGGATTTCCCGCGGCTTTACTTTGGGCAAGGCACTGAGAGAGATCGGCCTGGACCAGGATAAGCTGACACGAGAACAGAAGCGCACCTTCGTCTGTGCCCAGTGCCATGTCACCTACATGATCCCTAAGGACAAGGAGATGCACTCCACCGACGTGGTCTTCCCCTGGGCCGGCAGCCGGGAAGGGCACATCACCATCGAGAACATCATCAAGCAGATCAAGAGTTCCCCATCGCACGGAGAATGGGTCCAGGCGGTCACCGGGTTCAAACTGGCCTTCATTCGTCATCCCGAGTACGAGTTCTACTCGAACCAGAGTCCTCACTACCTGGAAGGGGTGACCTGCGCCGACTGCCACATGCCGATGATGACCACCAGCAACGAGGAACTGACCGACCACAGGATCATGAGCCCGCTCAAGGGAAGCATGTCCGCCTGCGCCGCGTGCCACAGCGAAACGCCCGCACAACTGCGCCAGAAGGTTATCGCCATCCAGGACCGCTTCATCGACCGCTACCTGAAGACCGGGTATGCCGTGGCGACCGATGCGAAGCTCTTCGAAATGGCCAACAAGGCCAGGGGCGCAGGCAAGCAGATCGACGAGGAACTGTACGCGACCGCAAGGGAACACTACGAGCAGGCCTTCTACCGCCTGATCTTCCTCGGGGCCGAGAACTCCACCGGTTTCCATAACCCTGCGGAGGCCGCGCGCGTCATCGAGGATGCCGCCAACCATGCCGCAGGAGCGGATATGCACCTGCGCCAGTTGCTGGCCAAGGCGGGCGTATCGGTGCCGGACAAGGTCGACCTGGAACTCTCCAAGTACACGATGAACCGCGGCACCAAGAAGCTGCAGTTCAAGAAAGAGCACGAGATCCTGCCGCCGACGCTGGTGAAATAGCGGCGCCGACATTCGCTAGGAGGGGAGGGCGGGCCCACGGGTCCGTCCTCTTTTTTTGTCAGCATCCCTTTCCGCAAGTGGGGCAGCTTACCCGAAGGGGGGTACTGGCTCCGCAGGTGCCTGTCCCCTTGATGCTTGGAAAAGCCGATTGAGCCGAAAAGAGCGTTCCGCTAGAGGGACAGGCACCTTACGGAGCCTGTCCCTTCTGCCAACACCGGCTTGACGCTGCTCCCGCCGGCGGGTAGACTTGGCCCGTCTAATGATTTCAGCAGCATCGCTGCATTTCAAGTGAACCGGGGAGACCCGGGGGCACCGCGAGGGAGGAGAAAGTGGAATTTAAGGAATGGACGCCGGCAACGCTTCTTGAACTGTCCGGCAGCTACTGGAGCACCTGCACCCTGCATGCGGGGGTGAAACTGAACGTCTTCTCGCCACTCGCATCGGGTTCGATGACCGCAGACGAGCTGGCTCGTGACCTGGACCTGGATGCACGCGGTCTTGCCATGCTGCTGGACGCCCTTGCCGCCTTGGGGCTGTTGGTAAAGCAGGATCAACGTTACACGACAACCCCGTTTTCAGCGAAGTTCCTAAACCGCACTTCGCCCGATTACCTCGGGCACATCATCATGCACCACCATCACCTTGTTGCCGGCTGGAGCCGCCTCGACGAGTCGGTGAAATCCGGGCACCCGGTACGGGAACGGGTCTCGCACGAGGACGTGGCAAGCTCGCGCGAAAGCTTCCTGATGGGGATGTTCAACCTGGCCATGATACTCGCCCCCAAGATCGTCCCCCAGGTCGACCTGCAAGGGCGCCGGCGCCTGCTCGATCTCGGAGGCGGTCCCGGCACCTACGCGATTCACTTCTGTCTGCACAACCCTCACATCGATGCCGTCATCTGCGACCTCTCCACCACCAGGACCTTTGCCGAACAGACTGTCGCGCGTTTCGAGCTGTCGGACCGCGTTGGGTTTGTCGCCGTCGATTTCGAACAGGACGACCTGCCCGAGGGATTCGACGTGGCCTGGCTCTCCCACGTGCTGCACGGTATCGGCCCGGATGCCTGCGCAAGCGTACTCAGAAAGACCGTATCGGCCCTGGAGCCTGGCGGGTTGATCCTGATCCAGGAATTCATACTCAACGACAAGCGCGATGCACCGGTATTTCCCGCCCTGTTCTCGCTGAACATGCTGCTCGGTACGCCCGAAGGGCAGGCCTACAGCCAGGGCGAACTGTTCGAGATGCTGGAGAAGGCCGGGGCGACGCAGGTACGACGTCTCCCCATCGAGTTACCCAACGGTGCAGGCGTCATAGCCGCGCTAGTCCCGTAACAAGCTTGCACTTCACGAGTACAACGTAGCGGCGCATCCCCCTCCCCGAAGGGGGAGGGTTGGGGAGGGGGAAGGCAGGTACAGAACCGGGGGTATGAAAGGAGGCGATATGGACCAGGAGGAAAGTAAAACATCCGCCAGCAGCAGCGCGATCGTGCTGCCGATTTTCGCAGTTGCCTGTGCCGCCTGCGCGGCCCTGCTCCTTTTCTCCTCCGGGCCGGGTGCAAAGCTCCATGTCTGGACCTTCAGAACCGGTTTCTCCATGATCAAGGCGGCAGGCTACATCGGCTTTGGATGTGCGGTCATTGCGCTCGTATCGAGTGTCGTTTCGGTCAGGAGGAGGCACTTCAAAGGGATTTTCGTCTCGCTGCTCGCCCTGCTTCTCGCCCTGGTCTCCTTTGCGATCCCGCTCTACTGGAAGGTCCAGGCGCAAAGCTATCCGCGCATCCACGATATCAGCACCGACCTAAACAACCCGCCGCGCTTTGTCGCCATCAGCACCGAGCGTCGCGCCGGCGTGAGGTACGGTGGGATCGAGGTGGCGACGCAGCAGATGAAGGCTTATCCCGACCTGAAAACGGTGGTGCTGGCGGTGCCTGCGAACGAGGCCTACAAGATGGCACTGCTGACGGCGAGGGATCTGAAATGGGATATAGTGGCGGAGCGTCCGGCGGAAGGGATCATAGAGGCGACAGATACGACGAGGTGGTTCGGCTTTAAAGACGATATCGCGGTGCGGATCGTTCCGGCCGGAGATCGATCACTGCTCGACATACGGTCGGCATCCCGGGTGGGCATCTCCGATCTCGGCACCAACGCGAAGAGGGTGCGGGCATTTCTCGCGAGGATCGCGCCGCCCCACAAGTAAGGCGAAGGCGCAGATACTTCACGTGACGCAACCGACGCGCGAGTCACTTTGATCCCCGGTGGAACTCAGGTTCTCCGGGGTTTTTATTTGTCGTCCTTGCGCCGGATCAGCTTGAGGATGTTCTTGGCACAGAGGTCCAAGTTGTTGTGAACGAAGTCTAGGGTCTCCATGCGGTTGTCGACCGTCACGAAGTGCGTTTGGGGAGAGGTGCAGGTAGCCGCTCCCTTGCCGGAGAGCTGCACCTGCAGTACACAGAAGTTTGCCGAGTCCAACCTGGCACCGTTGCTGCGATCTCTGGAAGCCATCACGTCCTCCTTTACAGCTAATGACGTTGTACGCCAACCATCAGACTGAAAGCATCCACGTAGGTACCGGCAGCTTGAATTAAGTCCTGATATTTAGATGTAACTTAGATCACAGTTAACCCAATTAATTCCGGTTGTGCCGACGGACAAAAAACGGGAGCCCCACCGGAATGAAGCTCCCGCGCATAAAGTGACAGTGGTTGCAGCGACTCAATATTTCTCGAACCGTTGATCCTGTTCTTCAAGATCCAGAACCGCTCCCGAGTAGGTGAGCTTGCTGGAGGCGGGCTTAAGCCCGGCTTTTCTGGCCGCAGGTTTCGTGGGAGCTCTGCGCAGGGGGGCAGCGCCCTTGTCCCCTTTGTTGCCGGCGGTGAGAAGGGAGATAGCGCTTTGCAGCTGCTCTGCCTGTCCCGCGAGCTCTTCGGCGGTGCTGGCCATTTCTTCGGCAGCGGATGCATTCTGTTGGATCACCTGGTCGAGCTGCTGGATCGCCTGGTTGATCTGCAGCACGCCTGCGTCCTGCTCCTTGCAGGCTGCAGTGATCTCCTGTACCAGCTCGGACGTTTTCTGAATGTTCGGGAGCATCTGCGCCAGCATCTCACCCGCCTTGTCCGCAACCTCAACGCTCCCCTGGGACAGGCTGGATATCTCGGCAGCAGCCTTCTGGGAACGCTCTGCGAGTTTTCTCACCTCGCTTGCCACAACCGCGAAACCTTTGCCGTGCTCACCGGCACGGGCCGCCTCGATGGCGGCGTTCAGGGCCAACAGGTTGGTCTGGCGGGCGATCTCCTCGATTATCGAGATCTTTCCGGCGATCTCCCTCATGGCCTGCACCGTCTTGGTGACAGCCTGGCCGCTCTCCTTGGCGTCGGCAGCGGTCTGCAATGCGATCTTCTCCGTCTGCAACGCGTTGTCCGCGTTCTGACGGACATTGGCGGACATCTGCTCCATGGACGATGATGCTTCTTCCGCGGCCGCGGCCTGTTCGGTCGCCCCCTGGGAAAGCTCTTCGGCGCTTTGCGACATCTGCTGGCTGCCGGAGGAGACGTTGTTGGCAGCGCCCATAACCTCGGAGACCACTGCCCGCACCGAACGGATGATGAAAAGGGCCACCGCGATCACGATGCCTACCACGATCAGCGTCGAGGTCACCGCCAGGACCAGCGCGGATTTCTTGATGGCTATCGCGTCCTTGCTCCCCTTGTCCGACAGCACCAGGTTGTACTTCAGGTGGGTGGCGAAAACGCTGTCGGCCTTGGTGCAGACAGATTTGTTGGCCATGAACAGCTCTCTTGCTTCATTGTTTTTGTTGGCGCGGGACAAGTCCAGCACCTTGTCCACCAGGGCATAGAGCTCTGCGACGACGGCACGGTCATCCGCGAGATACTGCTTGTCCTTGTCGTCGGAGAGAAGCTGCTCGTACTCTTTGAGCGCCTTGTCCACCTCTGATCTCCCATCCTGGATGATCCGGTCCAATTCAGCCATCTTGGCGTGATCGGTGTTCAGGATGTGGATCAAGGTGTCGCTTTGCACATCACGCATCGCTATCGAAGCCCTGTTGAGGACCGTGATACTCGGGACGCTGTTAATGTTGCCGTAGTTAGCGGCGTTGTAGACGCGCTCCGATTGGAACTCATTGAACACCGTGAGTCCCACCATCGCGAACACCGAAACGAACAACAACAGGAATAATCTCTTCGAGATAGACATGCGCAGCTCCTTTTCGCCTCTCCGCCGGTTGGCGAAGGCCCTTTCTCATTGCCCAAGTCTTTTCGGAATTGCAATACGGTTCTTTAGTAAAAAAATTGGCTATTCACGACGGCTGGTATTAGGCGAACAGCCAACGTTGTACCAACCGTGTGTAGCGCGGCATTACCACGTAAACCATGAGGAAAACGATGATTCCGGAAATGAACAGGGTGTCGAGGTAGGGAAGGGGAGGTACGCCGATCCTGCGTAATAGCGGCATTACGGCCAGCGGCACACACGATGCCAGCGGAAAGATTGCCGACCAGGTCACCAGGAATTGCTTCCAGCGGACCGGTACTTTGGCCTTCGCGCCGGACGGGGTGAACCAGAAGTCGAGGCCGCTACGCACCAAGAAATCGTCATCGCCGGCGAGCAAGGGGCGTACCTTTTCGATCAGCCGCCGGCGCACCTCCGAGTTCATCCACTCTTGCAGGTGCTCGGCGGTATCGAAGCGGACGATTATGGTGTAGGTCTCCGACAGGTCGGGCAGGGGGCGAACTATGTGCCAGTCGAGATGGCCCAGGGACGCCCTGCACAGGGGGCCAATTTCGTTGAGCCACTCGTTGTACCCTGCCTGCTGCCCTTCCTTCACCCGGTGGGTGATGACCACCGTGGCCCCCTGCTGCAAGTTCTGCGGGAATTTGTCTTCCTCACCCATGGGGTCTCACCCTCACAGCCAAAAAATGAAGAGGGGTGCAGTGCATGCCACCCCTCCGAGAATGTATCACTGTCAGCTGACGGTGCTTACAGTGCGATGTAATTTCCGGTCCCCGTAGCATCGAGCTCGAGCAGGTAGCCGATGCCGGTCCCGGTGTAGGTCAGACGCACTCTCGCCCCATTGTCACCGGTGAACAGAAGTTGCCCTGAGATCGGATCCCCGTAGATAGTGGTGGTAGTGGAGAGAGGGGTGAGGGTGGTCATGGTGACATAGCCGTGATCGGAGTGATAAAAGGTTCCCTGGACGGTCATGGTGCTGTACGAGACAACCATGCTGAAATCCTTGTACCAGTAAGTCTTACCGGTTGCTCCGTCGATGAAGACCATGGAGAAGGTGATGGTTTTATCGAGGCCGTTCTCGATCGTCATCCTGCCTTTGACAGTGACGAACGTTCCTGCGTCGCCGCCATAAAGCCCCGGCTCAGCGATCTGAAGGGAAGAGATGACGATGGAGAGGCGGTCTAACTCCCCTGTTGCCGCAACGGAACCGCTGACAGTGACCGTGCCCGACAGGATTGCCGAACCAGCGGCCGGCTGGTAGGCGTTGTAGGTGAAGGTCGCCGACAACTTGCCCGTCGCGGGATCGAGAGAGCCGACATAGCTGAACGAACCGGAGTAGCCGTATTCGGTCCCGCTGGTTGCCTGCGCGACCGTCTTGGCCATGGCAGGTTTCCGCACCATCGACGCGACGCTGCTTTCAAGAACGTCTGAGAGCGATTTGACCGTGATTGAATCCGGACGAGAGGCGGCTACGTTCTTGGCAATCGCCCCTAAGGACGACACGCTGTCGAGACCGTCCATCACGTCGATCGACATCTGAGTTGCATTGCCGGCCGTCAGGGCTGCCGGGGCTGTCTTTCCCGTATAACCCGTCGTCTCGCCGCCCCCACCGCCACATCCCGCAAACTGCATCAGGGCGATCACCAGGGCCATTACTTTGGCAAACTTCATAAGCATCTCTTCCTCCTTCATTCATTCCATAATCTTGGCTACGAACAGCGCAAATTCGTTGCAGGATAACATCGCTATTAATGATAAACAACGAAAAAGTACAAACCAGTGACCGCTAACGATGCGGAGAACCACTACAGTGCCACCCCTTCCATGATCTGCCACCGGAGTCATGTTTCCACTCGACGCGTGGTTGCTGCCGCTAATTTGGGCGGCCTGCCCGTTGTCGTGCCACCTCTTCTTCGGAGTCCTGCGCGTGGCACTGAATACTTTCCATAGTGTTTTGCGACGTAATTCCGGTGAGTTGCGTCGACTGAGATTTGCGTATACCGTCTTGGAGTTTGCCGGTGGCACAGCTTCTGCTCTACCAGCTCAATGCCTGACGGCAGGTCGAGGGCAACGGCGCCCACCACGCTTTGAAAAACGGAGCTTGCGCTTCGGAGGGAGGCGACATGGGTGAGCAAACAAGAGTCTTCATCGGCGATACCACGTTGCGCGACGGCGAGCAGACCGCCGGCGTTGTCTTCAGCGCTCGAGAGAAGATCGCCATCGCAAGGCACCTCGACGCCATGGGGGTGCACGAGCTCGAATGTGGAATCCCAGCGATGGGTGAGGAGGAGCGCGAGTCGATTCGGGCCCTGGTCGACCTGGGACTGTCGGCCCGGCTCATCACCTGGAACCGCGCCCTGGTGACCGACATCGAGGCGAGCATCGCCTGCGGCATTGAGGCCGTGGACATCTCGCTGAGCGTCTCGGACATCATGATAGAGCACAAGATCAACAAGAGCAGAGAGTGGGTGCAGGAACAGCTCAAACGCGCGCTGGGGTTTGCCAAAGGGAAGGGGCTGTACGTCTGCGTCGGCGGCGAAGATGCCAGCCGTGCCGACGGCGACTTCCTCATCGAGTTGATGCGGACCGCCCGTGACAACGGCGCCGACCGCTTCCGCTTCTGCGATACGCTCGGCATCCTCGACCCGTTTGCCATGTACGAGAAGGTGGCGCGCCTGAGCGCGGCGGTTCCGGAACTTGAGATCGAGGTGCATACCCACAACGACCTGGGCCTCGCCACCGCAAACGCCCTTGCCGGAGTCAGGGGCGGTGCACGCTACATCAGCACCACGGTCAACGGCCTTGGCGAGCGCGCCGGCAACGCCGCCCTGGAAGAGGTGGTCATGGCCCTCAAGGTCGCCTGCGGCATCGACGTGGGCATCGACACCAGGCGCTTTCGCGCCGTATCCAAGCTGGTCGGGCGCGCATCCAATCGCGAGGTGCCGGCCTGGAAGGCGGTAGTCGGGGAAAAGGTCTTTTCGCACGAATCCGGCCTGCATGCCGACGGGGTGCTGAAGGATCCGCGCAACTACGAGCTGTTTCCGCCGGAAGAGGTGGGCCTCACCAGGCACATCGTGGCCGGCAAACACTCCGGCACCAACGGGATCGTGGAAAGCTACCGCCAGATCGGCATTCCGGTCTCGCGGGACGAGGCGCAGGAGCTCATGGCACTGGTGCGCAGCACTGCGCAGCGCATCAAGGGACCGCTGGCGCCGAAAGACCTGATCAAGCTGCACCAGGCGCGCTCAGTCTCGCTGGCCGCGTAATGCTGCGCGGCCCGGGGACGGTCAGACGAGCCTCACGCCGGTGCACAATAGTTAGGCAATTGCCTTGCTCGAAAGCTCGACAGGATGAAGATTGAGAAAACGGTAAACGATATATCAACGCAAAAGCAGCAAGTTACGGATTGGCACAGCAACTGCAATAAAGAAGACAAAACCGAATAGGGATACACCGAGGTATTCCAACTAGAGCAGGAAGGCAAGGGCGCCACCGTAGCAATACGGAGCGCCCTTTTTTATTGGAATTGGCCTCGAAAACCAAAAGAGCCCCGCGCCGCCTTCGAATCTGAGGTGGCCGGACGAGACCGGCGGGTTCGTCAGAGTGGCTGACGATGTCGGTCGAGCGGTTACCGGTAGACGGCGACGGCAGTGGGGCACACAAAAAGGAGAAGGAACATGAGACAGATCGCGATTTACGGCAAAGGCGGCATCGGCAAATCCACCACCACCCAGAACACTGTGGCAGGCCTGGCATCCCTGGGCAAGAAGGTCATGATCGTCGGCTGCGACCCCAAAGCTGACTCGACCCGTCTTATCCTGCACGCCAAAGCCCAGTCCACCGTCATGGATCTCGTCCGCGAGCTCGGCACCGTTGAGGACCTCGAGCTCGAGGACGTACTCAAGGTCGGCTACGGCGACGTCAAATGCGTCGAATCCGGCGGCCCGGAGCCGGGTGTCGGTTGCGCAGGCCGCGGGGTCATCACCGCCATCAACTTCCTCGAAGAAAACGGTGCCTACACCAGCGACCTCGACTTCGTCTTCTACGACGTTCTGGGCGACGTCGTCTGCGGCGGATTCGCCATGCCGATTCGCGAGAATAAGGCGGAGGAGATCTACATCGTCTGTTCCGGCGAGATGATGGCCATGTACGCCGCCAACAATATCGCCAAGGGCATCCTGAAGTACGCCTCCTCCGGCAAGGTGCGTCTCGGCGGCCTGATCTGCAACTCGCGTAACACCGACCGCGAGGACGAACTGATCATGGCGCTCGCAGCGAAACTCGGCACCCAGATGATCCATTTCGTCCCCCGCGACAACCAAGTCCAGCGCGCCGAGCTCAGAAGGATGACCGTCATCGAATATTCGCCTGAGCACAAGCAGGCCGATGAGTACCGCGAACTGGCCCGTAAGATCTCCGAGAACAAAATGCTGGTGGTGCCGACCCCGCTTACCATGGACGAACTCGAGGAACTGCTGATGGAGTTCGGCATCATGGAAGCCGACGACGAGTCGGTCGTCGGGGTGGCAGAGGCGGCATCGAAGTAACCATCTACCCAGGGCCCGGTGCTCTCGAGCACGGAGCCGGAGGAAATTTTATGTCCACTGAAATAAAGACCGTAGAAGGAATCACGAAAGAGTCGACCCAGGCCATGATCGACGAGGTCCTGGAACTCTATCCCGAGAAGGGTAAGAAAAAGCGCGCCGCGCATCTCGCGCCCAACGACCAGGCATCCGGTTCTGCCTGCGTCAAATCCAACAAAAAGACCGTCCCCGGCGTGATGAGCGCCCGCGGTTGCGCTTACGCTGGCGCAAAAGGGGTGGTGTGGGGCCCGATTCGCGACATGGTGCACGTATCGCACGGCCCGGTCGGCTGCGGATGGTACTCCTGGGGCACCCGGCGTAACCTCATGAGCGGCATCACCGGCGTCGACAGCTTCCCGATGCAGTTCACCTCCGACTTCCAGGAGAAGGACGTCGTCTACGGCGGCGACAAGAAGCTCGCCACCTTGCTCCAGGAAGCAAAGGACCTCTTTCCGCTCGCCAAGGGGATCTCGGTCCTGTCGGAATGCCCGGTCGGTCTGATCGGCGACGACATCAACCAGGTCGCGAAGGTTGCCGCCAAGGAACTGGACATCCCGGTCATCCCCTGCAACTGTGAGGGTTTCCGCGGTGTTTCCCAGTCGCTGGGTCACCACATCTCCAACGACACCATCCGTGACTACATCATCGAGACCCGCGAGTTCCCTGATCCCATCGGGCCTTACGACATCGCACTGATCGGCGAGTACAACATCGGAGGCGACGCCTGGTCCACCAAGCCGCTCCTCGAGGAGTGCGGTTTCAACGTCAAGGCGGTCTGGACCGGCGACGGCGAGATGGACCGCATCGCGGCCACGCACCAGGTGAAGCTGAACGTGATCCACTGCTACCGCTCCATGAACTACATGTGCAAGGTCATGGAAGAGAAGTACGGCATCCCCTGGATCGAGCTCAACTTCTTCGGCCCGACCAAGATCAAGGAGAGCCTGAGGAAGCTTGCGGAGCTCTTCGATGACAACATCAAGGCCAAGGTGGAGGCGGTCATCGCCAAGTACGATCCCCAGATGCAGGCGATCATCGAAGAGTACAAGCCGCGCCTGGACGGCAAGAAGGTGATGCTCTACGTGGGCGGCCTGCGTCCCCGTCACACCATCAACGCTTACGAGGACCTCGGCATGACCTGCGTCGGTTCCGGTTACGAGTTCGCCCACACCGACGACTACGACCGCACCGCACCCGAGATGCCGGACGCCACCGTGGTCTACGACGACGCCTCCGAGATCGAGATGGAGCACTTCGCCCACATCCTGAAGCCGGACCTGATCGGTTCGGGGATCAAGGAGAAGTACCTGTTCCAGAAGATGGCCATCCCGTTCCGCCAGATGCACAGCTGGGATTACTCCGGCCCGTACCACGGCTACAAAGGGTTCCCCATCTTCGCCCGCGACATCGACATGGCGGTCAACAGCCCGACGTGGAGCCTGGTTAAGGCACCGTTCTAACTTCATATTTACCTGGCGGTGTGACGGATGAGTCTCCCGCCGAAGGAGAAATGCAATGGCAAACAATCTCGGACTTAAAGTCAAGCCGGTCACCGAGACACCTGAATCCGAAATAAAGAGGGTGGCGGCCTGGATCAATACGGAGGAATACAAGGAGAAGAACTTCGCGCGTCAGGCCCTGGTGATCAACCCGGCCCACGCCTGCCAGCCGCTGGGTGCCGAGCTCGCCGCCCACGGTTTCGAGGGAAGCCTTCCCTTCGTGCACGGCTCCCAGGGGTGCGCTTCCTACTACCGCTCGACCCTGAACCGTCACTTCCGTGAGCCGGCTCCGGCCGTCTCCGACGCCATGACCGAGGACGGCGCGGTGTTCGGCGGCCAGAACAACCTGCACGAGGGGCTTGAGAACTGCTACAAGCTCTACAAGCCGAAGATGATCTCCGTCTTCACCTCCTGCATGCCGGAGATCATAGGCGACGACCTGACCGCGTTCATCAAGAACGCGCGCCTCAAAGGGTTCGTCCCCAACGACATTCCGATCCCGTACGCCAACACCCCGAGCTTCAACGGCTCACACATCCACGGCTACGACGCCATGCTGCTCTCCATACTGCAGACCTTGACCAGTGGCAAGAAAGTGGAAGGGCGCTGCACCGGCAAGCTGAACCTGCTTCCCGGCTTCGACGCCAACACCGGTAACATCAGGGAGTACAAGCGTATTCTGGAGGCCTTCGGTATTCCCTATACCGTGCTCGCCGACATCTCCGACGTCTTCGACTCCCCCAACGACGGCACCTACCGTCCGTACCCCGGTGGGACCAAGCTGGAGGACGCCGCCGACTCGATCAACGGCAAGGCCACCCTTGCCTTGGGGACTTACTCCACCGCCAAGACCTACGGCTGGATCAAGGACAACTACTCCGGCAAGCATGCCAGCATCCCGATGCCTTTCGGCATCGCCAAGACCGATGCATTCTTGCTGAAGCTCTCCGAGCTCACCGGCAAGCCGATCCCGGCTTCGCTGAAGGAGGAGCGCGGCCATGCGGTCGACCTGCTGACCGACGCGCACCAGTACATCCACGGCAAGAAGTTCGCCGTCTACGGTGACCCGGATTACCTGCTCGGCCTGGTCTCCTTCCTGCTCGAAGTCGGCGCCAAACCGACCCACGTGCTCTGCTCCAAGGGCTCCAAGAAACTCGAGAAAGAGCTGCAGGCACTGCTCGATTCCTCTCCGTTTGGCAAGGAAGGGAAGGTCTACATCAACAAGGACCTCTGGCATTTGAGGAGCCTGGTGATGACCGAGCCTGTCGATGCCATCATCGGCGATACCCACGGCAAGTTCGCCGCACGCGATGCCAAGGTGCCGCTGTTCCGCTTCGGCTTCCCGATCTTCGACCGGGTGAACCTGCACCGTGAGCCTCTGATCGGCTACCAGGGCGTCATGAACATGATGTCCACCATCTGCAACAAGTTCATCGACGTCACCGACGAAACCTGCGATGACCGTCAGTTCGAGATGATGCGTTAAAACCCAAAACCGTTAGCCACGGAGGAAATCTAAGAGAAGCAAAAGACTAAGACTTAACGTTAAGGCTTTTAGGTTTTCTCCGATGTTCTCAGAACTTCTCCGTGGCTAACGGTTTCAGCCCCAGAAAGGAGGCTCCAATGGCGAAGCCGGATTGGTACGACACGACAGACTGCGATACACACGACGCTGGGGCTCCCAAGTTCTGCAAGAAATCCGAACCGGGCGAGGGGACGGAACGAAGCTGCGCCTATGACGGTGCGCGCGTGGTCCTCATGCCCATCACCGACGTCATCCACCTGGTGCACGGCCCCATCGCCTGTGCCGGCAATTCCTGGGACAACCGCGGGGCACGCTCCTCGGATTCCCAGATCTACCGCCGCGGCTTCACTACGGAGATGCTGCAAAACGACGTGATCTTCGGCGGCGAGAAGAAGCTGTATCGCGCCATCCAGGAACTGGCGGCGCGCTATCCGGAGGCGAAAGCGATCTTCGTCTACGCCACCTGCGTTACCTCCATGACCGGCGACGATATCGAGGCCGTCTGCAATGCCGCCAGGGACAAGGTGAACATCCCGGTGATCCCGGTCAACACGCCTGGCTTCATCGGCGACAAGAACATCGGCAACCGTCTTGCGGGCGAAACCCTTTTCAAATACGTAATCGGGACCGCCGAGCCCGAGTACACCACCGACTACGACATCAACCTGATCGGCGAATACAACATCGCCGGAGACCTGTGGGGCATGCTGCCGCTCTTCGATCGACTGGGGATTCGCGTTCTCTCCTGCATCAGTGGCGATTCCAAGTTCGAGGACCTGCGTTACGCACACCGCGCCAAGCTGAACGTCATCGTCTGTTCCAAGAGCCTGACCAACCTCGCCAAGAAGATGCAGAAGAACTACGGCATCCCGTATCTGGAGGAATCCTTCTACGGCATGACCGACGTGGCCAAAGCGCTGCGGGATATCGCACGGGAGCTGGACGACCGGGTGAACGGCCTGGAGAAAAGGGTGATGCAGGACCGGGTGGAAAAGCTGATCGCCGAGTGCGAGGCCACCTGCCGCGCGGAACTTGCTCCCTACCGCGCCCGACTGGAAGGGAAGAGGGCGGTGCTCTTTACCGGCGGGGTTAAGACCTGGTCCATGGTCAACGCGCTTGCCGAGTTGGGGGTCGAGATCCTCGCCGCCGGCACCCAGAACTCCACCCTTGAGGACTTCTACCGGATGAAGGCGCTGATGCACGAGGATGCCTCCATCATCTCCGACACCAGTACGGCCGGGCTCCTTAACGTCATGTACGACAAGCTTCCCGACCTGATCGTTGCAGGCGGCAAGACCAAGTTCCTTGCATTGAAGACCAAGACCCCGTTCCTGGATATCAACCACGGACGCTCGCATCCCTATGCCGGATACGCCGGCATGGTTACCTTCGCCAAGCAGCTTGACTTGACGGTGAACAACCCTATCTGGCCCGCTCTCAACGGCAAAGCCCCCTGGGAGAAGGATGCCGCTGCACTGGAAGCGGATCTGGCTATAACATCAGGGCACGCAGCCGCGTTTGCTGCCATCGAGATGAAAGGATCGCGGGTGAAGGTGCCCACCAAAAACGCAACGGTGAACCCACAGAAGAACTCACCGGCGTTGGGCGCAACGCTGGCCTATCTCGGCATCGACGGTATGCTGGGCCTCTTGCACGGCGCCCAGGGCTGTTCCACCTTCATTCGGCTGCAACTCTCCCGACACTTTAAGGAGTCCATCGCGCTCAATTCGACCAGCATGAGCGAGGATGCCGCCATCTTCGGCGGCTGGGAGAACGTGAAGATGGGCCTGAACCGCGTCATGGAGAAGTTTAAGCCCGCCGTAGTCGGGGTCATGACCACCGGGTTGACCGAAACTATGGGCGACGACGTGAGAAGCGCGATCGTGCAGTTTAGAGAAGCCCACCCCGAGCACGATGATATTCCTGTGATCCATGCTTCCACCCCTGATTATTGCGGGTCGATGCAGGAAGGGTATGCCGCCGCGGTCGAAGCGATCGTCGCAACTGTGCCGGAAGGAGGCGTCTCAATACCTGGACAGGTAAGTATCTTGCCGGGTTGCCAGCTAACTCCCGCCGAGATCGAAGAAATTGCTGAGATCTGCCGTGCTTTCAGTCTTGATCCGGTGGTTATTCCCGACATCTCCAATGCCCTGGACGGCCATATCGATGCGACAGTTTCGGCTCTGTCCACCGGAGGGGTCAGCATCGAGCGGATCAAATCTGCCGGAAGAAGTGTCGCCACCCTGTACTTTGGTGATTCGCTGACTGACGCCGCCACCATTCTCAAAGACAAGTTCGGCATCCCGAGCTACGGCTTCACCTCGATCACTGGCCTTGTCGAGTCTGATCATTTGATGACCACGCTCTCTGCGATTGCGGGGAGGCCGGTTCCGGATAGGTTCCGACGCTGGAGAAACCGCCTCATGGACGCCATGGTCGACAGCCACTACCAGTTCGGCCAAAAAAAGATCGCGCTCGCCCTGGAGGCCGATCACCTGAAAGGAATGACCAGCTTCCTCAACGGTCTCGGCTGCGAGATCCAGGTCGCCATAGCGGCCACCAGGACCCGGGGACTAGACCAGTTGCCGGTAGAACACCTCTTCGTAGGGGATCTCGAGGACCTGGAGCAGGCGGCTGCGGGAGCGGACCTGCTGGTGGCCAACTCCAACGGTCGCCAGGCGGCCAAGAAGCTTGGGATCGGCGCGCACCTGAGGACAGGCATGCCGGTGTTCGACCGACTCGGGGCGCACCACAAGATGTGGGTAGGCTATCAGGGAACGCTGAACCTGATTTTCGAACTGGCCAACATCTTCCAGGCCAACGCCAAGGAAGCACAGAAGCTGGCGCACAACTAAAGCAGGTTAAATCTCAACCTCAACCTGGCTTTTAAGGAGACTCGCTATGAAGATCGCTTTTACTACCAGCACGGGCGAAACCATCGACATGCATTTCGGTCAGGCGGAGTCCTTCCACATCTGGGAGGTGGGGCCGGAAGAGGCACACTACGTCCAGACCGTCTCCGTGAGTGAGCACGGCAGCGACGAGGAGGACCGTATCGCCGCCCGCGCCAACCTCCTCTCGGACTGCGCCATCGTCTATACCATGCAGATCGGCGGTCCGGCGGCTGCGAAACTCGTGGCCAAACGGATCCACCCCATGAAGACCAACGTCGAGGTGGGGCTCAAAGAGTCGATCGAGAAGATGCAGGAGGTACTGAGGGGAAACCCGCCGCCCTGGCTGCGCAAGGCGATGAACAAGGACCAGGCGGGATCATTTCTGGACGAAGACTAGCCCCCTCCCCCTGGACGAGGACTAGCCTCCCCCCGGAGGGGGGAGGTTGGAGGGGGGGAAGCAGTGTTGCGCGGACTGCTTCCCCCTCCCTAACCCTCCCCCTCCGGGGGAGGGAACAAGACCGAGAGACTCCGCTTAACATTAATTCGATGCATTAACTATCAGCTGATAACTGACTTACAAAAGGAGAATTATCATGGCTTACATCACCGGTTTGACCAAGAGCAAAAAAGAATGGACCCCCGAATTCATCGTCGCCATCGACGACGAGACCTGCATCGGCTGTGGCCGCTGTTACAAGGTCTGCGCACACGACGTGCTGAGCTTCGAGGAACTGGACGAGGACGATTCGGCGAAGATGTTCATGAAAGTGGAGAATCCCGGCAACTGTATCGGCTGCGGGGCCTGCGGCAGGACCTGCTCCAAGAAGTGCTTCAGCTTTGCGCCGGTAGAGGCGTAAGAAACGTTTCCCCCCCTCCCTTGACGGGAGGGGGGACTTTCACGGAGGTGAAACATGTTATTCGCCGTTGCATCCAGGGATGGGAAGGAGATAAACCAGCACTTCGGCCACGTCGAGCGCTTCCTCATTTACCAGGTGGAGGACGATGGCGTTACCTTTTTGGAAGAGCGTCCTGTCGAGAAATACTGCCGCTTCGATCCGGAGCATCCGTTACGCGCCCACACGCTCAAGGACACCGCGGACGCACTCAAGGGATGCCGTGCGGTGGTCTGCTCCATGATAGGCGAGGCTCCCAAGATGGAACTCGAGCGCCTGGGCGTGGAACCGTACGTCGTGGAAGGCGAAATAGAACCTATCCTGAGGGATCTAGCGCGAGTGCTGTAAAAGCGTTCTTTCTCATCCTCAACCTTAACCTCAACCTGCCTTAGTCTCTCAGTTGGTGATTCAATGGAGAATTCATTCAACCACTGCAACCTTCCCCCGTGGGTCATCGCCTCCCGTCATTTCAACGACAACCCGCAGCCCTTGGAAATCCAGGGGGTGCGCGCAGTGAATCGCTTCCTGTTCGACAAACTGGACGGCATCACGTCACATGAGGAGCGTGCTGCTGTCTTCAACGACTACATGTCGGTGAAATTCCAGTTGCACCAGTGGCAGCAGGAGACGGCGACAGCACGCAAGAGCCTGAAAAACAGCTACCTGCGTTTCCTCAGGGGATGGATGATGGACTCCAACTCCGTGGAGGGCGCGGTTCTGAAAGGATGGGTGGAGAGCAGGATGGGGCTGGCTCCGACTTTCCACAACGTGCGCATCGCAGGAATACACGATGAGAATTACCTGCAGTACGCCGTGGACCGCACCAAGGGGAGCGCGCGCACTTCCGCGATCAATTCCCAACTCGACCTGCTCTACGAGTACTCGCAGTACGAGCTTGCCAAGAGATATCCGGACCGCCGGCACCTCACCCTGTACCGCGGCACATTTGACCGCTCCGAGTACGATGTTCTCGAGCCCCTATCAAAGCGTGAAGAGATCGTCCGCCTCAACAACCTCAACTCCTTCACGACGGACGAGGAACGCGCCTGGGAGTTCGGCTTCATCGTGTGGCAGGTGCAGGTCCCCCTGGCTAAGGTATTCTTCTACAGCGAATTGCTTCCCAACTCGATATTGAAGGGGGAGGGGGAATGCCTCGTGATCGGCGGCGAGTACCGCGTCAAGCGGCTGATGTGCACTGTTTAGTTGAAGCTCAATGCTTGAAAATTTATCACTTGCGATCGAGAACTCATGATTTGCGATCAACAACTCATCAGTTGCCGGGTCCACAACTTGTCAACCGCGGTTCACGTCTTATAAATCCCGGTTCACGGCTTATCAATCGCGGTTCACGTCTAATAAATCGTGGTTCACGTCTAATAAATCGTGGTTCACGTCTAATAAATCGTGGTTCACGTCTAATAAATCGTGGTTCACGTCTAATAAATCGTGGTTCACGTCTAATAAATCCGGGTTCACGTCTAATAAATCCGGGTTCACGTCTAATAAATCCGGGTTCACGTCTAATAAGTCCGGGTTCACGTCTAATAAATCCTGGTTCACGTCTTATAAATCCCGGTTTACGGCTAATAAATCCTGGTTTACGGCTAATAAATCATGGTTTACGGCTAATAAATCCTGGTTTACGTCTTATCAATCGCGGTTCACGGCTTATCAATCGGGATCAACGACTTATCGGCCGCGACCAATAAGTTATCCATCGGGTTCAACAAGTTGTCAACTGCGATCGACATCTCACCGCCGGCTACAACCTCTGCACAAGCGGCGACAGCCGCATCAACTGCTCGGCCAGGTCTGATATCTCGGCGACCAAATCCTTTGCCAGTTTCTTCCTCCATCTGGACGGAATTCCCTCTTCTCCATAATAAGCTCCGGCGAGGGCGCCTGCTACGGCGCCGGTCGTGTCGGCGTCCCCCCCCTGGTTGACGGTGTCGATGACGCAACCTTCGAAAGAGCGCGACCGGAAGAAACAGTGGAAGACTGTCTGCATGGTGTCCACCACGTAGCCTGTAGCCAACCCCTTGTATGGATCAAAAGCAAAGGAGGGATGCAGGGAAATGAGTTGGTCCGCCTCCCTGCGCAGTTGCAGCATGGAGCGCCCCGTAAGCGCCAGGTGCAACAGCCGACCCAGGTATATGGAGGCGGAATCGGAGTAGGGGTGGTTGTGGGTAAGATGGGCCTGCTCGAGGGTGAGACGGTCCAGTAAAAGATCATTGCCGACGGTGCAGAGGGCGACGGGCAGTGTCCGCATAGCCGCACCGTTGCCGCCATCCCACTCGTTGGGAGGAGTTTCCAGGATACCGCGCAGCATGTAATTCCTGATGCCGCGCCGGCAGGTGTCACCGACATCGATGGGCTTGGACTTGAGCCAGCCAGCAAGATTATCGGCTGCCGCCTGCAGGTTCCATCCTCCTTCCTTTACGATGGCCCGCGCAAGGCAAAGAGACATCTCGGTATCGTCGGTCACCTGTCCTGGCTTCAATCGGAGCCAACCGCCTCCCACCATCTCTTTCAGGACTCCGTATTTGTCCTTTATCTCCCCACGCGTCATGAACTCAACGGGAGCCCCAAGCGCGTCGCCGACCGCAAGCCCGATGAAGGCACCCCGAGCGCGGCTGATGACATCGCTATGTAAGAAATGGCCGCTCATGGCCGAAACTCTGCAATAACCAATCCGCCGGCACCCACAGCCGGCACCAGCGGAGAGAACAAGTCCAGGCGCAGGTTTCATCGCTATCCGCATAGCGGGAAAAGAGGAGCTTGCTACCACAGCGCCATCAGCAATGCACAAAATTTAGTCTGATGGTGGCATTCGTAAGCAGAACAACAGCAAGAAAAATTGAAAACAAGAGCACCGGAACGTACTGGCATACACCATCCGCACAAGGAATTCGGCCGGCAAGACAGAAGCTCCGATGTCCTGGGGCGATTCCGGGTAACGTGCTCTTTCTGCAAGGGTTACCGGCGATTCGTTTTCGGCTCACTTGGCTTATGCTTCGTCGGTTTCTGATGAGAGGGAGAAATTGTAGACGGAACCGGAGCCGGAAGCTGGCACGCTAAATGCTCATAAGAGGTCAAAGGTACAACGTTGTATCTGACAGTGACGGCAACGATGCCCGGCGGATAGAGATATCCGACCGGGCATTTTCGTTTTCAGGACCGCCTGAAAGAATCAAGGAGGATGACATGGCAACCTCGTGCGAAAAGATGAAGAAGATTCAGGGACATCCCTGCTTCGGCGGCAACCACCACAAAAACGGAAGGATGCACCTGGCTGTGGCCCCCAAGTGCAACATCAAGTGCGGGTACTGCACCAGGCGCCACGATTGTGCCAACGAGTCCCGCCCCGGCGTGACCAGCCGCCTGCTTTCGCCCGAGGAGGCGATCGTACGGGTGCGCGAGGTGATGGCTAGCCCGGTGACCGGCCCCATCATCAAGGTCATCGGCATCGCGGGACCCGGCGATCCTCTGTTCAACGAGGAGACGTTCGAGACCTTCCGCCTGGTGGACCGCGAGTTCCCCGACCTGATCAAGTGCATGAGCACCAACGGTCTCCTTCTGCCCGACAAGATGCCGGTCCTGAAGGCGCTTGGATTGCACAGCCTCACCGTCACCCTCAACACGCTGGACCCGGAAATCGGCGGAAGGATCTACTCCTATGTGCACTACCATGGCACGACCTACAGCGGGAAGGAGGCCGGAGAGATCCTGGTGCGCAACCAGCTCGAAGGAATCCGCCAGGCCGCGGAGCTGGGCATGACCATCAAGATAAACACGGTCCTGATCCCGGGGGTCAACGACGGGCAGATCCCGCTCATCTCCCAGAAAGTCAAAGAACTCGGTGCATTCGTGATGAACATCATGCCGCTGATCCCGCAGGCGGATTTCGCTCACATTCAGCCGCCTTCCGCTGAGCGCCTGGACGAGCTGCGCCGGGACAACGAGAAGACCATCGGGCAGTTCAAGCACTGCAAGCAGTGCCGCGCCGACGCTGTAGGACTTATCGGCGAGAATCTGCAACTGGCAGTGACAACGGCGGGCTGATCATGCCTGGCCCGTTTCTAAGCTCCGATATCGATCCGTTTCTCACGCTGGCAACGACGGAGGGATGGATCTGCGGGAAATGGGAGATGGAGTTCCTGTTGAACGCCTTCCCGCAGGGATGTCTGGTCAAGCGCGTCGAGAGCCGGGCGCTGGGCTACATCACCTCGCTGCGCCACGACAAAAGCGGCTGGATTGGGAACCTCCTGGTGGCACCCGACGCGCGCAGGGGCGGCATCGGGACGGAACTGATGCAGGGAGCGTTACAGGCGTTACTCGACGCCGGCGTCGAAACCGTTTGGCTGACCGCCTCTGCCAAAGGGGTGGATCTCTACAGGAAACTGGGCTTCATCGCTATAGACAGCATCAACCGCTGGGTGGGGGAGGGGGGAGGAACCCTCGGCTGGTCTCCCTTGAATCCTTGCGATCCCGAGATGATCCGGCACGTGGATCGCGTCGGTTGGGGAGACCGCCGCGATGCGCTGTTGGCCGTAACCGGCAACCGTGGACAGATCATCTGCGGCAACAATTCATTCGTCTGCATCCAGCATTGGGAGCAGGGGACACAGCTCGGCCCTTGGGGTGCACTTCACGAGGAGCATGCTGAGCCGTTGCTAGAAGTGGCCGTGGCCGCGGCGGGACCAGCCGTGTTTCTCGACGTCCCGGCAGGCAACCTCGCAGCTGCGGTATTGCTGACTCGCAAAGGCTTTTCAATCAGGGGCAGCAACACCCTTATGTACCTTGGCGCCAAGCCTAACTACTCGCCGCACAATGTGTTTGCACTGGCAAGCATGGGTAGCATGGGTTGATTACAAGATAAGTCGGTAAAACAGTAACCCAGCAAATGCATAAGTCGGTAAGTATGGTTTGCATAGAAAGCTGACAAGGAGGGGCGCATGTTAGTCGTCGCCTGCATCAAGCAGGTTCCGGACACGACGCAGGTACAGATCGATCCGGTAACCAACACTCTCATCAGGGACGGCATACCGTTCATCATCAATCCGTATGACAGTCACGCTCTGGAAGAGAGTCTGCGTCTTAAGGACAGCCATGGTTTCAAGGCGGTGGCCCTGTCTATGGGACCGCCCAATGCCGAGGCCACGCTCAGGAAGGCGTTGGCGTTGGGTGCCGATCGGAGCATTCTCCTTTCCGACCGCGTCTTTGGCGGCGCCGACACGCTCTCAACCAGCAACGTGATCGCTGCCGCCATCCGAAAGTTGGGCGAACAGGAAGAGGTGGGCATTGTTTTTTGCGGCAAGCAGACCATAGACGGCGACACCGCACAGGTCGGCCCCGGTATTGCCGTTCGCTTGGGGTACTCCCAGCTGACCCTGGTGGACCGGATCGAAAAGATCGACATGGTACAGAAAACCATCGTGGTGCGCCGCAAGTTGGAGGGGCGTTACGAGGTCGTCGAAGCGCGGCTGCCTGCCATGATCACCGTAGTGCGTGAACTGAACCGGCCGCGCTACCCGACCGTCCCCATGCGGCTTTCCTCCGCCAAGGCCCAGGTCGAATGCTGGAGCAACGAACAGTTGCAGCTGGACGTGAACAGCGTGGGGCTGAAAGGATCACCGACATGGGTGAGCCGCATTTTCTCCCCGGAACGCCAGGAAGGCGAGATCATCGGCGACGGCATGACCGACCCCGTGGGAGCGGCCAACCTGCTGCTCGACCGGCTGATCGACGGTGACATGTTGGCGGTTTAAGCGATTCTTGTCCGCCCAGTCTGACACGTCGGACCTGTCCGACGATATTCCCCAAAAGCAGGTGCCCCATGACTGAACCTGTAAAACAAAAGAAACCGCGCGGCAAGGCGCGAGTGATTTCCGGCAAGTGCATCGCCTGCGGCGCACGATGCCAAAGCGTCTGCCCCGTAAACGGCGTGGAGATGAGTGAGCAGGGTGAGCCGATCATCGAGGCGGCAAAGTGCATCGGCTGCGTGAAGTGCGTCAAGGCCTGCCCGGCAGGCGCGCTGGAGATGTTCTACACGCCGGAAGAGCTCGCCATCATCGCCAGTTTCGAAAAGCACGGCGGCGAAGATGTGGACGAGGAAGAACTGGAGCGGCGCCGCAGAATCGCGGCCTACAAGGGGGTCTGGGTCTTCATCGAGCAGAACGAAGGCGAGGCGGCCAAGGTTTCCTGGGAATTGACCGGGGTAGGTCGCGAGCTTGCCGACCAGCTCGGGGTGCCTCTTTCGGCGGTGGTGATCGGCTCCGGCGTGGAGCACCTTGCCGACCTCGCCTTCAGCTACGGGGCGGACCAGGCATACCTGGTCAACGACCCGGTTTTCCGCCAGTACCGAACCGAACCGTTTCTGGCAGCCATGTGCCACCTGATCGATAAACACAAGCCCGAAGTGGTGCTGATGGGGGCAACAGGCATGGGGCGGGACTTGGCCGGGGCCGTCGCGACCCGCGTAAAGACCGGGCTCACCGCGGACTGCACGGGCCTTGGCATCGACGCGAAAGGAAACCTCATGCAGACCCGTCCGGCCTTCGGCGGCAACATCATGGCGACCATCATGTGTGACCGGTTCCGGCCGCAGATGGCGACGGTGCGCCCGCACGTGATGCCGATGCCGCAGCAGACAAACGGCAGAACCGGCTCTGTCATCCACGAAAGCTGTCCCATCTCCGAGTCGTCCATCTTCACACGCGTACTGGAGGTGATCACCGAGAAGGGCGCCAAGGACAAGGTCGACGTGGCCGGGGCGGAGTTCATCGTCTCCGGCGGCCGCGGGCTGATGGCCAAGGAGAACTTCGCCATGTTGGAGGAGTTGGCCGAGGAACTGGGCGGCGTGGTCGGCGGGTCGCGCAGCGCCGTGGATGCCGGGTGGCTGCCCCAGGACCGGCAGGTAGGTCAGACGGGAAAGACAGTACGTCCCAAGATCTACATCGCCTGCGGCATCTCCGGCGCGATTCAGCACCTGGTAGGGATGCAGGATTCCGACGTCATCGTTGCCATCAATCGCGATCCCGAGGCGCCCATTTTCGAGGTGGCAACCTTTGGCATCGTTGGGGACCTGTTCCAGGTGGTGCCGGCGCTCACCGCCCGGGTAAGGGAGATGAAGCAAAGGACAGCTGCCTGAAAACCTTAAAGCAGTTACGCAAAGGACGCCGAGTGTCCGCTGAGGGACAAAGAATAATCTTGTAAGGTGTCTGGCGTTCTTTGCGCATGCTTCGTGTTCTTTGCGTAACTGCTTTTAGTCAAGACTTTATGGAGCACCTATGGAACACACACTATTTTTTGTAATCCTAAGCCTGTCTTTCTCGGCTTTTGCCTTCAGCTGTTACCGCAGACTGGCGCTGGTTGCTGTCGGCCGGAACGAGTACCGCTTTGACCGCCCCCTGGACCGTCTACGTGAGATGCTGGTCTACGCGATCGGCCAGAAGAGGGTGGTCAGCCGCCCCTTCGGCCTGAACCACGGCATCATCTTCTGGGCATTCCTGGTGCTGGCCCTGGCCAACCTGGAGTTCCTGGTCTCGGGAATCTTCCCGACAGTCTCTTTCGCTTTGCTCCCGCCCCCCCTACACGGTGCGCTGCTGCTCCTGTTCGACGTCTGTTCTATGGCAACGCTGGTAGCGGTAACCATAGCTGCGGTGCGCCGCACGGTGAACCCGCCCTTTGAGGGCGCCCGCACCTTCGAGGCCTACCTCATCCTGACCATGATCGCGACTCTGATGCTCGCCTACTTCGGACTGAACGGCGTGCGCATCGCTCAGGGGATAGTGCCCGCAACGAACACCACCCCGGTGTCGGATCTTGTCGCACGCCTGATCATGGCCACTCCTGCCGCCGGCGCCCTGGAACAGGCCGGCAGCGTCTTCTGGTGGCTCCATGCCGTGGTTCTTCTTGGATTCATGAACTTTCTCCCCTACAGCAAACACATGCACATACTTACCGCCATACCCAATATCTTTCTGCGCAGTATGGAGAAGTGCAATACGCAGGAGCGTGAGGAGTTCCTGGAAGGAAACAGCTTCGGGGCCGCAACGGTCGAACGGCTGACCTGGAAGGATCTGCTAGATTCCTTTTCCTGTACCGAGTGCGGCAGATGCCAGCAGTCCTGCCCGGCGTCGAGCACCGGCAAGGCGCTCAATCCTCGCAGCGTCATCCACGCCATCAAGGAGAACCTGCTGCAAAACGGCGCTGTCATCGAAAAACTCTCCGGCGACAGCGAGGCGGAACGCTGCATCTCTCTCATCGGCAAGGCCAAAGCGGGAAGTACCAAGGAGGCGGCGCTCTGGAGCTGCACCTCGTGCGGCGCCTGCATGGAGGCCTGCCCGGTCTTCATCGAACACCTCCCCAAGATCGTCAAGATGCGCCGGCACCTGGTGCAGATGGAAGCGAGCTTCCCCGAGGAGCTGCTCAGCCTCTTCGAGAACATGGAGCAGCGTTCCAATCCGTGGGGCATGGCCCCGTCGGAGCGGAGCAAGTGGAGCTCACAGCTGGACCTGCGCCCGTTTGTGGCGGGGGAGACGGAGTACCTGCTCTTCATCGGCTGCTCCGGTGCCTTCGATGCACGCAACAAGCAGGTCTCGGTGGCGCTGACCCGGGTGCTCGATGCGGCAGGGGTCTCCTACGGTGTCTTGGGCAAGGAAGAGAAGTGCTGCGGGGATAGCGTGCGGCGGCTGGGTAACGAGTACCTGTTCGACCAGATGGCGAAGGAGACCGTCCGGCAGTTCATAGCAAAGGGGGTGACCAAGGTGATCACCCAGTGCCCACACTGCTTCACGACGCTGAAGAACGACTACCGCCAGTACGGACTGGAACTGGAAGTGTTGCACCATAGCGAGCTGATCGAGCGGCTTTTTCAGGAAGAAAAGCTGATCCCCGAAGGGAAGGCCGAGCTTGGCAGGGTGGTGTTCCATGACTCCTGCTACCTCGGCAGGCACAATGATGTCTACCAGGCGCCTCGCGACGTGCTTAGGACAGCTACGGGGCATGAGGTACTGGAAATGGGGCGCAACCGGGCGAACGCCTTCTGCTGCGGCGCGGGGGGAGGGCGCATGTGGCTCGAGGAGCACGAAGGGACCCCCATCAACCGCAACCGGGTTCAGGAGGCACTGGCGCAGCAACCGGAAACCATCTGCGTCAGCTGTCCCTTCTGCATGACCATGTTCGAGGACGGCATCAAGGAAGTGGCCGGGAACACCACCCAGGTCAAGGACATCGCGGAAGTGGTAGCGCTCTCCCTGCAACCGGTCCCTTTTCCTCCATCCATTTCATAAGGGAGTAGGCCTGTTCCTCGTTCATGTGGAGGGTCGAGTAGAGGTATTCAGCGTCGGTCTCAGGATGCACCAGCTTCCTGATGTCCGCGTACTCCGGGGAGTTGAGCACCCGTACGATGCAGGGATGCAGAGTCGCTGCAGGGATGCCGTAAACCTGGCTGGTGAAAAGGCTCACCCTGGTCGGCCTGGGATAGACGCGGGATTCTTCCCGCACCGTGCCCACGATGGTGCTGCAGGCGTCGGAGACGGCGGAACGAACCAGCAGTGCCGCATATTTCTCCGTGATGTGCGCGTTGCAGTAGAGGTAGAGCTCGCCGCTGAAGGCGGAGACCGTCTTGATGTCCCTGTACTGCACCTGGGTCTGCATCTCGTTGAGAAGCGAACAGATTTTTACCGGCTTGATGTCCGGGAGAAGCGCGAACATGGCGTTGAGCGGCGTCAGGGCCGTGATCACCCGGGAGTCCCTGCGGATTTTTTCGGCCATGGCGTACTTCACTTCCTCCAGCTTCGCCTTGGCGGCCGCATCTTCGCTGCTCATGTAATCCTGGGAGTAGAGGAAAAGCTGTCCGGAAGGGGTTACCAGGGTGCGTATGTCACTGGCGATGGCACCCGTTGAGATCGCCTCAAGTACTCCATGTTGGAGGTCACCCGGCAATCCTTTGGCGAGGACGGTCACGATGCGGGATGAGGTCAACGCTCCGTACCTTTTCGAGTTGCGCCTGACATTGTGAATCAGCTTTGTCTTGACCTCTGTGATCTGCTCGGTCATGCCGGTCAAATGGAAGGTCTCAGCTGCGGCTCTTTGGCTGTGGTCGGAGTGGAATCCCTGATGCATTGTCAGTGGTACCTCGCACGGTGAGCATTAAAACATATTCATCGCCATTATAATAAACGACATTCGCACCGTGTAAACAGTACCCTGTATTTTTTTTCACCACCTCCGCAATTGCCTGTCTCCTTAGGTTTATACGCCATCGATATTCCCAACATTAACGCTACACCACTCTTGACATTAATCTCGCCTAATATATATTTGTACCCTCTAAAGTCTGGACATTCTGACCAAGGAGGTCGGCATGGAATATTCAGGGTTTATGCTCGTGTTGGGGGGCGTGTTGCCTTGCCTTGGGGTGGGGCTGTTCTGCTACCTGTTGAGACTGCTCCTCGAGTTCAAAGCCGAGAACTGCAGCACCGACGAACCGCATTATGTGCGTGAGATAAACAGAAAGTTGAACCTCAACGATGTTGAGACCGAGCGGGATCTTTACTGACATAGCCAACACTGTTGCGCCAGCCCGCTTCCTCCTGCTAAACTGCCGCGAAATCAACCGCCTCCGTGCGGGTTTTTCCGGTGGTATCCATGCATCTCCTCACATTCGTCTTCTTCATCCTTGTATCGGCCACCCCGGCATTGGCCGGCCCGATCGAGGACTGCCGGGAGTTCGCCACCTATGGCGTTCCGGGGCAAAGCGGTGATCTGCTGTGCCGTAAGGGTTTCCTGCTAAGCCATGATTCGCAAAAGAAGACGCCGCTTTGGGTCGTCGAGAGGATGACCAGGGAGCGGCTGCAGGCAAAGCTTAAGCGGGCCAACAACTTCCGCCCCGATGCCGAGCTTCCCAAGGGGCAGCGCGCGGAGCTTTCCGACTACCGGGGATCGGGCTATGATCGCGGTCACATGGCACCGGCGGCGGACATGGCGTGGGACGAGCAGGCGATGTCGGAGAGCTTCTACCTCTCCAACATGGTGCCGCAGGCGGGCGAGGGGATGAACCGCGGCATCTGGGCCGAGCTCGAGGGGAAGGTGCGCAAATGGGTGGAGAAACGGGGGGAACTCTTCATCTACAGCGGCCCGATCTATCCCAAGGGCGCGGTGAAAACCATCGGGCGCAACCAGGTGGCGGTGCCGGCCGCACTGTACAAGGTGATCCTCGATCCGGCCCGGCACGAGGCGCTCGCGCTGATCATGCCGAACCAGGCGCTGGAGAGCGATGACATGCCGAAGTACCTGGTGCCGGTGCGCGAGGTGGAACGGCAGACCGGCCTTGATTTCTTTTCGACACTCCCCAAGGACGAGCAGGACCGGATCGAGACACCGGTTCCGCCTGCACTCTGGCAATAAGTTGAACTAACGCTTGAGAGTCGTCCCGATAAACTCCGCCGCGTCCCTCTTGAGCTGAACCAGCGCATCCCCCTCCAAGTACATCATGTGGCCGGAGCGGTACCGTTTGACGGAGATGTTTCGGCGCAGCCCCGCAGCCAGGCCGAGGTGTGCCAGGGTATAGTCGGTGGCGAAATGCGGCGTGGCCAGGTCGAACAGCCCCGAGGCGACCATGACCTTCAGATAGGGGTTCTTGACCATGGCGTTACGCAGGTTTTCCCCGGTATCGGCATAGCTGTTCTTGGCCTCCCAATCCCAGCGGCCGGTGCCGCCTCCCAGCACGTAATACTCAAGATCCGACTGGTAGCCCAGTTCCTCCCGCAGATAAGCGTTGACGGTGCTGGTGAAGGGGGGACGGATGTTGGCAACGGTAGCATCGAACCCCAGCTGTCTACCGGGCTCCGCATTTTCCGCGTTGAACCTGCTGTCCATCAAGCCCACCATGCGCCCCTCGCCGCGCAGCAACTCCCTGGCGAAATCACGGTTATCAACCCGCAAGTTCCTGTTCTGTACCAGCTCGACACTGAGCCCGGTGAATCCCGCCAACTTTTCGGCAACGGACTTTCGCTCCGTCGCGGTCAGTCGATCACCCTTGTTGAGCGCCCAGAGATAGTCGGATGCCGCCCACTGTTCAGCCTGGGCCAAGGTCCGGTCCAGGTCGGCCTGCAACTCCGGTGCGAGTTTGCCATGGTACCAGGCGGTCGCCGTGTAACTCGGCAGGAAAAGCTGGTAGGGAAGGTCGTTACCGTAATCGAAGGACACGGTCTGCAGGTTGAGGATGCTGGAAACGAGGATCAGTCCGTTCAGCGCCACACCGTGCTCGACCAGGTGCTCAGCCAGCCCTGCCGACCGGAAAGTGCCGTAGCTTTCGCCGACCAGGAAGACGGGGGCGTCCCAGAGCCCGTTGCGGGTAAGGTAGAGCCTGACGAAACGATCCAGCGAGTCGATGTCGCCTTGGACGGCCGCGAATTTCTTGGTGAGGTCGGGCTTGGCGGCACGGCTGTATCCGGTGCCGACGGGGTCCACGAAGACAAGATCGGCGACGTCGAGCAAACTCGATGCGTTGTCGACCAGGTGGAAAGGAGGTGCCGGCATGCTGCCGTCGGGGAGCATCTGCACGCGCCTGGGTCCCAGTGCCCCGAGGTGCAGCCAGACGGAGGCGGCACCGGGACCGCCGTTGAAGACGAAGAGCACGGGGCGGGTTTTGGGCGAAGCGGGTTGCACAACGCGGTAGGAGACGTAGAAGATGTCGGCTTCGGTCTCACCGGTGTCGGTGAGCACCGGCAGTGTGCCGGCGCAGGCCTGATATGAAATCTCCTTGCCGCCGATCTGCGCCTTGTGATCGGTTACCACGGCTCGCGACGTTGTCGGTAGCTTTGTCTGCTTCTCCTGCTTCTCCTGCTGCTCCACGCTTTGCGGCTTGCTCTCTGGTACTGGAGGCGCGGCAGACGCAGGTGGGTGGGCTAAGGCAAGGAGCAATGCCGGAACGATCAACAATGGCTTATACAAGGGACACCCTCCTGGATGAAAGAACAAGATATGACATTGGATACTATCCGATGGTGTAAGCGAGGTCAATTATTGAGGAGGGCAAATAAAAAAAGCACCCTGCGTGGTGCGCAAGGTGCTTTGGCGATGCCGTGTCGCAGTTCTGTTAGTAAGCGACGTAGGGACCGGTGCCGAGCCCGGAGCTTTCACCTTCGATACCGAAGGCTACGCTGCGTCCCATGAAGAAGGGGAGCCCCCAGTCGAACCCGAAGCCGGACGGTCCGCCGATGTCGCTGAAGACCCGGTTGGAGCTGCTCACGAGGGTGTTGAAATTGGAGACCTGGAAACTGACCGTGGACCTTGGTGTGCCGCCTAGGCCGACGTTGGTCGCCAGCAATGACCTGGTAACCGGGGGGCAGTACCAATCGGTATTGGGCGCGGGACACACCGGGAGCACGCTGGGATCGGCGTTGGGGAAGAACAGGCCGTTGGAGCCGGTATCGACGAACCCGTTGGTGGGAACGCCGTTGAAGACGGTGGTGAAATCCCCGGCCGAGTCGGTCCTGAGCACCACCGGCCCCGAAAGGATGTTGTTGGTGCTGGTACCGATCCCGAGAATCACCGATCCTTCCACCGACGGCACGCCCCCCACGGGCACTGCCGGCAGGCTCACGATCAAGCCGTTGTGATCTGTCGGCAACGCAGCAACCGGGTTCTGCACCTGGTCAGCCAGCGGGACCGAGGCGCCGACACAGGTAGTGCCGTTGCAGCTGTAATACACACCGTTGTCGGCAGTAATGGTGCAGCCGAGCCCGCAATCCTCCTTGAGGACACCGATCCCGAGGATACCGGCGAAACCTGAGGAGACCGGGGTGGGGTCTGCGTTGGAACAGGTATTGGGAAGCGAGCCGAAGCTGGAGTTGATCACCTGGATCGGTACGGAGACGTACGGTTCGTTGCCCAGTTTGACCATGGCCGTCCTGATCGGCCCCCAAAGGGAGCTGCCGTCGGCGAACTGAACGCATCCGGTCAGCGAACCTGCACCGCTGGCAACAGGCGGCAGGGTCAGGTTCGGGATCGCCTGCTGGAAGACCCGCAAGCCGTAACTGCCGGTGTCCAGGAGGATGTCGTTCACCGTCTGGCAGACGGAAAGGTCGGGGTTGCAGATGGTGACGCTGACGCAGGCCTTGTTGAGGTAGCTTCCCCCGGAACAGAGGGAGCCGTTGACCGACATCGGCATCACGTTGGCGGCAGGGGACGATGTCGACGTCGTGGTCAGGTTGGTCGATCCGGCAACGGCGCCCAGCGTGGCGGTCACGGTCGTTATCCCCACCGAGACCGCGGTGGCCACCCCCTTGGTCCCGGTCGCGTTACTTATGGTCACCACCCCGGCAGCTGAGGAGGTCCAGGAAACCAGGCCGGTGATGTCCCGGGTACTGTTGTCGGAATAGGTTCCGGTTGCGGTGAACTGCCCGGTGGTGCCGACGGCTAAGGTCGAATTGACCGGAGCGACCGATATCGAGGTGAGGGTAGGGCCTTTTTTGCCGCCACCGCCGCACCCGGACAGGGCGACCAGCACCGCTACCATGATCGTGACGACCAGCAGCTTAACGGATCTCATCGAGGCTCACTCCTTCGGGCAGGAGTTCGGAAAGGTAGGCCCGCCCTTGCAGGTTGCGCATATGTCCCCAGGTTTCCACCACCAGCCGCCGCGTGGTCAATTTGAGACCTCGGCGCCCCGGCTGACGCGGTGTGCCGGCAAGCGCCTTGCGGTAGTCGTCGTGATAGTTGCCGAGCAGCACCTGTAAATCGGGGTGCACCAGCCCGTTCCAGGCTACCGCGAAGACCACGCCGGAAGGATTGACGTATTCCCGCACCGTGGTGGCCGTAATTCCTGATGCGATCGACTCGACGCGATACCTGGCGGTGTTGGTCGATTTCAGGAACTTGCCGGAAAAGGCGTTGGTGTCCCGGACAATGGTCTGGGCCGGTTCGCCCAGGGTCGCGTGCGCCAGGTCATAGCTCAAAGAGATGACCAGCGCCATGCAAAGCGAGATACGGCAGATTGGTAGCATCATCGTTGTCCCCTGTACCGCTCGGAATTTGGGTGTCCAAGAAACAAGGTGACATTCTACCAACAATTCTTTTCTTGTCTTAGCAAACGTTAATTTTTATCGACAACCGGAACAAGGTGGGCGGAGGCAGGCAAAAGAATACGCCGCCTCGGTATCCCGAGGCGGCGTACGGTAAACGCGGAATATGTGGTGGGGACAGGCCGTGCGGCTATTTCTTCCCTTTCTTGGAGAGCTCGGCAGCAACTTCCTCGCTGATGTCTTTGGGCTTCACCTTTTCATCGGCAAAGAGTACCCCTTTTTCCTCGACCACCAGCAGGTAGCCGTTGGCCTTGGCGTAGTCGGCAGCAGCCTTCTTGATGATGCCACCTATCTCATTGGTCAGCTTCTCCTGCAGCTTGTTTACCTCAAGCTCACTGGCGCGGGCCAGCTTCTGGTAATCCTCGACCTTCTTCTGGAACTCGGCGGCCTTGGCTGCGCGCTCTTTCTGGGTCATGGTGGGCAGCTTCGCCTCGATGGCGGCCTTTTGCTTCTCGAGCTGCTTGGTGCGGGCG
This sequence comes from Geomonas oryzisoli, assembly GCF_018986915.1. Lineage (NCBI taxonomy): Bacteria > Pseudomonadati > Thermodesulfobacteriota > Desulfuromonadia > Geobacterales > Geobacteraceae > Geomonas > Geomonas oryzisoli. Next base: position 2,138,167 of record NZ_CP076723.1, read on the forward strand.
TCGAGTTTGGCGCGCAGCTGTTCCGACTTCTTCTTCAGCGACTCGGTGGCCGCCTTCCCCTCGGGAGATTCCGATGCGACCTTGGACATGTCGATAAACGCGATTTTGACCGATGCCGCGTTCGCTTCGTCCTTGGCGGGAACAGCGGGGGCAACCGCAGCGGCCGGTGCCGGTGCGGGAGCGGGTGCTGCAACCGGAGCTGCTACGGGAGCTGCAACCGGAGCGGTCTCAGCGGCAAAGCCGTTGGCGGCGACGAAAGAGGTGAGTGCGGAACCGATGAGTAGTGTCACGAACCTGTTCATATGATCGTCCTTTGCTTGAGTAGTGGTGACTGCGACTGGAGAGCATAAAGCCTTTGTTACGCTTTGGCAATTAAAAGAAATGTGGTGTCGGGTATCGGAGACCTCCTCGGGGGCGGCAAAGTATCGGCAAAACGTACCTATAAAGGCTGTTGACTCGTATACGCCTCGCTGCTACCATGCCACCACTCAAGAGGAGCGCCCCATGACCGATATACTACAGAAACTGCAGACAGCGACACCCGATGACCCGACAATGGCAGAGCTGTTGCGCGAGGCTTTGCAGGAGATCCGCGAACTGAGAAAGCAAAGGGACGCCCTGGAAGAGATCATGATCGTGCTGTCCCGCACCGAGCTTCCCTGGGACGAGGAGGGGAAGCCGACCGAGGGCCTGCCGCACTTCAAGGAACGCTACCTGAACGCGGTCCACGAGGCAGCCGGACTGCTCGGTCTGGAGCTGCGCAGCACCATCACCAGGACCGAACCGAGAACCTAATTCCAGCGTTGTCCTGCTCTCCCCCTCCCTTGACGGGAGGGGGCAGGGGGGTGGGTGCCCCTGCCATGACCGCCGATGTGGCACCTACCCCCACCCCCTAACCCCCTCCCGCGAGGGGAGGGGGGACTTTAACCGGACAATCTTGCCTGATTCCACCCTTTACACCAAATACTGGAGCATACATGCCTACCAACATGATGGAATGGGGATTCGTTGTCGTTTTCTTTCTGCTGCCCGGCACCATCGGCGCTTGGGTCGCCTACACCAAGGGGCGCAACCCGCTGCTGTGGTTTGTGCTGAACGGCCTTTTCGCCCCCACGGTGATGATCACCCTCTTTCAGCGCCCGCTTCGGCCGATGCAGGGGCACTACCGGCAGTGCCCGAAGTGCAGCGAGTTCAGCAAGTGGCGCGAGCAGGCCTGCCGTTTCTGCGGCACCGCGCTTAGCTGAGCCGGGTCATGTTCTTCCGCAAGCAGCCTGATTTCGGCCAACTTCTGCGCGAACTGGGGACATTCAGCCGCAGGGACGTAACCCAGGGGCTGAAACTGGCCACATACAAGAAAGCGGCCCAGACGCTGCTGAAAAAGGATGCCGTCTCCGCGCACGTCCTGCTCGGACTGGTTGCCTGCCTGGAGCACGACATCGCTTCGATGCACGCCCAGTACCTCCAGGCCATCGAGCTTTCCGACTCCCATCTCTCCCTGATGTACTATGCCCTCGCCCTCGAAAAATCCTGTCTTTGGAACGATGCCGCAAAGTATGCCCTGCTTGCCCTGGACCGTGCGCCCCAGGAACCGAAACTGCTGAACGCCGCCATCGGCATCGCGCCGTTGACGGGAAGGTTTTCCCTGTTGAAGAAACTGCTGTCCCAGTGGCAGGAGAGTCACGAGGGGGTGCGCCACCCGCGCCAGGACGATTACGAGGCCGTGACCGACGCGCTGACACGCCAGGGGCTGGCGGAGCAGGACCTGAAATCCGTTCTGGCAGCCGTAGGCACCGCCTTCTCGGAGACCGATGCCATCGTGCTGCAGTGCCGCTATGAAGTTGTTCGCGGCAAGGATTCCGCCTTCATCCATTACCGTTTCGTGCTCCCGGACAGCCTGGTCGCCACCTACTACGAGGACCGGGTTTCCGAAAAACTCTCCGCCACCGCCTGCCATCCGCGCATCTTCGACGCGTTTTCCTTCTCGGTCGAGAACGGCACCCTGTATGAGCTCTACGACTGCATGGAGCGGGAGTTAGCCTTCAGCGCCGATACCATCAAGGTGCCGGATCCCGACAAGATGAAACTGATCGAGGAACTGATCCGGGACGTGGAGGTCTGAGATGGTGAGCAACGAGTCGCGCATCCGCTTTCACGCCGCGTTCGAACAGGTGCTGGACGAACTGATCGCCGTGGTGGCCAAGGAAAAGGAGAGGAATCCGCAGACCTATAAGACCTCACCGCAGGCGAAACTGCTGGCGCGGGTGTACCGGGCCATCAAGGACGAGATACCCGCAGACCCGCAGCACGCCTCGTACTACCAGGGGGAGGCCGAGGGGCACGCCTACCGGCAGTGGCGCCGGGCCAAGCCGACCAAGGAGCACCGCCTCTTCTTCAAGTGGGACAAGGAGACCAACGCCATCATCTACGCTTGGCTGAACAGCGAGGTGAGCCTGGTGAAATACAGAAGCCACATGGAGGCGTATCGGGCGTTCAGGGTGAAAAGCAAGGGTTGATGGGAATTATGGGAGGGATGGGATATGGGACTTATGGGAGCCCGGTAGGGTCCACCGCTTCCACAGAGCTATGGGCCGTAACGTCCCCCGCCCCCGGAGGGGGAGGGACGGGGAGGGGGCTGCAAGTCAGCAGTTGCTTGGTATGTCCCCCCTCCCAACCTCCCCCCTCCAGGGGGAGGAGTTCAGTGCCAAGGCTGCGCAATAACCGGAGGGGACCGGCAGGTCTACGAGGCGCCAGCGACCAAGCTCGGCGGGCTCCGCACCGTGCCCCAGAAGGGCCGCCGGTTCCCCCGGCCGCAGCGACACGTCGAACCCGGTGGATGGTTGGGAGAAACCGCTGCCGGTCGCCTTCATATAAGCTTCCTTCCTGGTCCAGCAGCGGTAGAACGCTTCCAGTTGCTGCCGCGGGTCCAACCCGAACAACTCTTCACGTTCCCGCACAGAAAAATAGCGCTCCGCCATGGGGCGAAACGCCAGCTCCTGCCGTATCTCTTCGAGGTCGACTCCTATCTCCGCACCGTAACACGCTGCTATCAACAATTGACCGCCGGAATGGGAAACGTTGAAGCGCAGCCCTTCGGCCGCCTGCCCAGCGACCAGGGACGGCTTCCCGAACTCGCCTTCCGCAAACACGAGCCGTCCGGGTTCCTCACCGACAAGATCCGCCAGAATCTCCCGCACCAAGCCGCGCCCGACCAGGAACAGTTCCCGCTTTTCAGGATCGAGCAGCCTCGCCCCGCGCCGCAGTTCGTCTTGGCTTAAGAAGCCGATAAGGCGTTCCTTGTCGTGCTCCGGGCGCTGCAGCGGTTCGAGGCGGTACTGCGCGCGCACCGGCTCCAGTCCGGGGACCGGTATCAAGCTCCCGCCTCGAACGATGCGCGCAGAAGCTTCAGCCCCTCCTGCGTCGAGATGCGGGGGGTATAGCCGAGGTCCCTGCGGGCAGCGGAGATATCGAACCAGTGGGACGTGGCCAGTTCCTTGGCGACGAAGCGGGTCATGGGAGGCTCGCCGGAAAGCCTGAGCGTCTTCCAGGCGACCTCGCAGGCGACGCCGGCGGCATAAGCGACTCCGGCCGGAATGGTGCGGGTGACCGGCGGGACACCGGCCGCCTCCAGGATCGCGTTCACCATATCCCACAGCGCGATGGGCTCGCCGTTGGAGATGAAGTACGCCTTCCCGGCGAGCGGGGCGTCGGCGGTGAGGCGGTCCGCCGCGTTCAGGTGCGCCTCGGCGGCATTCTCCACGTACACGGTGTCGACCAGACAGGTGCGCGTGCCGATGCGCCTCAAGGCGCCGGCGCGTCCCTTGGTGACGATGCGCGGCACCAGGTGGTTGTCGCCCGGTCCCCAGATCAGGTGGGGACGCAACGATACGGTGGACAGGGTGCGCGAGTTGGCGGCAAGGAGCGCCTGCTCCGCGAGCGCCTTGGTGTGCGGGTAATGCGCCTCGAAATGGGTGGGGTAGGGGAGGGACTCGTCGCCCCCCTCGACGTCGGACCCGTCGAAGACGACGCTGGGCGAGCCGGTGTGAACCAGGCGCCGGATGCCTAAGATGCGGCAGGCGGCGATCACGTTCTCGGTGCCGACGACGTTGGCCAGGTAGTACTCCTGGAAGTCACCCCAAATGCCGGCCTTGGCTGCGACATGGAAGATAATGTCGCACCCCTTCGCCGCATCGACCACGGCGTTAAGGTTGGAAAGGTCGCCGCGACGCTGCTCCACGCCCAGTGCTGCCAGCTCCGGGTACTCGCCACGCGAGAAACTGACCACCTCGTCGCCGCGGGTGCGCAACTGCCTGACGATGGCCGAGCCGAGAAAACCTCCACCTCCGGTGACTAGCGCGCGCATTTAAGGGTCTCCGCGGCCCAGACCGCCAGCTTCTCCCTGAAGATCTTGGCGTTGTGCCGGATATCCACCGGGAAGGCGGGGTGGAACAGGATGGTTTCGATGGAGCGGGTGTGGATATGCTCTTCTGCCAGCGTTTTCAGCTCCGTGCGCACCTGCTCCTGGTCGACCTTGACGTTCTTCTCCAGTTCGATGCAGATCACCGGAGTGAGGGCGCCCGGCTCGCCAACGCCCACCAGGGCGCTGCGGAACACGGCGGGATGCGTGTTGAAGACGGCCTCGCACGGGATGGTGTAGAGCGGGCCGCCCTCGGTCTCGACGCGATGGGACTTGCGGCCGCAGAACCAGACGCGACCATCTTCGTCCCTGCCGCCCAGATCGCCCATGCGGTGAAAGAAGGAACCGGTGGCCGGATCGATGATCTTGGAGAGGTGGTCCGATTCCGGACGGTTGTAGTAACCGCGGGTCACCTGCTCTCCCTGCACCACGATCTCGCCGATCTTTCCCGTTGGGACGCGCAATTCGTCATCCCAGCCATAGATGGGGTTGTCGGTGATCTGGATGATCTCCAGACGGATCCCTTCGACCGGGCGCCCCACGCAGACCCCGCCACCTGCGTCAGTGATCTTGCGGGTTTCCTCAAGGATCTCGGTGCTGCCGATGGAACAGACCGGGAGCGCCTCGGTAGCGCCGTAGGGGGTGAACACCTGCACGCCCGGATTGAGAAGGCTCGTGAAACGCTCCAAAACGGAGGCCGGGACCGGCGCACCGGCGGAGATGGCGCGGCGCAGGGTCGGGAGTTTGATGCCGTGCTCGACGCCGTAGCGTCCCACCCGGTTGATGAGGGCGGGGGAACCGAACATGGTGGTCACGCCGTATTCGTTGATAGGCCCCACGATCTTGCGCGGATCGACCGAACCGGGGCGGGTGAAGTCCATCTCCGGGATCACCGCGGTCATGCCGAGCGCCGGGGCGAACAGGGCGAAAAGCGGGAAGGTGGGGAGATCGATCTCGCCCGGTTCGATGCCGTAGACCTCTTTAAGCGCCTTGACCTGCGCGGAAAAGTTCCCGTGGCTGTAGATCGCCCCCTTGGGGATGCCGGTGCTGCCGCTGGTAAAGAGGATCGCCGCGACGTCGTCCTTCTGGGTCGGAGCGAGCGTGAAGGGGGAATCGTCCTGCTGCTCGGCGATGATCTTCGCGAGCGTGGTCCCCTCCCAGAACAGGCGCGGTCCGACGGTGACACAGGTGCGGATGGTTTCTTTCCCCCAGCCAAAGAGCTTGCGCGCTATGTGCGCCTTGGGGATGCCGATGAAGGCGTGCGGTTCCGCCTCGGAGAAACACTGCTTCAGGTTCTTGATCCCGAGCCCCGGGTCGATGAGTACCGGCACCGCACCCACCTTGAACAGGGCGAAGGTGAGGGCGAAGAACTCCGGGCTCGGCGTCACCATGAGCACAGTGCGTACGCCGCTGCAGATGCCGTTGGCGATCAACCCGCGCGCGATCTTATCGCTCAGGCCGTTCAGCTCGGAGAAGGTGAGGCTCCGCTTCCCCCTGGGGAAGATGATCGCCCTGGTGTCCGGCTGGCGCCTAGCCATCTCGGGCAGGTGCGCAGCTATGTTGACGAATTGGGTCTCGGACATGGGTCAGGCCGTCTCCCGGGTCTCGGTCTGCTGCATAAATTGGACGATGAGCGGCACCACTTCCTCTTTCATGTCTTCCAGCACGTAGTGGCCGGCGTCGGGGTAGCTTTTCACCTGTGCCTTGGGGAAGCGGCGCTGCCATTCGGCGAGGAAGGTGGTGTCGAACACAAAGTCGAGCTCGCCCCAGAAGATGGCCATGGGGAGGTCGCGGAAGCGATCCAGCCCGTCGGCGATCTCGCTCACCAGCTCGTAGCCGCGGTCGCCGGGCGCCAGCGGGATGTCCTGCACGAAGCGCAGCGTGGCGATGCGGTTCTGCCAGGAGTCGTAGGGGGCGCGGTAGGCCTGCATCAGCTCCTGCGACATCGGGTTCTTCTTGCAGCCGACGATTGAGGCGCCGACGCTGAAGGCATTGAAACCGCGCACCAAAAGGGTTCCCAGCAGCGTGTCGCGGCAGATCTTCAACCCCAGCGGGAAGGTCTTCTCCTTGGGAAGGTGGAAGGCCGCGGTATTGAGGACCACGATGCGGCCGATGCGCTCGGGGTGGCGGCTCGCGTACCCCATGCCGATCATCCCGCCCCAGTCGTGCACCACCAGGGTGATCTTCCCCTGCAGATCGAGGGAATCGATGAGGCGCTCCAGATCGTCGATGCGGCGGGAGAGGGTGTAGTCGTAGTGGTCGTCGCCGGGCTTGTCGGAGAAGCCGCAGCCGATGTGATCCGGCACGATGCAGCGGTAGTTGTCGCGCAGCGCCAGCACCAGGTTTCGGTAGTAGATAGACCAGGACGGGTTGCCGTGCACCATGACCACCGGCGCGCCGGTCCCTTCGTCCAGGTAGTGGTACGAAAGGCCGTCGAGGTCGAGGGTGCGGCCGGTGAAGGGATAGTAGTTTTTCACGGCGTCTCTCACCAGTCCACTCCCAGCATCAGACAGTTGAGCCCGCTCCCGATGCCCAGCAGGGCCACCCGGTCGCCGGCGGAAAGGATGTCGCGCTCGTCCGCCAGCGCGGCGGTCAGCGGCAGGGAAACGGTCCCCATGTTCCCCAGGAACTCGTAGCTGGTGAAGTCCTTGTGCAGGGGGATGCCCAGCGTCTTCAGGATGGCGCTCTGGTGCGCGCTCCCGACCTGGTGACACACCACGCGGTCCACGTCGGTTTCCCTCCAGCCCACTTCGGGGAGGAATTCGTCCCAGGTGCGTCGACCCAGTTCCACGCCGAAGTTCATGACGCTCACCGCGTCGGTGCTCATGGACTGCTCGTACCCGCCCTTGCCGTCGGGGGTGATGCCCCACAGGCACAGGCCATGGTGTTCCGGCGCAGCCTGGGTGATGCCGCCGCGCAGCCGCCTGCGGCCGGACTTGGAGAAGGAGCCGTCGGTGAGGAGCACCGCAACCGCGCCCGAGCCGCCGGTGAGGGTGGCCAGCGAACTGGCGAAGTTCTCCATGCTGCGGTCCTCCAGCATCTTCGCGATCATGACGTCGTTGATGTCGCGCGCGCTCTCGCAGGAGACCACCAGGCCGGCGCGGATCTGTCCGAGCTCGATGCGGTTGGCCACCTCCAGGATGCCGTTGAGGACTCCCAGGCAGGCGTTGGAGAGGTCGAAGATGGCCGCGTTGCCGGAAACACCGAGGCCCGCGGCGACGCGGCAGGCGGTGGCCGGTTCGAAGCGTTCCCGGCAGACGCCGGTGTAGAGCAGGGCGCCGATCTCGTTGGGGGAGATGCCGGCGGACGCCAGCGCCTTCTTGCCGGCCGCGATGGCGCCCTTGGAGAGCTGGAAGCCGGGTTCCCACCAGCGGCGTTCGCGGATTCCGGTCAGCGCCTGGAGTTGACCGGGCGTGAAGTGCAGCGTCTTGTAAAGCGGCTCCAGCCGCGCCTCGAGCTCATCCGAGGTGACCACCACCGGAGCGAGCTCGTAACCGAAAGATTCGATATATACCTTGGAATACTTCATCAATCACCTTAAGAAACGGAAGCTGGAAAACTTAAAAGCGGAAAGCGTGACCACAGAGGACACGGAGGTCCACAGAGGACACGGAGGTCCACAGAGGACACAGAGAAAAAATTGTAGTTAAAGTCACCACAGCTACCTGTCTGCCACCATGATGGAGAACGGAGAGGAAGACCAACCTCGAACGTAGAACGTAGAACGTTGAACAGGTTTAGCCTCTTTCTATCTGCACGGTGAAGTCGTTCATCTGGTAAATGGCCCGCCCATCCACGTACAGGAAGCCTGCGGCGGTGAGGATGCGATTGGCGTCATCCACGGCGGTGACCCAGGCCATCACGGTCACTTCCTTGTTGGCCGGCACCACCTGCCCGCGATAGAGCCAGCGGTGCTTGCGCTCCAGGGCGACGGCCGCGACGGTATCGCCTTCGTTCCACCCCCAGCGCTCGACGGCGGCGAACTTCATCAACTGCAGGAACGATTCCAGCCCCAGGGAACCCGGGGTTACCGGATCCTGGTAGAAATGCGCCTTGAAGTACCAATCCTCGCCGACAACGGTCTTGATCCCCCTGAGGTAGCCAAGGCCCGCCGGGCCTCCGTCCGGGACGTACAGTTCGATCCTGTCGATCATCCTCAGCGTCTTGTCCGGGAAGGGACGCTGCTCGGGGTAGGGGAGGGAACGCCCGCGCCCGGCTTCCTCGGCACTCGGGATATACGGAGCCGCCTCCCTGATCCCCACCTGGTTGGCCAGCGCTTCCTTGGCGAAGAACCCGAACATGGTTTCGCCTTCGTAGAGCACGCCGTGACGGTCGGCGACGGAGAAGTTGAACTCCTGGATGATCATGCCGCCGCTGGTGGCGGCCTTGGTAAGGGTCGCCGTGGCGGTAAGCGTGCCGCTGTGCGGCGTCACGGGGCGATGCTGGACCGCGGTACCTCCCAGGTTGCGGAAGGAGATATCGGTCGGGCTGGTGAGCGCGGAGCCGACGTAGGCCGCAAGCCAGCCGCAGGGCTGCAGCGCGGCTTCTAGGAGCACCGCGAAGGGCATGCGCGTCTGACGGTCGGCGGCGAAATACCACTCGTCCACCGGGATGTCGTACTGCGCCTCGGCCATGGCGCCCGGCACCATCTGCCACGGCTCGCCCTTGATGCCGGTGACGCGGTCCATGAACTGGAAGGGAGGACCGGGGAGGCGGGCGATCTTCCTCTCGCTGTCAAAGACCTTGTAGCGGTCGCCGAACCCTTCGGAAGGATTGCCGTTGCTGTACGCCAGGATCTGCTGCTTGGTGTAGAGCGCGGCTTTCCGGTCGTATAAAGGTGCCTGCACGCCCTGCGCGGCAGGCGCGGCAAAGCTCAGGGATTGCGCATGTTTGGACTGCCAGAGCTGAAGCAGGGCTTCACGCGTCGTACCGGTGAGACGGGCCGACATGTTGGTGATTTCCACGATGGGCTTGCCGTCGGCGTACATGAGTGCGTCGACGATGGCGTACGGTTCCGGCCGGTAGCCCAGTTCGCGCACGGTCACCTCGTAGGTCACCACCTTGGTGGTCTCCAGTACCTGGCCGCGGCAGCAGAGCTGGCTCGCGACGCCCGGAACCGGCTGCCACGCGGCGCCGTCGGCCTCCGCCACCCAGCCCAGGCGCAGCAGGAAGATACGCAGCGTGTGCATGCAGCACTCGTACATGAGCGTGCCCGGCATGACGCGGTCATCCACGAAGTGACAAGTGATGAACCAGTCATCGGGATGGATGTCCGCTTCGGCGCGGATGAAGCCGAGGCCGCAGCGCCCGCCGTCGGGGACCAGTTCCATGACCCGGTGCACCAGCTCCATCCTGCCGCCGGGAAGGGTAAGGGGACGCTGGACCGGGAGACCGGCGAAGAGCGGTCCGAAGCATGCCGCCAGGTCGCCTCGACGCAGGGCGTCGAGCTGCCGCGCGTCGTAGGATGCGGGCTGCATGGAGACCAGGTACTGCCAGTCCGCGGGGAGCTTTCCGGTGCGGGGACGCAGGTCGATGGCCCCGCGCACGATCCCCTTGCCGGCGTCCAGCTCCTGTTGGCTGAAGAAGCCGGCGCAGCCGTTGCGCATGGAGAGAAGCGGCTCCCCGTTCACGGTCGCCTCGAAATGGAACCGGAACAGGTAGGTCTCGCCCTGCCTGAAGAAGCGCTCGATGCGGATATCGTAGTTGATGGTCTCGCCGGGGGCGGGAAGCTCGCGGTGGAAGGTCACCACGGCGTCCAGGAGCCGGTAGACGGCGAGGCCCTTGGTGATGAAGTCGATGCCGAGATAGCCGGACAGGAACAGGTCGGCCTGGCCCGCCTCGACCGCGATGCAGGTCGGTATGCGCCCGCCGTCCAGGTACCAGGCGCCGGGATGCACATCGTGCTGGGTCACCACCCGACCGCTGGTCATCGATTTCGGCTCACCCTCGAGCGCCACGATGCGGTGCACGAGCTGCAGCGGCACGTCCGGCAGTCTCACCCTGGTCGGGTAGCTGTCCGCCTCGGCGAACTCGGGACCGAGCATCTTTGCGACCGACCCGATGGCGAATTCCAGGCACATGTCGTAGTCGTACAGCGCCGGCAGCGCACCGGGGTAGGGTGCGGGAGCGGGATTCGGTGCCGGAGCCATTCCTGATACTTGGGCTCTTCTCGGTGCTTGAGCCACTCCCGATACCGTAACTGCAGACGGTGCAGCATTATCAACCACTGCGCGTGCCTCACGTCCTCCCCTTTGCGAAGGGGAGACAGAGGGGATTTGCACCTCAACCGGTATCCCGGCAGCCAGCATCTGCTGCTGGATGGAGATCTGCAGCGCCAGCGTATCGGCGATGGACCGGCTCAGGTCGTTGGCCACTCTGAGGTACGCCTCGTGGGCCTGCTGGTGGGCATCACGCGCGCGGGCAAAGTCGCCGAGCAGAGGCTGAACCGTACTCTCCTGTGCAGGTATCTGCGACGGGGGGACTGGCTCCGTAGGTGCCTGTCCCCTTTTAGCCTGTCCCTTTTCTACCCCTTCTTCAGGCGTATTTCGTGCCGTACTTACCTGAACATCTGCGGGTCGGCTTATCGGAGGATTCGGTGTATCCGCAGGCGCTGGGCGGACAGGCGTCTGCAGCGGGGAAGCCGCCATCGGCACGGCCGTGGTCTTGGGCGACAGGGGGACTGGCACCTGCGGAGCCAGTCCCCTCTCCGGTGCGAACGGTGCCCCGCCGGTGGTGAAACGAAGGCCTTTGTGTTCGGCTGCGATAACCGACGCCGGCACGGGGACATCCGGAACAGTGGAGAAGAGCGGTTCCAGATCGACAGGGACGCGCTCGGCGGTAAGCTGCGCCAGCAACCGTAGTACCGCGGAGTTGGCATCGGTGCCGGGCTGGCAGACGGAACGCGCCACGTGCGGGCGGTTGTTGAGGATGCGCCCGATCATCCGGCTGCAGGAAGCACCGGGGCCCATCTCGATGAAGTAACGGATCCCTTCATCGTAGGCGGCTTCGATCACCTTCGGATAATCGATCCCTTCGACGGCCTGGGCCAGGATCGACTCGGCCGCGCTGCGGCGGTTAACCTGGTAGGCGCTCCCGGCCGCGCCGCTGTAGAAGGTGATCCCGGCGGGCGGATTGGTGTTGAAGACGTGCAGGTCGCGGTAGGCGTTCGCCACCTGGCGCGCCACCTCGCAATGCACGGTGGTCACACCCTGCAGCGGGAAGAAACGGCAATCGAGCATGGCCACCAGGTGCTTGACCCACTTAACATCGCCGCCGATGACGCACTCGTCGGGCGTGTTGACGATGAGGAGGTACACCCTGCTGGTCTTCTTGATGGCGCGCCGTACCTCGCGCGCCGGGGCGTCGACCACGCCGATGCTCCAGTTGATCTCTTTGCCTTCGGGCTCCCCCCATGCTTCGCGGGCGGCGCGGCATTCGCCGGCCAGGTCGCGGGTGAAGAGGGTGGAAGCCTTCATGCGGGTCAGCATGAGGTCGCGCTCGGTCCAGGTGCGGGTGGCGAAAAGCCCGGCGGATTCGCCCAGGCTGTAGCTGATCACCGCGCTCGGCTTGATCCCAAAGCGCTGCACCACGTCGGTGACCGCGCAGCCGGTGGCCACTTGGCCGAAGATGACGGCGAGATGGTTCTCGTGCACGCTGTCGATCGGCGCGCCGTTCCAGAACTGCTCCGGCTGGAACTGCTCGCGCAGGTAGAGGTTTTCCGCGTCCTGACGGCGATAGATCTCGGGCCAGCGGGCGGACAGCTCCATCCCCATACCGGCGAAATGGTTGCCGGAGCCGGGGTAGACGAAGCCGATCTTGCCGCTTTTGCCGATGGGCTTGGCGGTGAAGAAGAGGCGGTCGCGCTGGGAAGGATGCAGCACCGCCTCGGCGTAGGTCTCGTCCGAGCGCAGGATCCGCTCTCCCTGCAGGCAGAGCGAGGCGAGCTCGTCGGCGCTGCGGGCAACCAGGGAAACGGCAAGCGGTGCGCCGGAGGCGCTGCTTTCCTTGCAGACGCGCCGGGAGAGGGCGGCCACGTTCGGAGCCGGCTTTCTTTCCGCCGTCTCCCGCAGCTGCTGCAGCCCTTCGGCCAATTCCTGCCGGTCGGCACCGGTGACGCTGAACAGGAATTCGTCCCAGCCCCCCAGCGGCGCAATCTGCTCTACCACTGCGCGCTCGGGGACGTTATCGTACCCCTGCAGCACGACATGGCTCACGCTGCCGTCCACGCCAAAGACGCTGACGCCGGCATGGCGCGCTCCTTCGCTGCGGTTTCTCAGCCAGTAGCGTGATCCGTTGGGGAGGAAGAGGGCGCCGTTGCCGGAGAGCTGGCCCACGGGACGCTCGCCGGAGCGCGCTCCCGGGATGATCTCCTGGTACAGCGCCAGGCAGCCGCGCACCAGCGAGGCCAGACCCGAAGCGGCGCCGGTGTGACCGATATCGCCCTTGACGCTGACAACGGGGAGGCGCCTTTGTTGCGCCGTGGGACCCGGCTCGTCGAAGAACTCGGTGAGTGCGGCGGCTTCCATGCGGTCTTCGGCCGCGTTGCCGCTGCCGTGGGCCTCGATGAGACCGATGCCGGCGGGCGCTGCCTCGGCCTCGCCGTAGGCGCGCTCCAGCGCGTGACGGTAGGCGGGAACGCCGGGGAGCATGACTTCGCCGCTCGCGCTGCCGATGCCTCCGATGACGGCGTAGATACGGTCTCCGTCGCGCTCAGCATCTTCCAGGCGTTTCAGGATCACGGTGGCAGCTCCCTCGCCGACCACGGTGCCGTCGGCGGACTGGTCGAAGGGGGTGGCGCTGCCAAAGCCGGAGTAGGGGCGGTTAAGGTGTTGCCCGATCACGGCCCGCAGGTCGCCGGCGAGATCCACGGCTCCCACGATGGCACGGTCGATCTCGTCCGACTGCAGCTGGCGCACCGCCGTTTCCAGGGCGCGCAGGCCGGAGCTTTCCTCGCTGGACATGGTGAAGCTCGGGCCGCCACAACGGAATTCCCGGGCCACGCGGCTGGCGACCACGCTCCCCAGGGCACCCATGGTGCGGTTGGCGGTAAGTGCCGGGCCAGCCTGGTCGCGCAGTTGTTCGATCCACAGCTCCATCTCCTCCGGAGAGAGCTGCAGGCCAAGTTCCCGCGCCCACGCCTTGGCCTTTTCCGCGATGGTCCAGCGGAAGGCGAAATTGGTGCTGTTCAGGTCGAGCGCGATGCCGACGAAGACACCGGCGCGCAGGTTGTCGCCGCGCTCCATCCCGGCGTCTTTCATGGCGGCAGCGGCGGACTGCAGCATCAGGAGCTGCTGCGGCAGCATCTCCTCGAGTTCCTTGGGCGGGATGCGGAACTGGTCGGTCGGCTGGGAGAACTCGTCCAGGTAGAAACCGGCGAAGGGGGTGTCCTTCAGCTTTTCCTTGCTGAACCAGGCGCTTTGCTCGGCTCCCCACCAGTCCTTGGGCTGGGACGGCTTCGCACCGGGCTCACCGCCGAGTACGCGGGTCTGGAATGATTTCAGATCCTGCCATTTGCCAAAGCGGGCATCGAGGCCGACCACGGCAACAGCCGGGGACTGGCTCCGCGAGGTGCCTGTCCCCCTGCTTGTAGCTTCAGCAGCACCGGCTGCGCCGTCAGACAACCATTCCTCGACCAGCAGGTGCGCGTTGATGCCGCCGAACCCGAAGGCGGAAACGGCGGCACGGCGGGGCACGCCGTCGCCACGACGCTGCCACGGGGCTGCGCCCTGCAGGACTTTGAACGGGCTGCGCTCGAGCTGGAAGGTATCCGGAGCCTTATTGAAATTCGCCGTCGGGGGGAGGGTTTCCTCGGCCATGGCCAGGAGCACCTTGGTCAACGCGGCGGAACCGGCGGCGGTCAGGAGGTGGCCGATGTTGGATTTCACCGAGCCGATCACGCATCCCTTGCCGGGGGCGTCGCCCCAGAGCTCTCGCAGACTGCCGACCTCGGTCGCGTCGCCGACCGGGGTACCGGTGGCATGGCACTCGATGAGATCGACGTCCTGCGGCGCCCACCCGGCCTTGGCATAGGCGGCGCGCATGGCGCGCAACTGCCCGTCGGCCATGGGGGCCAAAAGGCTGCCGCCCACGTCGTTGGAGAGACCGATCCCCCTGATCACGCCGTAGATGTGATCTCCCTGCGCGATGGCGTCGTCGAGCCGCTTGAGCACGAAGATGCCGGCCCCTTCACCCACGACCAGGCCGTCGCCGGAGGCGTCGAAGGGCGAGCAGATGCCGCGCCGCGACAGGGCGCGCAACTGGGCGAAGCCCATCTGGGTGTAGAGGGGATCGGGACGGGACAGGCCGCCGGTGAGCATGGCGTCGGCGCGGCCGGAGATGAGCTCGTCGCAGGCAAGCTTGATGGCGTACAACGAGGAGGCGCAGGCGGCGTCCAGGGTGCTGCATCCTCCGCCGAGCCCGAGCGCGGAGGCCAGGAGTCCGGCAGGAAGCCCGGCGACGTAGCGGTTCAACGGGTTCGGGATCGGGTCGCTCCCGGCGTGCCCCAGGAGTTTTTCCTCGAAATTCCGGCCCAGGAGGGCGCGGGAGAGTTCGGCGGATTTCTCGCTGGGAAGGGCCAGGTTGCCGATGATGACGCCGATGCGGGAGCGGTCGAGCTTCGCCGTTACGGCGCTGTCGAAGGCACGCTTGCCGGCATGCAGCAGCAGGTGGAAGGCGGGATCCAGCCCGTCGGCGAGCTTCGGGTCGATGTGCAGCCCGGAAAGCGAGGACAGGGGCGGGAGGCCGTCGATGAAGCAGCCGCGTTTGGAGTACACGTGGTCCGGCTTCCCGGCCTCCGGATGGAAGGCGGCGTCAGCCGCGAGGGCCCAGCGTCCTGCCGGTACCTCGCGCGCTGCGCTCTTGGCGTTACGGATGTTATCCCAGAATTTCGTCAGTTCCGGCGCGTCGGGAAAGATCCCGCCCATGCCGACGATTGCCACGGAAGGCGACTGCTGCTTCATGCCTATGCCGCCCCCACAACAGTTACGGTTCTAAGCTTGTTGCGCTGGAAGGCCTGCTTGAGGGACGGGTCTATGACGCACTCGTACCCTTCCAGACGCGCGACCAGCTTGCCGCTGCTGCGATCCAGGAACTCCATGTCGGCGCTGGCGCCGTGCTTGCTCTCGGAGGTGACGCGGATGACCACCTGCACCCCTTCGCGCGGGAAGGACTCCTGGAACTGGCGGTAGCGCCCGGCAAAACAGGGGAGCGAACCGGCGCCGAAGCGCTCGAAGCTCCAGAGAATCATCATCTGGAAGGCGCTGTCGAGGACCAGCGGGTCGGTGAGCCAGGAGCTCCTCAGGGGGCGCCTGATCCACTTGGCAGGCGCCGGGGCACCCTTGACCGAGGCGGCGATTCCCTTGGCGGAGCAGCCGTCCACCTGCTCGATGCCGTGCAGGTCCGGCCCGTGGAACAGGCGCTCGTTGTTGTAGATCACGCCTTCATGCGGGGCGTACGGTGTGCTCGGGATCTCCTTGATGGAGCGGATCCCTTCCGGGTGCTTGGTGGCAAGCACGATCTCGGCGCGGGCGTGCAGGATGGTCTTGCCGTTGACGCCCGGGCTGGAGAGTTCCACCGGAACCAGCCAGAACGATTCGCGTTTCTCGGCGCGGCCCGCCATCACGTTCACCGTGAAGGGGGTGTTGTCCTCGAAGACGACCCCTTTGCAGATACGCAGGTCGTTGAAGCCGTGGAAGCGGAAACCGGGGTTGCCGTGCAGCGCGCCGTGGGCGAGCCACTCGACGATGACCGCCATGGGGAGTACCGCCTTGCCGTCCAGTACGTGGGAGCGCAGGAAAGGGTATTCCGGGACGGTCAGCGTGAGCGAGAAGGCCTCGGACAGGCTAAGCGACTTGCCGGCCGCGGGAGCCGCAGCAGTCACCTGTTCGGGAAGCTGGGCGATGGCCACGATCTCGACCGGCGCATCGGCCGCGGAAA
The DNA here is from genome assembly GCF_018986915.1 of Geomonas oryzisoli. Taxonomy (NCBI): domain Bacteria; kingdom Pseudomonadati; phylum Thermodesulfobacteriota; class Desulfuromonadia; order Geobacterales; family Geobacteraceae; genus Geomonas; species Geomonas oryzisoli. Next base: position 2,154,515 of record NZ_CP076723.1, read on the forward strand.
TCTCGCGTGCCAGGAACTCGCCGCCTTCGGCGAGATCGATGACGCCGATCCCTTCGGAGGCGAAGACCTTCTTCAGGGCCGGGGTGACCATGCCGCCGTCCCACGGGCCCCAGTTGATGCTGACGCAGTGGCAGCCGGAGCGGCGGCGCGCCTCGGCCTGGGCGGTCTTGTTCAGCACCTCGTTGGCCACCGCGTAGTCGACCTGGCCCACGCGACCGAAACGGCCGGTGGAGGAGGAGAAGAGGGCGACGAATTTGAGGTCGTCGTTGCGGGTCGCGTGCAGCAGGGCGCGCAGGCCGTGCACCTTGGTGCTGTAGACCTGCTGGAACTGCTCGGGTGTCTTGTCCACGATGAGCCGGTCGGCAAGGACGCCGGCGCCGTGCACCACACCGCGGATCGGGCCGTGGGCGCGGCGGATCTCGCCGAGTAGGAGCTCCATGGCGCTCTGGTCGCGGATGTCGACCGAGCGGTAGATCGCCTCGGCGCCGGTGGCGGCGATACTGGTGAGGGTCGCGCGCAGTTCGCGCCCCGCCACCACGGAACGGTAACGCTCCTCGATCTCCCGGGGGTGCAGCTTCCCGGTCGCGTTCTGCATGATGGCGCGCTTGATGTCGGCCTCGTCGGTCAGGCCGGTGAGCCAGGCAGGCTCCTCCTGCGGCTCCGGGCTGCGGCCCAAGAGAACCAGGAAGGGATGGTATTCCTTGGCGAGCGCCAGGGCTGAAACCGCGGTAACGCCGCGTCCGCCGCCGGTAATCACCACGACGTCACCCTGGTCCAGGACCGGGACGGCAGGAGCGGGGGCAGCGGGCAGGACAGCGGTCTGCAGGGCGAAACGTCCTTCCGGGGTGAGGCCTACCTCGACCGGACCGCGACGCAGCATCTCGATGGCCACGGCGCCCGCAGCGGCCGCCGGATGCGGGAATTCGCCGAGGTCGATCGCCTTGCAGGCGACATCGGGCCACTCGAAGGCGGCGGTCTTGGTGAGACCAGCCAGGGCGCCGGAGAGCGGATCCTTCAAGGTCTTGCCGGATCCGAAACCAAAGGCACCGTCCAGGCGGGAGACGGTAACGCAGACCGCACCTTCGGCACGCCCGGACTCACCCAGGGCGGCAGCGGCGTCCTTCAGGAGGCGGAAGGCGTTTTCAAGGAACAGATCGTCGGTACCGGCAACAGGCGCGCAGATGACCAGGCCGGAAAGTTTCCCGGCGGGTGCGATCTGCTGCGCCTGGGCGGCGTTGATCTTGCGCACCGAGCAGCCGTGCTCGAGCAGGATGCCGCACAGCTCGGCGGCAAAGGCGGAGCCGTCGTCGGTGACCCAGATCTCGCCGTCGTTGGCGATGGTGATCGCGTCGTCGTCGCTCTCCGCGATGACAACGGGAACCACGGAGCTGCGCTGGATCGGGTGCGCCACGCTTTCAGCGGGTGCCGAGGCAGCGGCCACAGGGGCGGCAGTCGCGGGTGCGGCTTCGCTCGCAGCCGGTGCTGCCGCTTCGACGACAACCGGAGCGGCGGCTTTTGCAGGCCCGGCCAGGAAGGCGGCGATGTCGCCCAGGGTACGCAGGGTCCCCAGGTGCTCGGGACCGATTGCCGGGCAGGCGGGGAGCCGTTCCTGCAGGGCGGAAAGGATCTCGACACGCTTGATCGAATCGATGCCGAGGTCGGAATCCATGCCCATGGTCAGTTCCAGCATTTCGGCGGGGTAACCGGTCTTGTCGCTGACGACATCAAGCAGGGCCTGGCAGACGGCGGCATGGTCGACCGCAGCGGTGGCGGGGGCAACCGGCGCAGCGGGTGCTGCCGGAGCGGCAACGGCGGCAGCGGTCGGGGCGGCGGCAGAACCGGCACCAAGGAAACCGGCGATGTCGCCCAAGGTACGCAGGGTGCCCAGGTGCTCGGGCCCGATGGTCGGGGAACCGGGGAGACGTTCCTGCAGCGTGGAGAGGATTTCCACGCGCTTGATGGAGTCGATGCCCAGATCGGAGTCCATGCCCATGGTCAGTTCAAGCATTTCCGTGGGATAGCCGGTTTTCTCGCTGACGACGTCCAAGAGGGTTTCTGTCACGTTGGAAGGGGGACAGGCACCTGCGGAGCCAGTCCCCATGCTGGTGACAGCGCTCGCGGTGGCAGTGACGGACACGGCGCCAGCGGCCAGGTGCCCGGCGATATCGCCCAGGGTGCGCAGGGTGCCCAAGTGCTCGGGGCCGATGGCGGGGGAGCCGGGGAGGCGCTCCTGCAGCGTGGAGAGGATCTCGACGCGCTTGATGGAGTCGATGCCGAGGTCGGAATCCATACCCATTTCCAGTTCGAGCATTTCGACGGGGTAGCCGGTTTTCTCGCTCACTACGGCGAGCAGGGTCTCGGTCACGTTGGAAAGGGGACTGGCACCTGCGGAGCCAGTCCCCGCGTTGGTGGCGGCACTCGCAGTGACTGGTGCGGCGGCAGCGACGGAAGCCATGCCTGCAGAAAGATGACCGGCAATGTCGCCCAGCGTGCGCAGGGTGCCCAGGTGCTCGGGGCCAATGGCCGGGGAGCCGGGGAGGCGCTCCTGCAGGGTGGACAGGATCTCGACGCGCTTGATGGAGTCGATGCCGAGGTCGGAGTCCATACCCATGTCGAGCTCGAGCATCTCCACAGGGTAGCCGGTCTTCTCGCTGATCACGGCGAGGAGGGTTTCGGTTACCTGGGAAGCGGGGCAGGCCGAAGGGGGACAGGCACCTGCGGAGCCGGTCCCCTGGCTGGCGGCAGCGGCAGGCGCGGCACCAGCGGCGAGATGACCGGCGATGTCGCCCAGGGTGCGCAGCGTGCCCAGGTGCTCAGGGCCGATCACGGGTGAGCCCGGCAGGCGCTCCTGCAGGGTGGACAGAATCTCCACGCGCTTGATGGAGTCGATACCGAGGTCGGAGTCCATACCCATATCGAGCTCAAGCATTTCAATGGGATACCCGGTCTTCTCGGAGATGACGGTCAAGAGGGTCTGGGTAATGTGACCGGCATCGGCGCCCTTCGCCGCGACAGGGGCCGAAGCGACAGACGCCACAGAGGCGGACGCTGCCGGCGCGGCAGCCACAGGAGCCGGAACGGCCTTGGCGGCAACCGGAGCAACCGGAGCCGGGGCTGCGGCCACCGGAGCTACGTAGGCAGGCGCCTGGACAGGGGCGGCGACGGGAGCGGCCGGAGCGAATGCGGTCGGCGCTACCTGCGCGGCCGGAACAACCGGCGCACCCATGATCAGTCGTTGTTGCTGCTCCAGCAGCGTCTGGAAGGTCTTGGCTGCGGCTTCCTGTCCTTCGAGGAAGCGGCGGTGCAGCAGCGCGGTATCCTCCTGCATTTTCTGCAGGACCGCCATCCCTTCACGAGCCAGGCGCAGCGATTCGTTCAGCGAGGCATGAGCAGCGGGCTGGGCAACGGCAGGTTGCGGCTGATACGTCGGCGCTGCGGGCGCGGCAGTCTGATAACCAGCCTGCTGGGGCACCGCTGCTGCGGCCTGAACCGGAGCGCTGGGAGCGGACATAGCGGCGACCGGTGCCGGAGCCGCGACCACGGCCGGCTTCGGCTGAACCGCCGGTTTCTTCGGCTTCGCCTTGACGTAGTTGGCGCCGCACAGCGGGATGGTCAGCGCAGGCTTCTTGCCGGTGGGTGCCGGGGCCGGACGGTGCCCCTCATCCCAAAGGGCGAGGTTCACGCCGTAACCGAGCACGGCAAGCTGAGCCAGGGTCCTGGCCAGGTCGGCTACGCCGGTACGTTTGCCGGAGGAGGCGTCGATGGCGAAGGCGAGGTGGGGACGTTTGCCCAGGATGGCCTGCACCAGGCCGGTCAGGCGGTTGCCGGGGCCGACCTCGACGAAGGAGGTAATCCCAGCTGCGTACATCGCCTCGATCTCGGCGACGAACTCGACGGGCTTGGCGAGTTGTGCGGCGAGCTGCGCCTTGGCGGCGGCCGTATCGGCCGGGTAGACCGCGGCGGTGGTGTTGGCGTAGACCGGGATCTTGGCCTGCGGCATATCGATCTTTTCCAGGGCAGCCAGGAACGGCTTGGCGGCATCGGCGACCAGCGCACTATGGAAAGCGGCGGCAACCGGGAGTTCCTTGCAGGTCAGGTCGAGCCCCCTGAAAACAGCCGCGGCGCGCTTGATCTCGGCGGTGGTGCCGGAAAGGACGGCCTGGGTCGGGGCGTTCCTGTTGGCGATCACCAGGTCGAGCTTCTCGGCGGCGACCACCTCGGCGACTTTCTCCAGCGGCGCGGAAACGGCCAGCATGCTCCCCTTGTCGCCGGCACCGGCACCCATGAGTTGGCCGCGCAAGCGCGACAACTCGTGCAGTGCGCTCTCATCGAGCCTCCCTGCAGCACAGAGGGCGGTGAGCTCACCGTAGCTGTGACCGGCGACGGCATTCGGCTCCACCCCGAAACTCCGCAGCACGCGCAGGGCGCCGAGGCTGGTCGCCCCGATGGCGGGCTGGGCGGCCTGGGTAGCCCGCAGTTCCTCTTCCTGTTTGGCGCGGGTAGCCTCGTCGAAAGCGGAAGGGGGATAGATCAGGTCGGAAAGTCTCTTGCGGCCGGCACCGACGAAGCCTTCGTCGGACGCGGCAACGGCGTCCAGCACCTGCGGGAAACGGCAGGCGAGGTCGTTGAGCATCCCGGTGTACTGCGAGCCCTGCCCGGGGAACAGCATGCCCAGCTTGCCGGAGGCATCGCCGCAGGCGTAGTAGGCGCCATCCGGAGTCTGCCACGCGGATTTCGCGTCCTTGTCCAGCATGGCGCGGGCGTTCTTCACCAGGGAGGCGAGGTTGGTCTTGTTGCGCTCCACGACCAAGGCGAGGCGGCAGGCCGCCTTGGCATCGAACGAGGCGCGGGAAGCAAGGGCCAGGTCGCGCAGCACGCCCCAGGCGGCATCCGCGGGAACGGAGTCGAGCCTGGCGGCGACAGCGGCGGCATCTGCGCCGGAGAAGGCCAGGATCTGCGTGTTGCCGTCCCAGTCGACAACCTGCTTCTTAGGCTGGTACTCCTCGAGGACCACGTGGAAGTTGGAGCCGCCGAAGCCGAAGGCGCTGACCCCGGCGCGGCGCGGCACATCGGGACGGGGGAACCAGGGACGCTTGCCGGTCGGGAGGTAGAAGGGGGAGTTTTCACCCACCACCACGCTTTGCGGGGTCTGTACCTTGATGGTCGGCGGAATCACCTTGTGGTGCAGGGCGAGCGCCGCCTTGATCAGGCCCGCGGAACCAGCCGCCGCCTTGGTGTGACCGATCTGCGACTTGACCGAGCCGAGGGCGCACCACGGGTTCTCGGCCGTGCCGTACACCTCGCGCAGCGCGTTCACTTCAACGGCGTCGCCGACCTTGGTGCCGGTGCCGTGCGCTTCCAGAAGGCCGATACTCTCCGGGGTGACGTCCGCATTCTTGTAGGCGTTCAAAAGCGCCTTCTTCTGCCCGGCGGAGCTGGGGGCGTAGATGGCGTCCCCTTTGCCGTCGCTGGAGGAACCGATGCCGCGGATCACCGCGTAGATCTTGTCGCCGTCGCGCTCCGCATCGGCCAGGCGCTTCAGCACCACGATACCCAGGCCTTCACCAAGGATGGTCCCGTCGGCCGAGACGTCGAAGGGCTTGGCGTTGCCGGAGGGGGAAAGCGCCGGGGTCTTGCTGAAGCACATGTACATGAAGATGTCGTTGAAGGTGTCGATGCCGCCGCTCACGACGATATCGGACTTGCCGGACATGAGCTCCATGGAGGCGAGATGCAACGCGCTGAAGGAGCTGGCGCAGGCGGCGTCGACCACGCAGTTGGTGCCGCCGAGATCGTACTGTTTGCTGATCCTGCCCGCGACCACGTTGCCCAGGAGCCCCGGGAACGAGTTTTCCTGCCAGGGAACGTAGGAATCGGAGATGCGCTCGACCACGTCTTTCGCGGTTTCCTCGTCGACGCCGGCGTCCTTGAGCGCGGAGCGCCAGACCGGGTGCCCCAGACGGGCCCCCAGCGGGATGACCAGTTCCAGCGTGCCGGTGACCCCGAGGATTACGGAGACGTTGCTCTTGTCGAAGGCGCGATCGGGGCCGTAGCCGGCATCTTTGAGCGCCTGACCAGCGGCGACCAGGCCCAGCAACTGGGAGGTGTCGATCGCCTCCAGGACGTTGGGCGGGATGTTGAACTCCATCGGGTTGAAGTCGACGGGAGAGAGGAAGCCGCCGCGGCGCCCGTAGGTGCGGTCGGGACTCTTCTGATCCTCGTCGTAATAGGCATCCACCGGCCAATGCGTGGAAGGGACTTCGGTGATGGCGTCGACCCCGTCCACGATGTTGGCCCAGTAGGCGTTTTTATCCGCTGCTTGCGGGAAGAGGCAACCGATGCCGATGATGGCAAGCTGAGTTCCGTTGCTGGAGACGGCAGGTTTCAGATCATCAGTTTTCAACAAAGGTACTCCTTGATTTGTGCGATTTCGAGGGGGTGCGGTGCGATCTCTTCCAGGCGCAGCTCGATGCCCTGGCTGCGCAGGAAGTTGGCGCGGGTAAGGTGCGCCGCGCCGTGCAGGATGTTGAGCGCCACCGTGACGATCTTGCGCTCGGCGGCTGCCTCGAGGAAGGAGCCGGCGGCCCATTCGTTGAAGGCGCCCATGGCGGGGCCGCACCAGACCTGGTAATCCATCTTGCGGGTTTCAACGCCGTCCTTGGCCCAGTGTGCCCCCATGCCGAGGTACCAGCGGAAGACCAGCGCCATCTTGTGCTTCGGGTCGCGCTCGCTGCGCTCCACCTGGGAAGGGTCGCGCTTCAAAAAGTAGTCGCGGGTGCCGCGCCAGATCTCTTCCAGCGGGGCGAGGAACATGGTCTTTTCCAGCTTCTCGCGTTCCGCGGCCGGGATCTCGTCCATGCTGCCGTAGCTGCGGTAGAGCTCGTAGAGCTTGGCGGCGCGCATGGGGAACATGGTGCCGCGCTTCAGGACCTGCACAGTGACCCCCATCTCGAACATGTCGGCGGCGGGCGCCATGGTGACGTCGGCCTGGCGGGTGCCGGCCAGCATGCCGCGCACGAGGTCGGAGGTGCCGGACTCGACGCAGGCCTGGTTGACCGAACCGGTCATGACGTAGGCGGCGCCCATGGCGAAGGCGGCTGCGGCGGAAGCCGGGGTGGAGACGCCGCCGCCAAGACCCACGCGAAGCTTGCAGTCATAGCCGTACTGGCTCTCCAGCCGTGCGGCAAGCGAGTTGATGGTCGGGAAGAGGGCCATGGCCGGCCGGTTGTCGGTGTGGCCGCCGGAGTCGGCCTCGGCCGTCACGTCCTGGGCCAGCGGCACATGGGCTGCGAGCTCGGCCTGCTCGGCGGTGATGGAGCCGTTTTCGACCAGGGCGCGCAGAAGCTTCTCGGGCGCGGGCGCAAAGAACTTCGCCGCCAGCTCCTCGCGGGACACCTTGGCGATGATCCGGTTCGGGGTGACGATGCTGCCGTCGGCCGCGCGCTTGATGCCGTGCAGGCGGTAGCGCACCAGGGGGAGGGTCAGGGCGAGAAACGCCGATGCCTCGATGATGCGCACACCCTTGCGGATGTAGAGTTCGGCCAATTCCTTCTCCAGCTCCGGCTCGTGCGGGGAGTGGATCAGGTTGAAGCCGTAGGGGATGTCGCCCAGGGACTGCTTGAGGCGGTCGGCTGTGTCAGAAACCGTGGAGATGGGAAGGCCGGCTGCGCCGAAGAAACCGAGCATCCCGGCACGACCGAGCTCTTCCGCCATGGCGGCGGAGCTGATCCCCTTGGCCATGGAGCCGCCCAGGTACGGGTACCGGATGCCGATCTCGCGGCAGAAGGAAGGATCGCCCAGGTTTTCAGGGAGACAGGCGGGGGCGTACCCGACGCAGGACTGCACGCTCCCGGCGCCACCAAGTTGGGGGACGAGGTTGCCATCGCGCTGCACCAGGTACAGGGGGTGGCGTACGACGCGGAGCGCGTCTCTAAGACTCATAACGGCAGGCTCGGAACTCTCGGATTTGGCAGAGCGAGCAGCAGACTCGCCCTGAAGTGAAAAAAGATCCAAACGGGATTCTCCTGTTGCCACGAATTTGCAGCGGAGTTGCGATGGCGTAAAGGTACTGAATCGGTAGAAGGACAAGGCTCGGGCATAGAGAAGGCAGGTTCACGCATCAGGTCTATTGCAGCAACGAAAGGCGGATCCGGCTGTAAGCAATGGTGCCCAGTTTAACAGAGTACGTGTACATTAAATCGTGCAAAAAAGCAAGACAAGACGCGGGTTCAGGGCAACTTTTAACAGTACGGAGGGAGGAGCTGTGGCTCATCGACCTCCCTTTTGTTGGATGGCTTTGAGCAGGTAGGGATAAACGGTCTCTGTGACGATGGTGTACCCAGTGGCGGTAGGATGGACACCGTCCGCCAGGTTGAGGCTCTCCTTGCCGGCGACCTTGTCCAGGAAGAACGGGACCAGGATCACCTTGTGCTCCTTGGCGACGCGGGGGTAGATGGCGGCGAATTTGGCGGTGTAGGCGGGTCCCAGGTTCTTCAGCATCCTCATGCCGGCCAGGACCACGACCACGCCCTTGGCCTGCAGGGTGGACACGATCTTGCCGATGTTGCGGTGGGCAAGTTCCGGGTCCTGACCGCGCAGGCCGTCGTTGGCGCCGGTTTCCAGGATGACGATGTCGGGCTTTAGCTTCATGACCCAGTCGACCCGGGCGAGTGCCCCGGAACTGGTTTCGCCGCTGATGCCGGCGTTGATGACGGTCCACTGGTAGCCGGCCTGCTGCAGTTTGCGTTGCAACTGGGCGGGGTACGCCTCGGACTCCGGTACGCCGTACCCTGCGGTGAGGCTGTCGCCGAAGGCGACGATGGTGCCGTGGCTTGCCGGTTTGGCGGCGCCTGCCGCGAGCACCGGCCCCGCACCGGCCACGGCGCAGAGAGCGAGGGTGAAGATGGTGAAGAGGTTGCGCATGTTTTCTCCTTTGCGGGCAGACCCGGCCGCCGAAGGGGACTGGCTCCGAAGGTGCCTGTCCCCCTCGCTTTTCTGGCTACTCGTCCGGGCCTCTGAAGCGGGCGCCGTAAACCAAAGGGGACAGGCACCTTTCGGAGCCAGTCCCCTTTCTACTCATCCGACTGCTCGCGCAGGAACGTCACCGGCTTTTGCCGCAGCAGCGGGAGGGTCACGGCCAAGCCGACCAGAACCACCAGCAAGGTTGTTCCGGCTAGCAGCAGCAGGCTGTCGGCAGGGTAGGGCTGGTACCCCATGTCGAGCCCCTTGCGGCAGATGAGCAGGCTCGCCACCTGGGACATGAGCAGGGCGATCGCCCCGCTGACCAGGCCGAGCAGCAGGTTTTCGGCTGCAAAAACGGCCAGCACGAAACCGCGCCTCGCGCCGAGGATGGTGAAGTAGACGGCCTCCTGGATCCTGGCGTAGCGGGTCGCGAAGACCGAGCTTACCACAATCAGCACCCCGGCGACGATACTGAAGGAGGTGAAGAAACGCACGATGGTGGAGAGCTTCCCCATAATCCGGCCGAAGACGACCACGGTTTCGGTGAGATCGATGACGCTCACGTTGGGAAACCGGGCGACGACCTGGTTCTGCAGGGAACTGATGCGATTCTTGTCGACGCGAACCGCTGCAAAGATGGTGTGCGGTGCACCGGCAAGCGCATCCGGCGGGAAAACGAAATAGAAAAAGGGGGTAAAACCGCTGCTGGTGCGGGTGCGGATACTGGCGATGCGGGCGGTCATCGGAACACCCTGGATCTTGAAGGTGATGCTGTCGCCCATCTTCATGTCGTGCATCTTGAGCACCGTGTCCAGCACCGACACCTGCAACGTGTCGCCCCAGTCCTTCCTGAACAAGGTGGCGCCGGAAACGATGCGCTCGTCGGCAAGAAGGTCGTTGCGGTAGGTAAGGTTCATCTCCCGCCCGAGGTTGTCTCCCCGCGACTGCCGCTCCTTTTCGGGATCGATAGCCTTGTCGTTCACGGCACTCACCGTTCCCTTGACGATGGGGTAGTAGCCGGCACCGGCCCCCAGGAGCCTGGCCACGCCTTCCTTCTGGTCGGGCTGGATGTCGATCAGGAACACGTTGGGGGCACCGGGAGGGAATGATTCGATGAAACTGGCATCGAGGTTCTTTTCCACCAGGGTGATGGAGAAGATCACACCGAGGGCGGCGGACAGGGTGACGATGATGGAGAGGGAGGCGTTGTGCGGCCGGAACAGTCCTTTGAGGGCCTGCCTGAGCGCGAGATTGCCCGGGCGGCTTCGCTTCAGCAGACCCAGCACCAGCGCGGCAAGCAGATAGGAAACCAGGACGAGCGTTACCAGTGCCAGCATGAAGTAAAGCCCGGTCTTCAGATCGCGCAGCCGGATCAGCACCATGGAGAGGAAAAAGAGCGCGCCCAGGCCGGCGATGACCCAGGTGGAGCGGCTCCAGATCCGCGCCGCGTCCTCCTTGCCGAAAATGGCGCGGGGCTTCACTTCCTTGAGCCGGTACAGGGGAAGGGCTGTGAACAGGAGCACCACCAAGAGACCGATCAGCATTCCCTGCCAGATCGCGCCCGACGAGATCTGCAGCGTCACCTGGGCGGGGATGAGCCCGCTGAAAAGGGCGGGGAGGAAGCGCTGCAACAGGAAACTGCCGGTGAGACCGATGATTGTTCCGACGGCGCCGAGGACCAGGGTCACGGCCAGGAAGTGCCAGATGATGAACCGGCTCTTCGCCCCCAGAGCCTTCAGCACGGCGATGGTCCGCTCCTGCTCCTTCAGTAGCGCAAAAAGAGTGCTCTGGATGCCGAAGCCCGACAGAAGCAGGGTGAAGATGCCGCTCAGGTTGAGGAAGAAGAGGAGGTTGTCGAAGAAGCGCTTTACCCTGGAGCCGGCGTTCTTGTAGGTGGCGACACGCACGCGGGTTTCGTCGCTGGCGGCGGTAAGGCGCGCGGCGATGGCATCGAGTTCCCCCTGGTGCGCGAGCTTGAGCAGGGTCACGTGTTCCACGCGGCTACCCACCCCGATCAGTCCCAATGCCTCCTTGTCTGCCGCGGCGATGAAAACCCTGGGGCCGAGCGAAAAGAAATTGACCGGCCGATCGGGCTCCTGCAGCACCACGTCGCGCACCACCAGCGTCGCGTTACCGACCTTGAGTGAATCCCCGAGATGCAGGCGCAGACGGTCCAGAAGCTGCTGTTCCACGACCAGGGTGCCTGGCTTGAGCACGTCGGCCAGGGGCTTGCCTGAGCCGAGCAGTACCCTGCCGTAGAAGGGGTAGCCCGGCTCGACCACCTTCAGGTTGCAAAGCAGAGAACCTTCACCCGTTACTTTCTGAACCACCGAGTAAAAGTCCCACAACCTAGCACTTTTTGCCTGACCGTTTTGTGCCAGGGTGGCGATTTCCTTTTCTACCGAAGGGGGTAGGGGGGCGTGGGACCTGACGATGATGTCGCCCGCGTGCAGCGACTGGGCGTCGCGCAAAAGCGAGCTCTCGACGCTCTCACGGAAGCTCCCCAGCGAGACCAGGGTGATCATGGAGAGGGCGACGCAGAGGATGAAGACGGCGCACTGCCGCTTAGCCCCGGTCATCTGTCGCGCTATGAAACGGAGGTTAACCATGCGCCGGATCCGCGACCACACGCCCGTCCTTGAGGGTCACCACGCGGTCCGCGCTCTGTGCGATCTCGGGACTGTGGGTCACCAGGAGCAGGGTGGTGCCGCGCTCGCGCTGCAGATCGAGAAGCAGTTGCAGTATCGCGGAACCGTTGACGGAATCGAGGTTGCCGGTCGGCTCGTCGGCGAAGATGATGCGCGGCTCGTTGATGAGGGCGCGGCAGATGGCGCAACGCTGCTTCTCCCCGCCGGAGAGTTGGTGCGGGAAACTGGTCATCCGGTGCGCCAGGCCGACACGCTCCAAAAGCGCCTCCGCCTTGGTTCGGGCATCTCGGTCGCCCCTCAGTTCAGCTGGGAAGGTCACGTTCTCCAGGGCCGTCAGCGACGGCACCAGGTGAAAGGACTGGAACACGAAACCGAAGGTGCTGTTGCGCAAGGGCGCGAGGGCGTCCTCGGCAAGGTCGGTTATGTCGCGCCCCTCGATAAAGACGCGCCCCTGGTCGGGGCGGTCCAGTCCGGAGAGGAGGGTGAGGAGTGTGGACTTGCCGCTGCCGCTTTCACCTTTGACGACCAGGAATTCCCCTTCGGACACTGTCAGAGAAACCCGGTCGAGCACGGTGATGTCGCGGCTGCCGATGCGATAGTTTTTGGTAACGTCGAGCGCTTGCAGGATGGTCATCAGGGTAGGGTCCGATCTCGTATCTGGCTTCACTGCATAAATCGAGGCTTACAGTCAGCAATATCTATCACAACTACAAAGAAAAGGGCAGGTCCCAGGACCTGCCCCCGCAGGTAATTATCACTCATCGGTAGCCCGTCAACGCTCCGGTTCCTCGGGATACGGTTCGAAGAAACTCTTGGCGGCCTTGCACACGGGACAGTGCCAGTCAGGAAGCAACTCCTCAAAGGAGATGTCCGGCGGGACATCGTTGATCGGGTCTCCCTCATCAGGGTCGTAGACGTGCCGGCAAATGGTGCAGATCCATCGCTGCATGGGCAATCCCCCCTCGCTTCGCGAGCTACCACTGAACCGAATCCGGCTCCCTCTTGACCAGCAGGATGCTGCAGGGCATACGGCGCAGGATCGCGTCGTTGTCCCGCCCAAAGAGCATGTGCTCGACGCGCCCTTCTTCATGGGCAAGCAGCACCATGAGGTCGATCCTTTCGTCCTTGACCACCTGCATGATCTCGTCTACCGGCTTCCCTTCTTTGATGATGACCTTGATGGGCAGGCCGGCGCGAATCTCCTGGCCGATCATCTGGTTCAGTTCGTCCTTGGCCCGCTCCCTAATGCTCGCGTAGTTCTTCACCTCGTCGGGGATGGCGCTGGGGGCGTTCAGCGCTCCTCCCGCCATGCTCATGGTCCCTTCGGGATTGCTTGCGATATGGAGCACCATGAGCTCGGAGCCGTATCTCCTGGCAATGGAGACCCCTGCCTGAACGGCATCCCTGCAGTATTCGCTCATCCTGTTGACCACGAGAACGCGTTTGTAATTTTCCATGGCCTTGCCTCCTGAGTGGACGTCGCTTTGTGGTTCCCGGTATCCCTGAATTTAAGTATCCGCCTGAATCGTGCAGCATTTTGGGATGTTAACGAATCCGGCGGGGGGGAGGCGCTAATGATTGACCAACCCAGTATATACGATTGCCAACCCGCAGCAACTTGGTATAAATATTTCCAATCTTTTGCCGCCCGCCTTCACAACCCTGCCTACACGTAAATCCAGCCCGTTAACGGAGGTGACACATGTGCAACCTGATCAGGATCGCCGTAGTCTTGTGCTTGACCAGCCTGCTTTGTTCCTGCGCTTCGGTTTCTGTGGTAGACACCTGGCGCAACCCGACCTTGACCGGCAGCCGGGTGCACAAGGTGCTCGTGGTGAGCTTTGCCAGAAAAGAGGGGAGCCGTGCCGTCTATGAGAACACGCTGGTCAGCGAACTGCACAAGCATGGAGTCGAAGCGGTGGCGAGCTACTCCATCCTTTCGCAGGCGACACTGCCGGACTGGCACGCACTGGACCGGGCGGTGCGCTCGACCGGATCACAGGGCATCATCACCATCCAGACCATCAAGGTCGAAAAGCAGACCACGGTGCAACCCAGCGCGATCGCGTCGCCGTACCCGGGTTACTGGTACCCTCCCGCCTTCCCGGATTGGAACTTCCCCGGTTACTACCAATCCATGGCCCTCTACGGTCCGACCTACGTGACCACCTACGACATCGCGACCATGCAGGTGAACCTGTTCGACGTGAGCTCCGACAAGCTGCTCTGGGCCGGCACCATGCAGACCTACGAACCCGAAGCGGTCACCAAGGTAGGTAAGGACCTGGCGCACAAGGTGGTCACGTCCCTCAAGAAAGAAGGACTTATCTAAGAGGTCCCCGATGTTGTGCCTGAACCCGGTGCCGCGTTCCTTCTACGACCGCGACACCATCACCGTCGCACATGATCTCCTGGGGGCGTTCCTGGTCCATGATGTGGCCGGAGAGGTGAGGGTGGGGAAGATCGTCGAGGTGGAAGCATATCTCGGCGAGACCGACCTGGCGGCGCACTCTTCCAAGGGGCTCACGCCGCGCACCCGCATCCTCTTCGGCCCGCCCGGCTTCGCCTACGTCTATCTCATCTACGGGATGTACTTCTGCATGAACGTGGTGACCGAGCGGGAAGGAAGCGCCTGCGCGGTGCTTCTGCGCGCCCTGGAACCGGTGCAAAACGTGAGCGAGCGCACCCGGGGCCCGGGGCTTCTCTGCCGCGCCATGGGAATCGACCTGCACCACAACGGGCAGGACCTCGAGAGCAGGGACTTCTTCATCGCGCCCAGAGACGACTATGCGCCACACCAGGTGGTGGCGAGGCCACGCATCGGCGTTGCCTACTCCGGCATCTGGGCCGCAAAGCCGCTTCGTTTCTACCTCAAAGGGAACCCTTACATTTCGAAGAAGTAGCCGCCACCCCACGCTCACCCTCCACCCGCAGTATCTTATCCCCCACGCGGTGAACCCGATCGAGATCCGACAGTAGATCCTGCCGGCCTCCGTGGAGCACATCCGGCCCCCAATTAACAGTCGACCGCCCCTTAAAACATTAGTGCAAACAAATCTTACTCCGTTATACTCTTCTGCATTTGCCAAGGAGAGCCCGCCATGGAAATGGAACAGGCCGAGCAGCTCTACCGCTTGATGTTCACAAATATGAGGGAGGCGCTCGTCATCCTGCACCTTGACGCGCGGACCCCGGACAAGCCGCCGCTGGTCATCGAGATGAACCCCGCTGCGGTCAAACTGTGCCGCTGCAAGTCCTTCAACTTCCAAAACTGCCTGGTGACCGACTGTTTCCCCGGCTGGCTCGATCCGGACCGGTTCAAGGATCAGTGTCATCGACTCGCCGCCTTCGGAGGGTCCCAGGAGCTGGGTGAGGTTTCCCGGGAGGAGCTGTATTACCGGATCCGGATCTTCGCCCTTACCGACAACCACATCGGCATGGTGATCAGCGACTGCACCCGTTATCGCGAAGAGGAGGCGGAAATCGCAGACCTGAGCGCGAAGCTGGAA
The DNA here is from genome assembly GCF_018986915.1 of Geomonas oryzisoli. Taxonomy (NCBI): domain Bacteria; kingdom Pseudomonadati; phylum Thermodesulfobacteriota; class Desulfuromonadia; order Geobacterales; family Geobacteraceae; genus Geomonas; species Geomonas oryzisoli. Next base: position 2,169,633 of record NZ_CP076723.1, read on the forward strand.
AAGGAAGCCGCGACCATGGAGCGACGGGTCGCGGAAAGGACCTCACAGCTCGAGGAGATCAACGAGGAACTCGATTCATTCGCCTTCTCGGTCTCCCATGATCTGCGGGCTCCCATACGCGCCATGCAGGCCTTCGCGGAGATCCTGCTGGACGACGAACTGCAGACACCGGCGGAGCGCAACGCCTACCTGGTCCGCATCAAGACCGCGGCGCAGGGGATGGACCGTCTCATCCAGGACCTGCTCGCCTACAGCCGGGTCAGCAGACAGGAGATCACGCTGGAGCCGGTGAACCTGGACCAGGTGGTGCGCGACGCGGCACAGCAGCTGGAACTGGCAGCGGGGGGAAAGGCCTATCGCCTCGAGATCTCGAGCGACCTCCCCGCGGTCATCGGCCATCCTACCGTGCTGGTCCAGGTGCTGCTCAACCTGATGACCAACGGCATCAAGTTCGTGCCCAAGGGGGTGATCCCCCTGCTGCGCATCTGGAGCGACGAATCGCAGGAGTACTGCCGGCTTTACGTACAGGACAACGGCATCGGCATCGCGCCGCAGCACCAGGAGAGGATCTTCAAGATCTTCGAACGCCTGCACAGCATGGAGAGCTACCCGGGGACCGGGGTGGGGCTGGCCATCGTGCGCAAGGCGGTACAGCGCCTGGGCGGCCGGATCGGATTGGAATCGAAGGAAGGGGAGGGGAGCCGGTTCTGGATTGAACTCAGGAGGGCGGAATAGCGCCGGGGGAACCATGAGCTACGTGCACCACACCATCCTCCTGGTCGACAGCGACCAGGACCAGGCCCATTTCACCAAGCTCGCCCTGCAGCGGGTCGGCGTGATCACCCCCGTGCAGAGCGCCAGGGACGGCGAAGAGGCCATCGGCTACCTGAGCGGCCGGGGGACCTTTCAGGACCGGGAGTGCTACCCCATGCCGGTCCTGATGCTGCTCGACCTGAAACTGCCGCACATCTCGGGGGTGGGGCTTTTGTCCTGGTTGCGGGAACAGCCCGCCCTGAAGCGGCTCCCCGTGGTCGTGCTCACGACGCCGGTGCCCCCGGCGGATCTGAACCGGGCCTACGAACTCGGCTGCAACTCCTTCCTGGTCAAGCCCAATTCCTTCAACGCGCTGCTCGTGATGATGCAGAACCTGGTGCAGTACTGGCTGGGGCTGAACGTCGCACCTGAGCTCGCGGGCCATCCGACGTCCCAGGAACAAGATGGCAGCACCATCCAACCTCTTTGAAACCGGTACGGCAGTACGGCGGCAGGCCATCCTGGATTCGCACCGAGGAAAGACATGGCAGATGCGGCAACCACACTTCGTGCAGTGCCATCCGATGCCGAGAGCCCGGCGACAGGCAAGAGCGTCAGCCGCAGCCACCTGGTGAACCGCCTGAACTACATCAATTTCCAGGACCAGATCGTCCTGGTCGGCCTGAAACACCTGGTCTACGACGATTCCATCATGCTGCGGGCGCGCCCCGAACCGTGCGCGGGCGAGCAGCTGGACTGCCGCTGGGACGAGCCCTGGAGCATCCAGCAGATCCTGAAAACCTACCGCTTCGACTACCTCCTCATCGCCGACGGAAAGAAGTACCTGGTGGTCAACTCCGAGCTCACTTCCATGGACGAGACGGGGCTGTCGCTGCTGCTGCCGCCGGCCTGCCGCGAATTCCAGGCCAGGAAGATAAGGCGGCACCCCGCCGGCGACATCTCGGCGCAACTGCTGCAGCACGGCGTCCTCTTCAACTGCATCCTGGTCGACTTCACCCCGGTCACGCTCCGGTTGACGGGGAGCTGGGAACGGCCGGTGTCCCTCAACTGGATCAACACGGAAGAACCGGTACATCTCAAACTGTCACGCGGGGGTGAAGTGATCTTCTCGGGGACCTTCGACATCCTGTCGCTGTACGCCGATACCGCTTGCTGCACCTTCGTCCTGCAGCAGCACCAGAACAACTTCCGCCGCTTCAGGACCAAGAGCTACCGAAACGAGCGCAAGGAACTGGTTCCGTCTCCCAACATCGTGTTCGATCACCCCTTGATCGGCAAGAGGGTGAACCTGAAGATGGGGGACATCTCGGGGACCGGTTTCTCCGTCGAGGAGAACGAAGGGGAATCGGTGCTGCTGCCGGGGATGATGATCCCTGGGGTGAAGATCAGCTTCGCCCAGGGGCTCACCCTGGACTGCTTGGCCCAGGTGCTCTCGCGCAACGTGACGGGGGAGGAGGGGGAGGAGCGGACGGCCCGCTGCGGATGCGCGATCCTGGAGATGGACATCCTCGACCACGTCAAGCTCCTCTCCATCCTGCACCAGGCCGCGGACCGCAACGCCTACGTCAGCACCGAGGTGGATCTGGACGACCTGTGGGACTTCTTCTTCCAGACCGGTTTCATCTACCCGGGCAAGTACGCCTTCTTCCAGGCCAACAAGGAGCGCATCAAGGAGACCTACGCGAGGCTCTACAACGAGAACCCGCACATCGCCCGGCATTTCATCTACCTCAGTCGCGGGGCCATCCTGGGACACCTGGCGATGGTCCGTTTCTACCGCGACACCTGGCTCATCCACCACCACGCCGCCCGCAAGTCCGCCTCGGTGAAGGCGGGCCTTGCCGTGCTGGAGCAGGTCGGCCAGTACCTGAACGAACTGGAGAGTTTCCCCTTTGCCCACCTGCGCTACGTATTCTGCTACTACCGCCCCGACAACAAGTTCCCCGCCCGGGTCTTCGGCGGCTTCGCCCGGCACCACGATGACCAGAGAAGCTGCTCACTCGACCTGTTCGCCTACTCCCACTACCGTCAGCAGGAAGAGGAGCCCCCCTGGCCCGAGCCGTGGCTGCTCGCCCCCAGTAGCGACTTCGACCTCACCGAACTGGGACGCTTCTACCGGCATGTCTCCGGGGGGCTGCTGATCGATGCGTTCGACCTGTACCCGGGCGCCGCGGGGAGCAGTTCGGTCAACGAGGAGTACAGAAGCCTCGGCTTTCGCAAGGAGAGCTACCTCTACTCGCTGCGCAAGGGAAGCAGCCTCAAGGCCTTCTTCCTGGTGAACCGTACCGACGCCGGTTTCAACATGGCCGAACTCACCAACTGCGTCACGGTGCTGGTCATCGACGAGGAGACGCCGGCCGACCTGATCGAACTGGCCCTGGGGCGGGTGAACCGCCACTACGAAGGGGAGGAGATGCCGGTGCTTACCTTTCCCGACAGCTACGTCCAGAAGAAGGCGCTCCCCCGCGAGAAGAGCTATCTGCTGTGGACCCTGGACATGCGCCACAGCGATCACTTCCTGCAGTACTGCGACGGCCTTTTCAAGGGGCACGCGAAAGGGCAGTGAGTGCCCCTGGAGCCGGAATGGAACCATCCCGCCTACGCGACATGCCGCTTTACAACAGCAGGATCATCAACTCGTTCATCCTGCTGGTCAAGCACAAGTACAGCCACGTCGACATCAACGAACTGCTCGAGTACGCCGGGATGAAGGAGTACGAGGTGGCCGACCAGGCGCACTGGTTCCGGCAGGACCAGGTGGACCGCTTCTACGAGAGGCTGCTGCAGATGACCGGCAACCCGAGGATCGCCCGTGAAGCCGGGCGCTACGCGGCCTCACCCGACGTGCTGGGGGCGATGCGCCAGTACATCCTGGGGCTAGTCGATGCTTCCAGCACCTTCGACATCATCAGCAAGGCCACGGCCAACTTCACCAGGAGCACGACCTACCATTCCCGGCCTCTTGCCTCGAACATGGTGGAGATCACGGTCACGCCGGTGGAACCCGGCCTGGAGAAGCAGTACCAGTGCGAGAACCGGATCGGCTTCTTCGAGGCGATCGTGCTCATGTTCAACCACAAGCTCACCGACCTGCAGTATTTCCCGGAAATCCGCCACCTCCCCACCATCCAGCAGCCGGAATGCGTGTTCCGGGGCGACCCGGTCTGCCGCTACATCGTCACCTGGGAAAAAAGCGCCTTCACGTACTTGAAGAAGGCGCGCAACCTGCTGGCCCCGGTGCTGGTCGTCGCGAACCTGGTGCTGCTGGTGGCGCTGCAGGGAGACGGGGCGCTTACCATCCTGCTCGGCTCGCTGTGCCTTTTCCTCCTGGTATGGCTGGCGGCGGAAGTGGGGGAGAAGAGGGCCGTCAAGGAGGGGCTCGACAGCACCAACCAATCCATCGAAACCCTCCTTGAGCAGATCGATCTCAACTACAACAACGCCATGCTGACCCACGAGATCGGACAGCGGCTGGGGAACCTGACCCGGCTCGAAGAGATGCTCATGGACGTGGCCGACATCATGCAGCGCAGGCTCGAGTACGACCGCGGCGCCATCTTCCTGGTGAACGCAGAAGAGAAGAGACTGCAGCTGCGGGCGAGCTACGGTTACGGCGCCGGAGAACTGGCCTGCCTGAACGGCCTCAATCTGCCGCTGGACCACGACGGCGCGGGCAATGACGTCTACGTCGCCTGCCTCCACGAACAGAGGCCTTTTTTGGTCAACGACCTGGAGCGGGAGAAGGAGACACTGGGGCAACGCACGCTTTCCTGCGCCCTCAAAAACGGCACCCGCGCCTTTATCTGCTGTCCCATCGTTTCCGACGGGATCTCATTGGGCGTGCTGACCGCGGAAAACGTGAGGACCAAGCGCCCGCTCGTGGAAAGGGACGTGAGCCTTCTGATGGGGACGGCCTCAATAATCGGCATCAGCTACCGCAACTGCGAGCTGATCGGCGCTTTGGAACAGGCCAAGGAGGAGCTGGAAGAACGGGTGGCGCAGCGCACCGCCGACCTGGAACAGAGCACGCGCAAGGTCGAGCTGCAGCACGAGGAGCTGACGCGGACCCTGTTCGAACTGGAGGAGGAGACCGCCCAGAGGCTGCAGGCACTGGAAGAATTGGGGGAGAAGGAGCGCATGCTCCTGCAGCAAAACCGCTTGGCAGCCCTTGGGGAGATGATCAGCAACATCGCCCACCAGTGGCGTCAGCCGCTCAACGAGCTAGGGCTCATTGTGCAGGAGCTCCCGGTCATGTTCGACCGCGGCCGGCTCACCCGCGAATACCTGGGCGAAAGCGTAACGAGGTTCATGAAGGTGCTGACCCATACCTCGAGGACCATCGACGACTTCAGGAACTTCTTCAAGCCGGACAAGGAGGCGGTTTCCTTCCGGGTCGCCGAGGTGGTCGAGAAAACGCTGTCCCTGGTCCAGGAGAGCTTCCGGCACCTGCAGATCGCCGTGGACCTGCAGATAAAGGGGGAGCCATTGATCACCGGCCATCCCAACGAGTTCTCCCAGGCCGTTCTCAACATCCTGTTCAACGCCCGGGACGCCTTCCTGGACCGCAAGATCGAAAAGCGCGAGATACGGGTCGCGGTGTTCGAAGAGAAGGGGCGCTCCGTGGTGACGGTGCGGGACAACGCCGGAGGGATCCCGGAGGCAATTCTCGAGAAGATCTTCGATCCTTACTTCACCACCAGGGGGCCTGAGCGGGGGACCGGCATCGGGCTGTACATGTCCAAGATGATCATCGAGAAGAACATCCCCGGCAGGCTCACGGCGCGCAACGTGGCAAACGGGGCGGAGTTCCGCATAGAAGCGCCTGGAAACGCGAATTGACAAGGTGGTGGAGCAGGCTAGAATAAGCGTTTGTTAATTTGCAAAGAAACAGGTTCTAACCCCTGCCCACGGCAGGCAGCCGAGCAGACGCAAAAACTTCCGAACGCTCGGCTTTTTTTCGGCCGAGGGTCCCGCTGGCGGCGCGGAGAAGCACATGGCCCCTTCGTACATCCTGCTGGTAGAAGACAACCCCGACGATCTCTTCCTGGCCAGCCGCATCATAGGCAAGGCCTGCGCGCACGAGATCCTCACCGCTCGCGACGGGGAAGAGGCCGACGAACTGCTCCGGCGCATGGAGCAGGATGGGAGCTACCGCCAGATCGAGCTGGTACTGCTGGACCTTAAACTCCCCAAGGTCAGCGGGCTCGACCTGCTGCGCGGCATTAGGGGAAATACGAATCTGCAAGTCCTCAAAGTCGCCATACTCACTTCATCGGACAACGAAACCGACCAGGAGCAGTGCTGGGAACTCGGCGTCGTGGACTACATCTACAAGCCCATGACGGTGGAGCGGTTGAATCGCATCCTGTCGCGCAACGAGGAGGCTCAATGAAAGACGGGGCTCGGGTGGGCGCAGGGATCAGCATGCTCTATGTCGAGGACGAGGCCGACGCCCGCCAGATGGTGACGAGGATGCTGGCCCTGAACTACCCAAACCTCACCGTGTACGGCGCCGACAACGGTTTACATGCGCTGGAGCTGTACCGGCAGCACACCCCTGAAATCGTGATGACCGACATCAACATGCCGGTCATGGATGGCATCCGGATGTCCCGCGAGATCAAGGCCATCAACCCCGAGGTCCGCATCATCGCCGTCACCGCCCACAGCGACACCTCCTACCTCTTGAGCGCCATCGAAATCGGCGTCCACCATTACGTCCTCAAGCCCCTCAACTACCAGGAGCTCTTCACCGTGCTCGACAAGGTACTCGAGCAGATCGAACTGAAACGGCTGGTGAGCGCACAGCACCGGCGCCTCGCGGAAAGCGAGCACCAGCTCGTGGCGGCGCAGCGCATCGCCCATCTGGGGAGCTGGCAGCGTGATCGCGACGCGGAGAACATGGCCTGGTCCGACGAGATGTACCGCATCTGCGGGGTCGAGCCCGGCTCCGTCCCGGCGACCTACCCCTCGTTCCTGGAACGCTTCCACCCCGATGACCGCGACGAGGTAGCCGGCTCGATGCAGAAAGCGCTGGCATCGGAGCACCAGCCGGAGCACAAGTTCGTGCGGGTGCTGCGGTCGGACGGTTCCGTGCGCATCGTGCGGCTCGACGTCGAAGCCGTGCGGGAGACCGACAGCGCATGCGGCGTGATCGGCACCTGCCATGACGTGACGGAGCTGAAGCTGGCCGAACAGCAGGTCCGCTTGCTCACCGAGGAACTGGAACGGCGCGTGTTGCAGCGGACCTCCCTGCTACAGGCGACGGTGAGCGAACTGGAAAATTTCAGCTACTTCGTCTCCCACGATCTGAGGGCGCCTGTGGCGCGCCTGGAGGGATTCTGCACCGCACTCGTCGAGGACTGCGGCGTCTGCGGCCATGCCAACTGCCGCCAGTACGCCGAACGGTCGGCGAGCGTAGTCCAGCAGATCAAGCAGATCATGGACGCCTTCAACAGCCTGACCCACCTGGCGCGCTGTACCCTGACCATCCGCGACACCGACCTGAGCGCGCTCGCCCGCGACATCGCCGACGCATTGGCCGCCGAGGATCCCGAGCGCAAGGTCGAGTTCGTCATCGCCGAAGGGGCCCGGGTAAAGGGCGACCCGGAGCTCCTGGGGAAGGCGCTAGGACAGCTGCTGGGCAACGCCTGGAAGTTCACCTCCAAGACCGAGCTGGGACGGATCGAATTCGGCTGGAACGACCAGCAAGGCGTCCGGACCTACTTCGTGCGCGACAACGGAGCCGGGTTCAACATGAAGTACGCGCAGAAGCTGTTCAAGCCGTTCCAGACCATCCACGCTCCTGGTGAATTCGGCTGGACCGGGACGGGGATCGGGCTCGCCACCGCGCACAGCATCGTGCTCAGACACGGGGGGCGCATGTGGGCCGAAGGGGAGGTGGGGCAGGGGGCCACCTTCTACTTCACCCTGGAGGCGAACCCGGAATCGGGAAGTTACCTCAAGGAGGCATAGACTCTTGCGTGGCTTCGTGACACGAAAACCCGGGGCGATACCGGCGGCGGACAAGGAGGACGCCATGGCCTACCTGGCGGCCATCGTCGATTCATCGAACGACGCCATCTTCAGCAAGACCCCGGACGGAACCATCACCAGCTGGAACCAGGCGGCACAGGGCCTCTACGGCTACAGCGCCGAAGAGGCCGTGGGGAGCAACATCAGGATGCTGGTCCCCCAGGACCGGCACGAGGAACTGAAACAGATCACCGAGAAAGTGCTGCGCGGGGAGAAAATCCGCAACCTGGAGACGGTGCGCCTGGCCAAGGGGGGGCGCGAGATCCAGGTCTCACTCACCCTATCCCCCATCTTCGACCCGCAAGGAACCCTCACCGGCATATCGATCATCGCGCGGGAGAACGCGGAACGGATCCAGAAGGAACGGCTGCTGCGCGAAAGCGAGCGCTACTACCGCGCCCTGGTCGAGATGGCGCCGGACGCGGTCCTCGTGCATCGCGGCGGCTCCTTCCTCTACGCCAACTGTGCCGCGCTGGGCACCTACGGCGCACGCACCCTTACGCAGCTGCAGGAGCACGCATTCCTGGACCTGGTGCACCCCGAAGACCGCGAGGCGATGCGGCTCAGCATCGAGTCCGTCATGGGGGGGAATGAAGGGTCGACGCTGGAGTTCAGGCTGCTGCGGCTGGAAGGGGGCGAGCGCTTCATGGAAGGGTCCTCGACGCGCATCGGCTACCAGGGAGTGCACGCCATCCAGATGATCGCCCGCGACATCTCCGAGCGCCGAAACGCCGAGGAGGAACGGGAGAGCATGCTGAGGCAACTGGCCTTCCAGCAGAAGCGGTTCGAGGCGATCGTCGAACAGCTTCCGGTAGGTGTGGTCATCGCCGAGGCACCTTCCGGCAAGGTGGTCTACCAAAACGAGTTGACCCGGACCATCTTCCGTGAGGCCGTGGAAGATGTTGGCAGCATCGACGAGTTCGGCCGCTGGAAGATGGTCACCCTTGACGGCAAGCCGGTGCCCATCGAGCACTACCCGCTCATCCGCGCCATCCGCAAAGGGGAGACCGTGTTCGCCGAGGAATACCAGATCCTGCGCGGCGACGGCACCCGCGGCTTCATCAGTGTCAACGCCACCCCGCTGCGTGACATCTCCGGCGCCATCATCTCCGGCCTCATCGCCTTTAACGACATTACCGAAAGCAGGAACGCCGCCAAGGCCCTGCTGGAGAGCGAGGAGCGCCTGAAACTTGCCCTGGATGCGGCGCAGATGGGCTCCTGCGACATGGACACCTCCAGCGGACTGGGCATCTGGTCCCAGCGCCATTTTCTTGTCCTGGGGTACCCCGCGCCGCAGGAACCAAGCGGGCCGGCAACGCTTTCCATGTGGCAGGACCGGATTCATCCCGTCGACAAGATACGGGTCATGGCCGAACTGGACCGGGTCTGCAAGGAACATGAGCTGTTCAGTTCCGAGCATCGCGTATTCCGCGCCGACGACGGGGCGTTGTTATGGGTCAACGTGCTGGGACGCTTCTGGTGCGAGGAATCTTCCTGCCGCTTCATCGGCGTCATCTTCGACGTCACCGGGCGCAAGGCCATCGAGGAAGAGTTGCGCATGTCGGTACAGCGGTTTCGCGACCTGGCCGATTCCATGCCGCAGATCGTCTGGACCGCCAACCCCGACGGCAACCTGGACTATCTCAACGCCCACTTCGAGAACTACACCGGGCTGCGGCGCTGCATCCTGGTCCGGACCAAGGGGGACCCCGGCAGCCTGATCAACGACTGCATCCATCCAGAGGACCGGGAAGCGACCGCCCACGCGTGGAGCCACGCCGTCGCCACCGGGGAGATCTACCAGATCGAGCAGCGCATCAGGCACCGCGATGACGCTTACCACTGGCACCTAACCCGCGCGGTCCCGCAACTTGACGAGACGGGGAGGGTGGTGAAATGGTACGGCACCGCGACCGACATCAACGACCTGAGAGAAACCCAGGAAAAATTGCGCGCCAGCGAGACGAGGTTCCGCTGGTTGTACGAGTCGAGCCTGATCGCCATCTTCTTCTGGAACCGGGACGGATTCATTACCGACGCCAACGAGGCCTACTGCGAACTGGTCGGCTACGACGAAGCCCAGTGCCGCGGAGGGACCCTGAGCCTCGCCGACGTCACCACGCCCGAGGAATACGCGAAGGACCGGGCCGCGATGGACGAAACCATCACACGCGGCATCAGCAAAACCTACGAAAAAATCTTCATCAAGCGCAACAGCAACGAGAAGGTGGCAGCGCTGACGGCCTTGGCGCGGATGGCCGAATCCACAGCGGAGGGAATCGGCTTCGCCGTGGATCTGACCGACCAGAAAAGGGCGGAGCAGGCACTGAAGAAGAGCGAAGCGAGGCTGAAGCTCGCGGTCGAGGCGACCGGTCTGGGCATCTTCGACGTCAACCTGCAGACCGGCAAGGGGGATTGGTCCGACATAGCGAAACGACACTACGGGTTGGCCCCAGACGTCGACGTCGAACTCGAAATGGTGTTGCGGTTGGTGCATGCCGAGGACCGCGAGCGGCTGGAGCAGATCGTCAAAGACGCCCGCAGCACTACCGGCGCAGGCCTCTACAGCGCTGAGTACCGCACCATCGCGCCCGACGGCAAGGTACGCTGGCTCAGCATGCGTGCCAGGGTCTCCTACGACGAATATGGCGCGCCGTTGAGGCTTGTGGGGGCGTGCCTCAACATCACCGACAGCGTGCTCGCCCAGGAGGCGCTGAGAGAGGAGATGACCGAACGGGTGCGCGCCGTGGAAGAGCTGCGCCGCCAGGAGCAATTGTTGATTCGGCAGGGACGCTTGGCCGCGATGGGAGAGATGATCGGCAACATCGCCCACCAGTGGCGCCAGCCGCTCAACACGCTCGGTCTCATCGTCCAGGAGTTGCCGAGCTACTACGAAAAGGGGCTCTTCACCAAGCAGTACCTCGACAACAGCGTCAGCCGGGCCATGCAGGTCATCAACTACATGTCCCAGACCATCGACGGCTTCCGCAACTTTTTCGGCCCGGAAAAGGAACAGCAGAAATTCCTGGCGGCTGCGGCCCTGGAGCAGACGCTCTCCATACTGCAGGCAGCCTTCGCCGCGGCACGGATCGAATTCGACGTGTCGGCCGACCCCGAGGCGGAGATCTTCGGCTCCCCCAACGAATACTCACAGGTTCTGGTCAACATCCTGATGAACGCGAAGGACGCCCTCGCGGAGCGCAAGGTGGCTCAACCGAAGATCACGGTACGGCTCCACCGGGAAAACGGGAAAACAGTCCTCTCCATCGAGGACAACGCGGGCGGCATACCGGCGGACATCATCGACAAGGTCTTCGATCCCTACTTCACCACCAAGGGCCCCGACAAGGGGACCGGCATCGGCCTGTTCATGTCCAAAACCATCGTGGAAAAGAACATGAAAGGGTCGCTCACCGTTTGCAACACCGACCTGGGCGCACGATTCTGCATCGAGGTGTGACTGATGGAACAGCCCCGCCAACATTTCAAGGAAGCAGCCCTGCTCCTGGTCGAGGACGAGATCGAGGCACGCGAGATGCTTGCCCGGATACTGACCCTCAACTACCCCGGTATCAGGATCTATACGGCGGACGACGGCCGGGCCGGCCTCGAGCTGTACCGCCAGTACCGCCCCGACGTGGTGGTCACGGACATCAACATGCCGCAGATGAACGGCATAGCGATGGCGCGCGAGATCAAGGAGATCGATCCCGATGCCACCATCGTGGCGGTCACCGCCCACAGCGAGACCACTTACCTCATGAGCGCCATCGAAATCGGGATGGACCACTACGTGCTGAAACCTGTCAACTACCCGGAGCTGTTTCGGGTGCTGGACCGTGTCGGGGACAAACTTTCCCTGAGGCGGCTGGTAGAACAGCAGGTGACGGCCCTGCGCGCCTCGGAGCGGCGTTTCTCCACCATCTTCCAGGCAACCCCCGACCTTTTGAGCATCGCCTCCCTGACCGACCTGAGGCTGATCGAGGTGAACGAGGCGTTCCTGCGGGTGCTGGGATTCGACCGCGAGGAGGTCATCGGGCGCAGCGGCGCGGAGCTCGGGCTGTGGCTCGATGCGGGGCAGCCCGAGGCGCTGCTTCGGGAGGTGGCGCAAAGAGGGGCCGTGCGCGACCTGGAGGTCCGCATCCGCGGCAAGTCGGGGGAGGAGCTGGAGGGGCTGGTTTCGGCGGAGAGCATCGAGATGGACGGAAGCCCCTTTCTGCTGACCCTGTTCAAGGACATCAGCGAGCGCAAGCGCCTGGAGGAGGTGATCAAGCACCAGGCGCAGCACGACACCCTGACCGACCTTCCCAACCGCAAGCTTTTCATGGATTTCCTCGCCCTCGAGCTGGCGCAGGCGCGCCGCAACCGCAAGAACCTGGCTGTGCTGTTCCTGGACCTGGACCATTTCAAGCAGATCAACGACACACTTGGCCACGCGGCAGGCGACCAACTGCTGCAGTCGGTGGCCCAGAGGCTCAAGGGGTGCGTGCGAGAGTCCGACACGGTAGCCCGCATAGGGGGGGACGAGTTCAACGTGCTGATGCCGGACCTGACGCAGCCGGACGATGTAGGCACGGTGGTAAACAAGATCGTGGGGGTCTTTCAGGCGCCGTTTCGGCTGGAGGGGATCGAAGTGAAGGTGGGGACGAGCGTCGGCATCAGCATGTTTCCCGCCGACGGCGACAGCTGCGAAGAACTGCTGCAAAAGGCGGATGGCGCCATGTACGTGGCCAAGCAGAACCGTGGCAGCAGCTACCAGTTCTACAACAGCGAGATCAACGCGCGGACCCTGAACCGCCAGACCCTGGAGCGGCAGCTGCGCCAGTCGGTAGCGAATGGGGAGCTGGAACTTCTGTACCAGCCGCTGCTCAACCTGGGCAACGGACGGATCATCGCTGCGGAGGCCCTTTTGCGCTGGCGCCACCCGGAGCGGGGACTGCTGCTCCCCGAGCACTTCATCGCCGTCGCCGAGGAAAGCGGCGCCATAGTGCCGATCGGGGAGTGGGTCATCCACCACGCCTGCACCCAGGTGAAGCGCTGGCAGCAGAAGGGTTTCGACCTCTCGCTGGCGGTGAACCTCTCCAACCGCGAGTTCCACCAACCCCACTTCATCGAACAGACCCTCACCGCCCTGTCGGAAACCGGCATCGGCGCGGGAAGCCTGCAGATCGACATCCCGGAGCGCGCCATCATGGATAACGGCACGTCGTCGCGGCAGAACATGCTGCGGCTCACCGAAGCGGGGGTAGCGTTCTCGGTGGACGATTTCGGCGTGGGCACGTCGTCGCTGCAGCGGATCAGGCAGCTTCCCATCGCCAAGCTGAAGATCGACCGCAGCTTCATCAGGGCCCTCGACAACCCCGACAACCTGGACGTGGTGACCGCGATGATCTGCATGTCGCACAGCCTGAAGCTCAGGGTAAACGCGGTCGGCGTGGAACGGCCGGAGCAACTGACGCTCATGCAGAATTACGGCTGCGACGAGGTGCAGGGGAACCTGATCGGCCGGCCGCTCCCCGCGGCGGAATTCGAGCAGATGCTGGCCCGGGCGGCAGCCAGGGGAGCGCTGCCGCTGTAGTATCAGCGGCCGAAGGCCTTCAGGAACGCGGGGAGCAGGAAAGGATTGTCGCACGTGATGGCACCGCCGAGGAAATCCATGATTCCGGGACGATAGCCGTCGTACCAGATCCTTTTGAACATATCGGCGCCGGTGGTGCACTCACAGTCGACCGGTTCCGGCGTTGCCCCCCTGACCACCCGGTAGCCGTCGGGACCGACCACGATGGTGACCGTATCCTCTCCCAGGTGAAAGCGAAAGACAGTCTCCGCGTCAAAGACTCCCTTGCAGAAGGCGGCTTCCATTTCCGATATCATAATTTCGATCACAGCTAACTCCTTGTGCTATAGTAAATTTCTCTTTTAGATACTCTAAAAACTACGTCATGTGGTTGAACATATCGGCTTTCATGCGGGAACCTATCCGCCGTAAGTTCAGCGACACTGTCCCGGGGATGATATTGGCCACCCGCATGCGTGTCAAACTATTCCTGTGCATCCGACTTCATCGTAAGAACGATATTGTAGTCGCCGCTGTGCCAGTCTTTTTTTTGCGAATGAGTTCAGGCACTCTTGTATTATGCATGTCATGTACTATCTTTTAGTACAGAGGCACTCAGATACTTGTTCTTGATGGGAGCTCGCCGTGGAAAAGGTGCCTTTCAAATCGATACCCGACCTGCTACGGCACCAGGCTAACCGGCTGGACGCGAAGCTGGCGGTGAAATACAGGAAACAGGGAAACTGGGTCACCCTGAGCTATTCCCAGCTCTTCAACCGGTCCCTCATGGTGGCGCGCGGCCTGCGCAAGCTCGGCGTCAGGCCGGGCGACAAGATAGCCATCCTCTCCGAAAACCGCGTCGGGTGGATCATAGCCGACATGGGCATCCTCTGCGCCGGCGCCGTCACCGTCCCGGTGTATCCCACCAACACCCCCGAACAGGTCGAATACACCCTGAACCACAGCGACGCCCGCATCGTCTTCATCTCTGGCAAATGGCAGTACCGGAAACTTTTGAAGATAAAGGACGCCATCCCCATGGTGCAGCTGGTGGTCTCCTTCGAGCGTTTCCTGGGTGAGCCTTCACTGCCGCTCACGACGTTTTACCAGCTCTCCGAGATCGATGACCCGATCAGCGACGAGGAACGGCAGGAACTGTCAGCCGTGATCGACGGCATCGCACCGGAATCGCTGATGACCGTCATCTACACCTCCGGCACCACGGGCATCCCCAAGGGGGTGATGCTCTCGCACCGAAACATCATCTTCGACGTGTTCGCCACCATCGAGAAGGCTGCGGTGCTGGAGGAGGGGGAGGTATTCCTTAGCTTCCTGCCGCTTAGCCACGTGCTGGAAAGATGCACCGGCTACTACCTCCCCATGGCACAGGGGGCCATGATCGCCTTTGCCGACAGCATCGAGAAGATAGCGGAAAACATGCTGGAAATCCAGCCCACCATCATGGTCTGCGTGCCGAGGCTCTTCGAGAAGATCCACTCCCGCATCTACGAGCACGTGCACCAGCTTTCCCTGTACAAGAGGAAGCTGTTCAGAAGCGTCCTCGCCATCGGGCGCAGGTACGTCCACGCGAGGTACATCGAGAAGAAGGTGTCGCTGTGGCTCGCGCTGCAGCACGCGCTCGCCGACCGCATCGTCTTCAGCAAGCTGCGGCAGCGTTTCGGCAACAACCTCAAATTCTGCTCCAGCGGCGGCGCGCCACTGGACCGGGAGATCAACGAGTTCTTCTGGAGCATCGGCGTCCCCATCCTGGAGGGGTACGGCCTCACCGAGACGAGCCCCGTCCTTTGCAACAACACCTTCGAGGCACTGCGTTTCGGCAGCGTCGGGACCCCGCTGGAAAAGACCGAGTTCCGGGTGGACGACGACGGCGAACTGTTGGTGCGCGGACCGCAGGTCATGCTCGGCTACTACAAGGACGAGGCGGCCACCCGGGAAGCGTTCAGCGACGGCTGGCTGAGGACCGGCGACATCGGGCGCCTGGAGCAGGGTTTCGTGGTGATCACGGACCGCAAGAAGGATCTGATCGTCACCGCCGGCGGCAAGAACATCGCCCCCCAGCCCATCGAGAACCTGCTGAAACGGGACAAGTACATCTCCCAGGCCTACGTCTACGGGGACAAGAGGCCCTACCTGACGGCGCTCCTCGTGCCGACCCTGGAGAAGCTCCTGGAGTTCGCGCGTGAGAAGCGGATCGTCTACACGGACCTCGAGGAGCTGGTGGTGCACGAACCGGTGGTCGAGCTGTACCGGCAGCGCGTCGAGGCGGTCAACGCCGAACTGGCCCATTACGAGACCATCAAGCACTTCGTGCTGCTGCCGCGCGACTTCACGCTGGAATCGGGGGAGCTCACCCCGACACTGAAGGTGAAAAGACGGGTGATTTCTGAGCGTTATAAGGATATGATAGAGCGGATGTATACCGTCGCGGAGAACTGAGACCGCGTCCGGGCCGGAGGATGTGATGAGACAGATGAACAAGGTTGCCGTGTTGGGTGCCGGTGTCATGGGCGCGGCCATCGCCGCCCATCTCGCCAATGCGGGCATAGAGGTCCTGCTGCTCGACCTGGTGCCGGAACAGGCCAAGGGGTCGCAGGACAAGGCGCAGCGCAACCTGGTCGCCGACCAGGCGCTCGCGGCCCTGGCCAAAAGCAAGCCCGCCGCGCTCTACGCGCCGGAGTACGCGGCCTGGATCGAGACCGGCAACTTCGAGGACGACAGCCCCCGGCTCAGGGAGTGCGACTGGGTCATCGAGGTGGTGCTGGAAAACCTCGAGGTGAAAAAGCGTCTCTTCCTGGAGCACGTGGTCCCCAATCTCAGTGAGAACGCCATCCTCTCCAGTAACACCAGCGGCCTTTCCGTGAACGAACTGGCGCAGGTGCTCCCGGCCGACGTCAGGCGCCGCTTCATGGTGACGCATTTCTTCAACCCGCCGCGTTACATGCGCCTGATGGAGATGGTTCCCTGCACCGAGACCGATCCCCACCTGCTGCGCAACATGGCGTCCTTCCTGGACAAGCGGCTGGGCAAGGGGGTGGTGTTCGCCAAGGACACGCCCAACTTCATCGCCAACCGCATCGGCACCTATGCAGGCGCCGCCACCTGGCGCCACATGGTGGAGATGGGGCTCACCGTGGAGGAGGTCGACGTCATCACCGGCCAGGCCCTGGCCCGCCCCAAGACCGCCACCTTCGCCCTCTGGGATCTGGTTGGGATCGATACGGTGGTGCGGGTGATGGACAACAGCTACCAGCTTTTGACCGGCGACGACGAGCGCGAGCTGTTCCGGGTCCCGGAGAGCACCCGTCGCATGGTGGCCGAGGGGCTCACCGGGAAAAAAGGGAAGGGGGGCTTCTTCAAGCGCGAGAGCGTGGACGGCACCAGCGTCAAACTCTGCTACGACCCGCAAACCGGCGCCTACCGCGAATGCGTTTCTCCGAAGTTCGCCTCGGTGGGTGCGGCCAGGCAGGTCGACGACCCGGGCGCCCGGGTGAAGACGCTGCTTCAAGGAAGCGACCAGGCTGCCGAGTTCGCCTGGAGGACGCTGCGCGACACCCTGATCTACACCGCGAAACGGATCCCGGAGATCGCGGACGACGTGGTCAACGTCGACAACGCCATGAAGTGGGGTTACAACTGGGACCTCGGCCCCTTCGAACTGCTGGACACCCTGGGTGTCGCCTCCTTCGTGGCCCGCGCCGAGCGCGACGGCGTCACCGTGCCGCAGTATCTGCGCGAGGTGGACAGCTTCTACCGCGTCGAGCAGGGCAAGCGCTACTTCTACAGCGTCCCGGACAAGAAGTACCGCGAGGTGCCGCTCACCCGGGGCCAGGTCTCGCTCACCCTTTTGAAGAGCGCCGGCGGCGTCGCGGAACAGAATGCGGCAGCCTCGCTCATCGACATCGGCGACGGCATCTTCTGCCTCGAGTTCCACTCCAAGATGAACACCATCGGCGGCGACACCCTGAGCATGATCCAGAAGGGGCTGCGCCGGAGCGAGTCCGACGGCCTGGGCATGGTCATCGCCAACGAGGGAAGCCTCTTCTCGGCGGGCGCCAACCTGATGCTGATCGCCATGGCGTGCGCGGAAGGGGCCTGGGACGACCTCAACATGACCGTGAAATCGTTCCAGCGCGCCATGATGGCCATCAAGTACTCCAAGATCCCCGTGGTCGCCGCGCCCCACAGCCTGGTGATGGGAGGGGGATGCGAAACCTGCCTGCACGCCGACGCCATCAACGCCCATGCCGAGACCTACATGGGGCTCGTGGAAATCGGGGTCGGTCTCATCCCGGCCGGCGGCGGCACCAAGGAGATGGCGATCCGGGCCATCCGGCTCGCAGAGGCCAACGATACCGACGTCTCTCCGTTTCTCCTCAAGAACTACCGGAACATCGCCATGGCCAAGGTGAGCAGTTCGGCCACCGAGCTCATAGCGATGGGGCTCATGCGCCCCGGCGACGGCATCACCCTCGCCCTGGACCGCCGCATCCACGATGCCAAGCTCAAGGCGATCTCCCTCGCCGCCAACTACCGTCCCGGCAGGCCCGAAACGGCGCTCAAGGCGCCGGGGCGCGGCATCGCCGCCAGCATCAAGAGCCAGCTCTGGAACCTGGAGCAAGGGGGCTTCATCTCCGGTTACGACCACTACCTCGCCTCGGGGATCGCCGACGTCATTACCGGCGGCGACGTCCCGGCAGGGACCGTCATCACCGAGGAGTACCTGCTGGACCTTGAGCGGGAGACCTTCCTCAAGTTCTGCGGTCAGAAGAAGACCCAGGAGCGGATCCAGCACATGCTGAAGAAGGGAAAGCCGCTCAGGAACTGAGCCGTGCAGCAGGGGAGGGCGTCAACCGAAGCCAGCAAAGGAGCAATATCATGCGAGCAGCATATATCGTAGAAGCCGTGCGCACCCCGGCCACCAAGGCCTACAAAGGGAAACTCAAGGACGTCCGTCCCGACGATCTCGCGGCCGCGGCCATCAAGGGGCTCGTGGAGCGGACCGCCCTGGACCCGGCGCTGGTCGACGACATCATCATCGGCTGCGCCTTCCCGGAAGGGGAGCAGGGGATGAACGTCGCCCGCATCGCCGCCTTCAAGGCCGGCATCCCCTACCAGGTCCCCTGCCAGACCGTGAACCGGTTCTGCTCGTCGGGCCTGCAGACCATCGCCTCCGCGGCGGAGCGCATTATGGCCGGTTTCGCCGACTGCATCATCGCCGGCGGGACCGAGAGCATGTCCATGATCCCGATGGGAGGGAACAAGTACAGCGCCAATCCCGGCCTCATCGCCTCCTGGCCCGAGACCTACGCCTCCATGGGGATCACGGCGGAACGGCTTGTGGAGAAGTACCGCATCTCGCGGGAGGACCAGGACGCCTTCGCCCTCGCGAGCCACCAGAAAGCGGCACGGGCCCTTTCCGAGGGGAGGTTCGCCGAGGAGACCGTGGCGGTGCCGGCCCGGTACTGCTCCCTGCACAAGGGGAAACTCCAGTGCCGCGAGGAAGTGATCGACGCCGACGACGGGGTGAGGGGTGACACCACCCTGGAGGCCCTGGCGAAGCTCAAGCCCGCCTTCAAGGTCGACGGCACCGTCACCGCCGGGAACTCGTCCCAGATGACCGACGGGGCGGCCGCGGCGCTGGTGGTCTCCGAGGATTTCCTGAAACGGACCGGGATGAAGCCGCTGGCCCGCTTCGTCTGCTTTGCCGTGAAGGGCGTCCCCCCCGAGATCATGGGGATCGGTCCCGTCGAGGCCGTCCCCGCGGCACTGAAGATGGCGGGCATCACCCAGGACCGGCTCGACCTGGTCGAGTTGAACGAGGCCTTCGCCGTGCAGGCGCTCGCCTGCATGGGGGAACTGGGGCTCGACCCGGCCCGGGTCAACGTCAACGGCGGCGCCATTGCGCTGGGACATCCGCTGGGGTGCACCGGGACCAAGCTGACGGCGAGCCTGCTGCACGAGATGCGCCGGCGCGGGATGCGCTACGGCATGGTCACCATGTGCATCGGCGGCGGCATGGGGGCGGCGGGTATCTTCGAGATGAGCTGAGCCGGCGGTGCGTTCCACTACAAACGAGAGGTGTGACATGGCAGCAAGGATATTCAAGGGAGCGGAGTTCCTGATCACCGAGCCGGGCAAGGACGAGGTCTTCGTCCCGGAGGATTTCAGCGACGAACAGCGCCAGATCGGCGCGACGACCGAGCAGTTCGTGGCGAACGAGGTGATCCCGGCGCGTGAAGATATCGAGCATCAGGATTTCGGGAAGGTGGTGCAGCTGCTGAGGCGCTGCGGCGACCTGGGGCTGTTGATGATCGACGTCCCCGAGGAGTACGGCGGTCTCGAGCTGGACAAGGCCACCAGCATGCTGGCGGCCGAGAAGATCTCGGGGTCGGGCTCGTTCTCCGTCGCCTACGCCGCCCACAGCGGCATCGGCACGCTGCCGCTGGTCTACTACGGCACCGAGGACCAGAAGTCACGCTACCTGGACAAGCTGACCAGCGGCGAGTGGATCGCCGCCTACTGCCTCACCGAACCCGACTCCGGCAGCGACGCCCTGGGCGCCAAGGCGAGCGCCACGCTCTCCGCAGACGGAAGCCACTATATCCTCAACGGTACCAAGCAGTTCACCACCAACGGCTCCATCGCCGACCTCTACACCGTTTTCGCCAAGGTGGACAAGGAGCACTTCACCGCCTTCCTGGTGGAGCGGACCATGGCAGGGGTGAGCGTCGGGCCTGAGGAAAAGAAGATGGGGATCAAGGGCTCCTCGACCACCCAGGTCATCCTGGACAACGTCAAGGTCCCGGTCCAAAACGTCCTTGGGGAAATCGGCAAGGGGCACAAGATCGCCTTCAACGTCCTGAACATCGGCCGCTTCAAGCTCGGGGCCGCGGTCACCGGGTCGGCCAAGTTCGCCCTGGCCGACGGGGTGAAGTACGCGGTACTGAGAAAGCAGTTCGGCCGCCCCATCGCCTCTTTCGGGGCCATCCAGGAGAAGCTTGCCGACATGGCGGCCGAGATCTTCGCCTCGGAGTCGCTGGTCTACCGCCTGGCGGGGCTCATCGACGACCGGCTGGCCACCATCCCCAAGGAGACGCCCAACTACTACGACGCCTACCAGAAAGGGATCGAGGAGTACGCCATGGAGTGCGCCATCGCCAAGGTGTTCTGCTCCGAGATGCTCGCCTTCGTGGCGGACCAGGTGGTGCAGATCCACGGCGGCTACGGCTTCATCCAGGAGTACCCGGCCGAGCGCTACTACCGCGACGAGCGCATCAACCGCATCTTCGAGGGGACCAACGAGATCAACCGGCTGCTCATACCGGGCACCCTCCTTACCCGCGCACTGAAAGGGGAGATCCCGCTGCAGCGCGAGGCGATGAAGGCGCTCGACGCGCTGACCACGCCTTCCTTCGAGGAGCCGGACGACTCCGTCCCCTTCGCCGCCGAGAAGGCGCTTCTGTCCGGCCTGAAGCAGCTGTTCCTGGTCGTGGCCGGTTCCGCCGCCCAGAAGTACCAGGCGGCCATCAAGGACGAGCAGGAGGTCCTCATGGCGCTCGCCGACGTGGTGATCAACATCTTCGCCATGGAAAGCGCGGTGCTGCGCGCCGAGAAGATCCTGCCGCGGCTGAGCGAAGCGAAACGCCTGGCGGTGTCGGCGGCGGTCAGGTGCTTCTGCTTCGGCGCCAACGAGAAGACCGCCAGTGCCGCGCGCAAGGCGGCCTTCTACAGCGAGGAAGGGGATACCCTCACCATCCTGCTGGGCGCGGTCCGGCGCTTCACACGCTACCAGGCAGCGGGACTGCTTAAGGACAAACGCCTTGTGGCACAGGCGGTGATCGACGCGGAGAAATACCCGTTCTGACAGCGCCAGCCTTGACAGCCAAGCGGGCCGGTTCCTCAATGGGGGACCGGCCCGTTGCGTTCAGACAGCCGCATCAAGAGCAGGGCCCTGCAATGGTTGACAACACGTGCCGCCGTACTGAAAAATGTAACTTTTATGAGTGGTACAATGACACGTCTTGTGGCAAAATTGAGTTCCTAAGAGTGCTCTAAGCGGGACTGTGACAGTGGCGGCGGGAGGAGCAGATGGCAGTGCCTAAAGGCAGGGGCGAAAGCAAGTCAAGCGCCGGCAAGAATCCCGACAGCGGCGAGAACCGTGATGCGCAGCGCAAAGGGACCGGACCGGCGCCAAAGGAGGCAGTCTCCAGCCTGGCGCCGTCCGCGGGCGCATGTGAAAGAAGGCTTGCCGAGGCACAGCAGGAGCTTCGACGACTGCACGAAGAGCTGGCCAGGCAAAAGGCGAGTGCCGACAACCTGGGGCGGGAGTTGGAAACCTTCAGCTATTCCGTCTCACACGACCTGCGCGCTCCGCTTCGGCACCTGATCGGATTCAGCAACGCCCTCCTCGAAGATTACGGCGCAGCACTCGAGCCGACCGCCCACAGTTACCTGGACTGCATCGTGCGGGCGGGGCGCAAGATGGAGGGACTGGTGGACGCGCTGCTCGCGCTGTCACGTATCGGGCGCCAGGACATGACCCTTTTGAACCTCGACCTCTCCCAGATGGCCAACAGCTACACCGCATGCATCCGCGAGAGGGAGCCGGGGAGAAAGGTGACCTTCAGGATCGCGGAGCACCTCCACGCGCACGGAGACGCGGTGCTGTTACGGACCGCCGTGGAACATCTGTTGGAGAACGCCTGGAAATTCACGGGGAAGAAGGACTCCGCCACCATCGAACTGGGCAGCAAGGAGGAGAGGGGAGAGCGGGTTTACTTCGTAAGGGACGACGGGGCGGGCTTCGACATGCGTTTTGCCGACCGGCTGTTCGGCCCGTTCCAGCGCATGCACCGGGAAGAGGAATTCCCCGGCCTGGGGATCGGGCTCGCCATCGTGCAGCGGATCATCAACCGCCACGGAGGCAGGATCTGGGCGGAGGCGGAAGTGAACGCGGGGGCCACCTTCTACTTCACCCTGGGTAGCTGAAACGACCCTTGCGCTAAGCCGGGGCAGGGCACTCTTGGGACAGGGAGCCGAAGTACAGCTTGAAATCGTTCAACCTCATCACCATGGCGGCACGGGTGATATTTTCCGCCAGCAGAGCGTTACCGGCATTGGCTGCGGCCAGCATTTCGCGGTAGTAGTCACGCAACTGCAAGCGGTGCTTGTCCTTTGAAAAGAGCGCGGACCTGAGCTTGGAATAGACGCTGGCGAAGCTGTTCAGCATCAGGGGGTAGATGCGGTTGCCCGACATCACCGCCATGGCGAGGTGCAGCTCCCAGTCGAAGTTGACCAGGGCCGAGGAGCAGTTGCGCAGTTTTTCCGCCTTGCGCAGCACCGCGGCCAGCCCCGCCGCGTCGTTTTCGACCGCGCGGCGGGCGTAGTCAGGTGCGAACTGCACCCTCAGCTCCAGCAGGTGGGTGGCCAGGTCGTAGGGAAAAGGCTCGCTGTTGCGGTTGATGGAGGAAAGGAGCTCGAGGTCGCCCTCGGACCAGAAGTCCTTCACCATGGTGACATGACGTTGCTGCACCGAGATCCATCCTGCGTTCTGCAGCTTTTGCAGCGCTTCCCGTACCGTCGCCCTGCTGACGTCGAAGCGCGCGGCGAGATCACGTTCGCTGAGCAGCGGGCTTCCCGGCTTGAACTCCCCCTTCAGCATCCCGTCCACCAAAGCCTTCTCCACCATGTGGCAGGTTTTCCTCATAGGCCCCTCACTTTATCGATGACCAGGCGGACCGGCGGAGCTTGATCCGCCCCGCTTAGCACGGTTTTCGCGCGGCTGCACAACCTACATAAAACACAGTTTTGCTAAAATGACAACGGATTTTTTTGCCACCACGGGATAATTTTGCCTTCCACATCGGCCAAAGACTGCCAGTATTAGCCAATTCGAGATGGCGGGCAGTTACGCCGGACAGAACAAACAAACCGACAAACCAGCACCACGGAGCCACAGTTAGACGCTGTTTTAGGATGAGCACAAAAGACGGGGAGTACAGCGGGGCGACGGGCGCCCCGCGGGAGTGATCTCAGACGGGGAAGGTGCGGAACTCTCAGCAGGAAGTGTGGTCGGCCTTGCGTGGGGTCGAGAGGGTGAAGTAGAAGGCGGCCCCTTCACGCTCTTTTCCTTCGGCCCAGATGCTCCCTCCGTGACGTTCGATGATGCGGCGCACGGTGGCAAGGCCGATACCGGTCCCCTCGAACTCGGAGCCGTGCAGGCGCTGGAAGGGCTGGAACAGCTTCTCGACGTAGGCCATGTCGAAGCCCACGCCGTTGTCCCTGACGAAGAAGGCGTGCCTTCCCCCGACCAGGGTCTGTCCGAACTCGATACGCGGGGAAGCAGCGCGAGAGGAGTACTTGACGGAATTGCCCAGCAGGTTCTGCAGCACGAGCCTTACCAGGGCACTGTCACCGTAGGCGCTGATGCCAGGCTGGACCACGAATTCCGGCGGGTTGTCGGATTCGTCGCTCAGCATGTCCACCACATCGGCGGCCACCTGGCTGATGTTGAAGGTGGTCCGCTTCATGATGGCGCGCCCGACCCGGGTGAGGGCCAGCAGGTCGTCGATCTGTTTTCCCATCCGGTTACTGGCGGTGCAGATGCGTTCGAGGTAGTAGCGGGCGTCCTCGGGGAGCGACTCGCCGTACTCCTCGACCAGGATGGAGCTGTAGCTGTTGATATGCCGCAAAGGCGCGCGCAGGTCGTGAGAAACGGAGTAGCTGAAGGATTCTATCTCCTTCTTGGCGGCCACGAGCTGCGACGTCCTCTCGATCACCCTGCGGTCAAGCTCGTCGTTTAAGTTGCGGATCGCCTCCTCGGCGGCCTTTCTCTCGGTGATATCCTTGATGGTTCCGATCATGCGCACCTGTTTCCCGGCCGCGTCCCCGCTCAATTCGCAGCACTCGGTCACCCAGCGTTCCACGCCGTCGTTGTGCCTCCTGATCTTGTACTCGTGTTCGAAGGGACGGTTGTTGCCGATGGCGGCTCGGTAGCTGTCAATGAACTTCTCGCGGAACTCCTCGTGCACGATATCGAAGTGCCCCTGCAGGTTCTTGGGGTAGGCCGCGTCGATCCCCAGGATCTCCTCGAGCTTGCTGGAACAGGCCCACTCGTCTTTGGTGATGTCGAGGACGTAGCTGCCCAGTTGGGCGATGCGCTGGGTCTCCCGCAGCA
Organism: Geomonas oryzisoli; assembly: GCF_018986915.1. Classification (NCBI taxonomy): domain Bacteria; kingdom Pseudomonadati; phylum Thermodesulfobacteriota; class Desulfuromonadia; order Geobacterales; family Geobacteraceae; genus Geomonas; species Geomonas oryzisoli. Next base: position 2,194,196 of record NZ_CP076723.1, read on the forward strand.
GGCGGTCGCTGTCGGCAAGGACCTGTTCGCGTTTTTTCTGCTCGGTCACATCCTCCAGGGTCACGACGGTCCCGCTCACGGTGCTGGCCGGGTCCAGGAAGGGGGCGGTGCTGATGGAGAGGACCGCGGAACTGCCGTCGGACCGGGTGAAAACGAAGCTGGACTGCAGCAGACAACGCCCCTGTGCCAGGATGTGGCCGAGGGAGAGTTCCGAGCCGGTGGAGGGATCCCGTTCCGCCGACAGGATCGAGTCGATGACAGGGGGCTCCCTGTGCGCCATCTGCTGCTTGGTCGCCCCCAGGATCCGCTCCGCTTTGGGGTTCACGAAGGTGGTGTTGCCGTCGGACTCGATGAACATGATGCCGACCGGGCTGGTCGCGGTGATGAGGTTCAGCAGACCGTGTTCCATCTGCAGCAGGTGCTCCATGAGCTTGGCCCGGTTTATGTCCTGCAGAGTCCCGGCCAACCGGCAGGCCTTGCCGCAGGCGTCCCGCTCGGCCGCCTTGCCGGTGCAGCGGAACCAGTGCCATTTCCCCTCATTGGTTTTCAGGCGGAACTCGAGCTCGAACCTTTCAATGCCGCCGCTTATGCAGCTTTCCAGGACGCGGCGCGCGTTTTCCAGGTACTGCGGATGGATGATGTTGCTCCACTCCTCCAGCCGCCCCTGCATCTGACCGCCGGTATAGCCCAGCATCTCGTAGCAGTAGGGGCTGAAGTAGCAGTCGTTGCCCGCGACGTCTAAGTCCCAGATCCCCAACTCCGCCGCGTCCAGGGCGACGCGATGTCGGTCGACGCTGAGGGCTAGTTCCTGGTTTGCGTGGTGCTGCGCCGTGATGTCGATGGTGCACACCTGATAGCCGAGGAGGGCCCCATCCTGGTCGCGCAACGCGGCAACGACTGCCTGGAGACGTGACACCGCGCCATCGGCGTAGCGGTACTGGAACTGCCGGCACCACTGCCGCCCGGCCTCCATGGCGCCCCGAAACGACTCAGTCAGGGACTTTCGCTCCTGCGGGTTGAGAAAGCCGACCGCGTGCGTCGCGTCGTCATCGGGGCCTGCGGGGGAGCCAAAGGTTGAAGCCAAGGGGTGGCCCTCCGCATCGGTCCGGTACATCCCCAAAGGGGCGGACCTGAACATGTTGCGCAGCACCTGCTCATACCCATGAGCCGGCAAAGCAGGGTGGGCTATCGCAGGAGCGTCGTCCCCAATGCAGGCTCGGGAAACGGTGTTGCTGTTATCATTGACCTGGTTTACCTGCAACAATCGAGTCATGTGCTCCCCTTTGGGCAATGATCGGTCCTTGTGTCTCATAAACCTTTCCTGCACTTCATCGTCTGTCTCAGTTCAACCGAGAGAACAGTCATTGAAAAGTTTTTTCTAATATAACAACATTCCAACAAAGTAGCAACTGTAAATTATAAAAAAATAATGTCATAGACGGAAAGGTCGCCGGTCGCTCCCTGACAATGTACCACCTAAGAGTTGACTGTCGCCGCACCTTTGCAGTAGTAATGAGGAACACATAAGACAAAGGGGGAACACCATGGAAACCACCTCTACCTGCACCTGCGGAGCCAAACACACCGGGCACATCTGCATGCTCAAAAGCGCCGGACGCCTGGAAGACGTCGCACACATCACCAGCAGCCCGACCGTCGTCTGCTTTACCTGCGGGGTGGAAGCCAACTCCGAAGACAACGTCTGCAGTCCGATGCCCCTGGACAAGTAACCGGAGCGACCATGCCAGAGTTGCCCGAAGTAGAAGTAACCCGGCTCGGGATAAAGGACCACCTGGCCGGTGCGCGCATCGCCTCGGTGGAGCTGCGCATCGGCAAGCTGCGCAACATGGTCCCGGAGGGGCTCTCCCAGCTCCTCGCGGGACAGACGGTTACTTCCGTCGAGCGGCGCGGCAAGTACCTGATCCTCCACTTCAGCGCGGGCTCGCTGCTGCTGCACCTGGGGATGACCGGCCACCTGCGGCTGGTGCCTGCCTCCGCCGCACCGGGTCCCCACGACCATTTCGACCTGCGCCTCGCTTCCGGACTGGTGCTCCGCCTGAACGATCCGCGCCGTTTCGGCTCGATCCACTTCACCGGCTCCGATCCGCTGCAGCATCGGCTGCTCCGAAACATCGGCCCCGAACCGCTCACCGGTGCCTTCGTCCCGGATTACCTGTACCGGCTGAGCCGAGGCAGGAAGGTCGCCCTGCAGCGCTTCCTGATGGACAGCGCGGTGGTGGCGGGCATCGGCAACATCTACGCCGCCGAAAGCCTCTTTCGTTGCCGGATGCACCCGGACACCCCGGCTGGAGAACTGACCCAGGCTGACTGTGCCGCGCTGGTGGCGGCTATCAAGGAAACCTTGGCGACCTCCATCGCCACCGGACACGCGACCATGGATTTCCTCAAAACCGAAGAGAGGCTCGTCTATTTCCCGCAGCAGCTCTACGTCTACGGGCGGGCAGGGCTTCCTTGCCGTGAGTGCGGCACCCCCGTCACCAGGGGGAGGCTGGGCAACCGCTCCACCTTTTTCTGCCGGCAGTGCCAGCCGGAGTACCGGCCGCCGCGGTAAAGGGAGCGACCCTTTGTCGTTGCGGTTGTTCCAATGCCTGCTAAACTGCCGCAGGCGACGCACCGCTGTCATATCACACCAGCTTCAGGAGGTTTTCCCGCATGAGCATCCTTTTCACGCCGTTTACCCTGCGCGAGTTGGTCTTCAAAAACCGCATCTTCGTCTCCCCGATGTGCATGTACTCCAGCAAAGAAGGGCTCCCCACCGACTGGCACATGGTGCACCTGGGGAGCCGGGCCGTAGGGGGCGCCGGCCTGGTCATGGTCGAGGCGACCGCAGTCACGCCGCAGGGGCGCATCTCTCCTGATGACAGCGGTATCTGGAGCGCCGAGCACGCCGCCGCCTTCGCCCCCATCACCCGCTTCATCAAGGAGCAGGGCTCGGTGCCCGGCATCCAGCTTGCGCATGCGGGGCGCAAGGCCTCCACAGATCTCCCCTGGAAGGGTGGACGCCCGGTCGACGTCAACCACCGCGGCTGGCAGACCATCGCCCCGAGCCCGGTCCCCTTTTCCAGGGAGGACCCGGTGATCCCCCGGGAGGCGACCCTGGAGGACCTGGAAACACTGCTGGGGCAATTCGCGGCGGCTGCGCGGCGCAGTGTCGAGGCCGGGTTCGAGGTGGCCGAAATCCACATGGCGCACGGCTACCTGCTGCACCAGTTCCTGTCGCCGCTCTCCAACCAGCGCGTTGACGATTTCGGCGGCTCCCTTGAGAACCGCTGCCGCTTCCCGCTCAGGGTCGCCAAGGCCGTACGCGACATCTGGCCCGAGCACCTCCCCGTATTCGTCAGGGTTTCGGCCTCGGACTGGATGGAAGGGGGGTGGGACCTGGAGCAGACCCTGTACCTGACCAGGGCCTTGAAGCAGATCGGGATCGACTTCATCGACTGCTCCTCGGGCGGGATGGTCCCCGAAGCCATGCCGCCGTTTGGCCCCGGCTTCCAGACCCCATTCGCCACGGCCATCAGGAACGAGGTCGGCATCCCGACCGGGGCGGTGGGGGTCGTCACCGATCCGGTCCAGGCGGAGCAGATCGTCGCCACCGGCCTCGCCGATGCCGTGCTCCTCGCGCGCGCCATGCTGCGCGACCCGTACTGGCCGCTGCACGCCGCGAAGGCCCTGGGCGTGGATCTGCCCTGGCCGTTGCAGTACGAGAGGGCGAAATAGCCTGAGGAAGTCCCCGGAGCAGGTGCGCACGAGTACCGCACGAGTACCGCACGAGTACCGGGCGAGGTAGGGCAAGGTAGGCGAGCGAGGTAGGGAAGGTAGGAAAGGTAGTGAGAGGAAAGGGAAGGGGAGTCACATAAGGCGGCAGGGGATCGACACCCTGCCGCCTTATCTCTCAGTAGGCCGCTATCACGTCTCTAGTCGGCCGCTACCACATGGATGGCGACGATCGCCGCCACCGCGCCGACCCAGTACACCCAGCGGTATTCGCCGAAGTGCACGTCGCAGAACTCCTTGAAGGTCAGGCCGCTGTGGCTCTTTTTCGGCCGTTCTTCGGCGGCGGCCGCCGTCCCTTGGACGTCGTTCACCGCAACCAGCGTGGTGGCGCGCTCCTCGCGCGGCATCAGGTTCACGCCTTTTTGCGTTTCGGACTGCGCCGCGGGCTGCTGGTTCACCAAGAGCGCCACGTCCTGGGCTCCTGCTGCAGCGGGAGCGAACGAGACGAGGCAGGCAAGGATGGCAATTTTCTTCAACATGGTTTTTCCTCCTCTGGGTCAATGCGGCGCGAACGCCGCTCAAGGGCACCGTTTCCCGGCACCAAAAATAGTAGGAAGATGATTGTAACATCACCCCTTGCATATTCACGTCCGGATCATTATTTTTCTGCCTGAGCAATCGGCTTCATGGTATAAAGAGGGACGTAAATCACTGACAACTTGCGCCAGGAACTATTCCAAAGCGCCCAATCAAAGGGAACATTCAATGGAAAGATATCAAACCCAATACCGGACCATCAGTGTGGTAAACAGCGGCGTCATGAGAGGAGTCTACGGCTGGATGAGCGGCGGGCTGCTGCTGACCGCTCTCGTTTCGGTGATAACCGCATCGTCCCCGGCACTGCTGCAGGCGATCCTGGGTAACCGCATCCTCTTTTACGCCCTGATCTTCGGCGAGCTCGGCCTCGTGGTCGCCATAAGCGGCGCCATCAACAGGATCAGCACCGCCACCGCGAGCCTTCTGTTTCTGCTCTACGCGGCGCTGAACGGCCTCACCATGTCCACCATTTTCGTGGTCTACACGCACTCCTCGATAGCATCGACCTTCCTGGTCACCGCCGGTATGTTCGGCGTCATGAGCCTGTACGGCTATCTCACCAGGAGCGACCTCTCATCGTGGGGAAGCTTCCTGTTCATGGGACTGGTAGGTGTGGTGATCGCCTCGCTGGTGAACATCTTCCTGCATAGCTCGATGCTCAACTGGGTGCTGAGCCTGTGCGGCATCATCGTATTCACCGGCCTTACCGCCTACGACACGCAGCGGATCAAGCAGATGGGCAACACCGGCGGCAAGGGGGCGATCCTCGGCGCGCTCACCCTGTACCTCGACTTCATCAACATGTTCCTGCTGCTGCTCAGGTTCCTGGGGGACCGCAGGTAACGGGCAAAAAAGAACCCCGGCGCAAGCACTATACGCCGGGGTTCCGCGTGTCACCGGGAAGAAAGGGGGGCTTAACGGAGCCTGATCCCCTCCTTGGTGATCTCGATGACCCCTTCCCGGTACAGGTTACCGATCACGGTCTTGAAGTTCTTCTTGCTCATCCGGAACATCTCCGCGATCAGCTCAGGAGGCGACTTGTCCCCCACGGGAAGAAAGCCGCCCCTCTCACCAAGTACCCGCAACAGGGTCTCCCGTCCGCCGGTGAGGTCCTGCTTCCCACCTTTTCTCAGGGTCACGTCGATCTTGCCATCGACCCGAATCTTCTTCACGTACCCCTTCGCGGTGTCGCCGACCCGGTATTTGCCGAACAGCTCGGTCTTGAACAGCAGCCCGTCGTAACGGCCGTCGATGATGACCTTGGCGCCCAGGTTGCCGAACTCGTAGAAGGTCAGCGTCACGTCCTGCCCCTCCTTGAGGCCGGAGGCCGACTTCTCGAGGAACTTGCCGATCTTCGCCGACGCCGCGATCCGGTCCGAGCGGTCCAGGTACACCCGCACCAGATGCCGTTCCCCTTTCAGCATGGGGCGCGGCTGCTCGCTGAATGGGACCAGCAGGTCCTTTTCCAGCCCCCACTCCAGGAAGGCCCCCACCGGGCTTACGTCCTTGACTTCCATGAGCGCAAAATCGCCGACCTGTGCCTTGGGTTCCAGGGTGGTCGCGATGAGCCGATCCTCGGAGTCGAGGTAAACGAACACCTTCAGGTGCTCGCCGTGGTGCAGTCCCTCGGGAACGTACTTGGTCGGCAGAAGGATTTCTCCCAATTCCGACGCGAGGTAGGCACCAATGGCACTCAGTTTCTTTACTTCCAAACGGTTGTATTTACCTATTTCTAGCATCTTTGTCTCTGCTCCAGTCGCGCGGTTCTAATGTTTTGCCGCCGCAAACCGAAATACTATATCAAATCGCTGCGAGAACCTATCAATCTTTTCGTGCATGGGACATCCTTCACCGCGGCACGCACCGACAATCGCATAAAAAACGCTTGCTAAACAGGCACTTTGCAACACAACGGAAACATTTTTTTAGCTGGACAGCACCGACAAATTCATACTATGGTAACGAGTTCCCGCAACGCCGCGTAGCGCGGCCTGCCAGCGGAGGCTGATTGCGCCCCTTAAGCCTGAAAAACAAGATGACGGCAACCATATCCCTGCTGATTGCCGGGCTGCTGTCCATTCTTGCGCTTAGCACCCACCTGTACTTCACCGACCAGATCAAGGGGCTGCTTTACACCCAGCAGTTCAACATGGTGACGGCCCTTGCCGACCAGATCGACGACAAGTTACGGCTGTCGCAGGCCGAACTGGTCGCTACCGCCCGCACGCTCAAGATCGGCGCGTTAGGCGACCCGCGCACCTTGCAAAGCTTCTTCAACCAGCGGCCGGGCAACCTCACCATGTTCGACAACGGACTCTTCCTCTTCTCCGCCCGGGGAGCGCTCCTGTCGGGGAACCCGCTCGACAGCGGCATTGTCGGCAAGAACTTCCTCTACCGGGACTACCTCAAAAACACCCTTGCCACCAAACAGCCCCAGATCTCGGCACCCTTCATCTCCGCCCAGACCCACCAACACCCGATCATCATGCTCACCGCTCCCGTGCTGGACGAGAAGGGAGAGGTAGCTGCGGTCTTCGCGGGAAGCATCGACCTGACCAAGGACAACTTCATCACCAAGGTCGGCAGGGTGACTCTTGGCGACAAAGGGTACCTCTACCTGTACAGCACGGACCGGGTGATGATTGCCCACCCCGACAGCCGCAGGATTTTCAAGAAAGACGTCCCTGTCGGCAAGAACCGTCTCTACGACGAGGCCATCGCGGGGTACGAGGGAACCGGCGAGACCACCAACTCCAGGGGGATGCAGGTAATCAGCTCCTTCAAGCGGCTCCAGACCACCAACTGGATCCTCGCCAGCAACTTCCCGCAGGTGGAGGCATACGCCCCGATCTACCGGGCCCGCAGCTACGTCCTCGCCGCGCTGTTCGTCGTGTTCCTCATCTCCATGCTGGTGGTGTGGCTGTGCATGAAGTTCCTCACCGCTCCCCTCATCTCCTTCACCGAACAGATCAGGATGCTGACCCAGAACAAAGAAGGCGACGCCGCTCCCATCAACATCGCCGCACCGATCAACATAGCCGCAGGCGATGAGATAGGTGTGCTCGGGGATGCCTTCAACCAGCTGTTGCAGGAATTGCAGCTGCAAAGGCACGAGTTGAAGCGGCAACTGGAATTCTCCCAGAAACTGATCGAGGTCACCCCCATTCCGGTGTACTACAAGGGGGACGACGGCCGCTACCTCGGTTGCAACCAGGCCTTCCTCAACTTCACCGGTTTCACCAGGGAACGCGTCATCGGCAGGACCGTCTTCGATCTCGCCCCCGGCCCCTTCGCCGAAAGGCACCACCGCTCCGACCAGGAGATGATCGCCGGGGGCGGGGTCCAGGTCTACGAAGGCCAGGCGCTGCATGCCGATCAATCTACGCGCGACGTCATCTTCTGCAAAACCAGCTTCGTTTCCACGAGCGGCACCTGTGGCGGGATCCTGGGCGTCATGCTCGACATCACCGAACGCAAACAGGCCGAGGCGAACCTCCAGTCCCAGAAAGAATTCGCCGAGAGCCTGGTTCTGAACATGACCCAGCCGACCTTCGTGCTGGACTGCGAGCACCGGGTCATCATGTGGAACCATGCGCTGGAAACGCTTACCGGGATAAAGGCGAACGAGGTGCTCGGCTCCGCTAATCTCGGCAAGATCTTCTACGGTGTCGACCGGCCCGTTCTTGCCGACATCGTGCTGTACCAAAGCCACGAGGATGGGGCGCGGCTATACAGCAATTACCGTAGCTCCACCCTGATCAAGGACGGGATACAGGCGGAAGGATGGTACCAGGACCCGGACGGCAACGCCCATTACATCACCGTAAATGCCGCGCCGATCCGTGATCGGCAGGGCAGGGTGGTCGGCGCGATCCAGAGCCTGGAGGATATCACCGAGCGCAAACAAGCGGAGGACGCGCACGAAAAGACCCGGCGTCAGCTGCAGCTCATCCTGGATGCGGCCGGTGAAGGGATCAACGGCGTCGACCTGCAGGGACGCATCACCTTCGTGAACCCGGCGGCCGCGCAGATGGTGGGATGGAGCCAGGAAGAACTGCTTGGGCAGCATCAGCACTCCCTGATGCATCACACCCGTGAGGACGGTTCCGCATTCCCCGAACAGGAGTGCCCGATGTCGGCAGCCTGCTACGAGGGACGTCCCTACCAGGGGAGCGACGAGCTGTTCTGGCGCAAGGACGGCAGCAGCTTCTACGCCGAATACAACTGCAGACCGCTGCGGGAAGGCGGCGAACTGGTAGGGGCCGTGGTCGTCTACAAGGATGTCACCGAACGCAGACAGGCCGACGAGCAGTTGCTCAAGCTGTCACAGGCGGTCATGCAGAGCCCGGTTGCCATCATGATCACGGACATCAAAGGGACCATCGAGTTCGTCAACCCGCGCTTCACCGAGGTGGCGGGTTACACGTCCGAGGAGGTCATCGGGCAGACGCCGCGCATCCTGAAGAGCGGCAAGACCTCCCTGGAACTGTACCAGGGGATGTGGGACACCATCACGTCAGGCCGCGTCTGGACCGGCGAGTTGTACAACCGGCACAAGAACGGCACCACCTTCTGGCAGCATGCCACCATCTCACCCATTCTGAACAGTGCCGGCGTCATCAGCCATTTCATGGCCTTCATGGAAAGCATCGGTGAGCGCAAGAAGCTAGAAGAGCAGCTGAGGCAGGCACAGAAAATGGAAGCGATCGGGCAGCTTGCCGGCGGGGTCGCCCATGATTTCAACAACATCCTCACGGTCATCCTCGGCTTCGGGCAACTGCTGCAGCACTCCCTGCCCAAAGGCGATCCCATGCTTGATCATATGGAACAGATCCTCGATGCAGCCGACCGGGCGACGCACCTCACCAAGAGCCTGCTGGCCTTCAGCCGCAAGCAGGTCATGGTGATGCAGCAGGTGGAGCTGAACGAACTGACCCGCAGGCATGCCAAGTTCCTGGTCCGGATCATCGGCGAAGACGTCACCTTGAAGACCTCCTTCAGCAACGAGAAGCTGTTGGTACTGGCCGACAGCGGCCAGTTGGAACAGGTGCTGATGAACCTCGCCACCAACGCCAGGGATGCCATGCCCGCCGGCGGGGAACTGACCATCAAGACCGAGCTGGTCACCCTCGGCAAGGAATTCCATCGCCAGTACGGCTACGGCGTCCCCGGGCGCTACGCTCTCATCACCGTCGCCGATACCGGCACCGGGATGGATGCCGAAACGCAGCAGAAGATCTTCGAGCCGTTCTTCACCACCAAACTCCCCGGGCGCGGCACGGGGCTCGGCATGTCGATCGTGTACGGGATCATCAAGCAGCACGGGGGCTACATCACCGTCTTCAGCCAGGCCGGCTTCGGCACAGCCTTCAGCATCTATCTGCCCCTGATCACCGAGAAGGCGCAGTCGAGTGAGAAACCGGCCACCTTCATCCCCGAAGGTGGGAGTGAGACCATCCTCGTCGTCGAGGATGACGCAGCCGTGGGGCGGCTGGTCGAGTCAGTTCTGAAGAGGTACGGCTACCAGGTCATACTCGCGAGCAGCGGCGACGAAGCGTTGCAGCTTTTCGCGTCGAGGTGGCGCGAGATCAGCCTGGCGCTTCTGGACGTCATCATGCCCAAGATGAACGGCAAGCAACTCTGCGAGGAATTGCGCCGACTTGCACCGCAGTTGAAAGTCCTTTTCCTGAGTGGCTACACGGCGGACGTCATCCAGGACAAGGGGATTTTCCTGGAAGAGGGGGTCGACATCATCAAGAAACCGGCCCGCCCCATCGAACTGGCCAAGAAGGTGCGGGAAATGCTCGACACCTGATCCCCTTCCCCAGCCGCGAACAGGGTAGGGGAATGGCCCATTCGCGATTAAACTATTAATTTTCGGCTACTTACAGAGGTATTGTTATGCTTATTGAGAACATCACCATGGATGAGTTTGCCCGTGGGCTGGAGGGGTGTAAAACCGTTTACATTCCTTTTGGATCGGTCGAAGAACACGGCAGCCATCTGCCGCTTTCCACCGACACCATAGAGGCTTACGAAGTCGGAAAACGTGCGGCCGAGCGGATTCCGCTGTTTGTGGCGCCGCCGGTGCATTATGGCTGCTGCCGCTCGACATCGCGCCATCCGGGCACCGTGTCCATCAGCACGGCGACCCTCAAGGCGTTGCTCAAGGACATCGTACGTTCGCTGCACGCCCAGGGGCTGACCAATTTCATCGCGCTTACCGGGCACGCCGGCGGTTCGCACCGGATGGCGCTGCAGGATGCCGGCGAGGAATTGATCCAGGAACTGCCCGAGATCAACATGGCCGTGGTCACCGAGTACGAACTTGCCAAGGACAGCGGCGCCCATCTGATCGAGACCCGCGGCGACGCGCATGCCGGCGAGATCGAGACCTCGCGCATCATGCATTCGCATCCGCACCTGGTCAAAGGACTCGCTCCCGAAGAGTACCCGAATTTCCCGACCGGGATCCTGGTCCGTGACAAGCGGAGCTTCTGGCCCGGCGGAGTCTGGGGGAATCCGGGCAAAGCGAGCGCGGAAAAGGGAAAGATCCTGGAATCACTGGTGGCCGACAAGGTGGTCGAGCTGGTCAAGGCCCTGGAGAGCCGCCGCTGGTAATCGCCCAAAAAAGCGGCTTCCAAATTTGCCCTGTAGAGGGACTTTTCGATCGGGTGCAGGGGTAACCTTGCACCCGATTTTGCTACAGGAGCGCCAGGAGGGCTTTTAGGCCGATCCGGTGGCGACGACCTGCGAAAAAGTTCGACGGATGAGTTGGGCACCGAGACGTGCCGGGGTGAATGAGAGAGTCGCTCGACCGGTCGCTGCATCGTCGACCCGCAGGCTAGGACGGTTGCCTCGAAGGCGCAGTGATCGACCAAGGGTGGACCCGGGTAGCACTGATCCGGGAAGAAGGGACACGGTGACGGCGTACGCGGTCCCACGAGAATAAAAACAGTAAAGCAGCCGGCAGGTCAGCGGCAGATTGCGACAGCGAGGATCGACGATCGTAAAGGCCGGGGGCATTCCTATTTCATAAGCTGGTTGGCAGGTCGGCAGGGCCTCCAGAAGATAGGGGGTGCCGCCGGGGGCCGTGCTGGACATATACAGACCTTCAACTTGACATAATATATCTTATGGGACAAACAGAAGCCCAATCCCCTCATTGCCGCCGCCCACCACTCGCGCGACTCTCGGTTTTGGGTATCTAGGTCATGAGCCGCCTTGGGTGCCTGCTGCAGACGTAGTATTCCTTCATCCCCAACAGCAATGACATCTATCCCTTTCATGGTATGTGGAAATACGGGATGTGTATTGTCACGTTTGATCAGGGTCCTCGTTATTAGTCCCGCATATACAGCTGTGAAGCGGGGAAAGAGGTGCGCCATGAAACATCCCCGCTAGCCCTCCTCATCCCCTCACCTCGTGTGAATCGGCTTCGGATTCTAACCCCGTATCGGCGTCCAAAATCAACCTACTCCACATGAAATATCTCATAGTTACAGTTTTGAAGCGGGTCCCATTGATACCTAAAAGTGGGTTAAATTAGGATTACGATTCACATAGGTATACATTTTTCTGATTGACAGCGGACTAAAACGGGATAAAACCATAATCGTTTTGGCTTAACCAAAACTCGAATTAATCAACCTACTCAAACACCTCCCCACGCAAGCCACTAGAAACTTCTGCTATTAAACCGCTGCCGCCGCTATGAGTTGGAAAGGCGAAGCTGGTACACTTTCGCTCACGGCTGCCTCGGCTCTGATTGTTGTGCTACAACACTATGATGCTATATCGTTCCCGGGGCCAGGCACAGCCCCAGGAGAACGGAGGTGGGAACTGTGCAAAAGAACCCAGTATTGATCATTGCCGCCCTTGAACACCAAGGGTTATACCAGGCACTGCCGCTGTGGGACGAACAGGTTGAGTTCTACACTTTCGCAGCAGCGTCCCGACACATCAACCGCTTTAGAGCCGACCTGATCCTCCTTGACTGCGGCTTCGATGACGAGGACGGACTCATGATGCTCAAGGAGCTAAAGCTAAAAAACGAAGACATACCGGTGATGTTCATCACCAGCGCCGGTTCAGAAAGAACTGCTGTTGATGTGTTTCGGATCGGAGCCATCGACTACGTCAAACAGCCTGTAGACCTGATCGTCCTGAGAAATACGGTAAAGAACCTCCTGGAGGTGCAAAGGAGTGATTCCTGGCCCCAGTGGTGCCGCAAAATCGCCAGCCAGGTCATAGCCACCAGCAACTGCACGGGTCACGATGTCCCGCCACACATTCTGCGCTGCATCACGTACATCAAGGAAAACTTATCGTCTCCCATCTCCCTGGACAATATGGCCAGGGAAGGCGGCCTCAGCAAATCGTATTTCTGCAGGGAATTCAAAAAAACGATGGGTATGACGCCGATGCATTTCCTGTCACGGCTGCGGATAAAACGTTCAAAGGATCTGCTCCGCAAGAATATCCCTATCTCCGCAATAGCAATGAATGTGGGATTTAACGATCTTAGCAGTTTTAACAGGCATTTCCGGGACATGGTGGGCCAAACCCCGACCGATTTCCGGAAGTCCCACTGTCCTGACTAAACGTTGGCATCTGCACAGTAACTCACAGGCGGCCTGCCCCCACCCCGAGCCCGTCTTCCAAAGTCAATATCCGCCCTAACTAAAGCAACCTCAGCATAGTGTCATTTTTCTGGGATGCTATCCTTCTCCGTGCAAGCTCTCCTTGGTCCATTATTACACCTGCATCGCCGTGCTGACTCTCACTGGGGAAAGGGGGTGGAAATGGTACAGCAGTCATTCCGGCACCAGGAGCATACTAAGGAGCAGTGGGAGCTATGTCAAAAATTAAGAATCATTTTAGGGAGGAGAGTATGAATTTTTTTGCCATTCTCGCACTCGCACTTTTGACCGCAACGTCGGCTTTCGGAGCCTCTGCCAAGTTCACCGCAAATGTTGGGACTGTAGCCGTCGTGCACTCCGCGCTGGCTAGCAACGATGCCGATGGCTGGTCCACCGTGCTGCAAGGAGAAATCCATACCGCAACGCCGAAAGACCTGCTGATCGGCGTCTCTCTGGAGACCACCCTGCTTACCGACACCGCGGTCAAGAGCAGTGGTGGCGTGAAGGACACTTCAACGGCCGAATCCGGCATAGAGGTCAAGGTGCTTGTCGACGGGACCGAGGCTGCGCCTGGCGTGGTGGTTTTCGACAGGAGGAAGCAGCAACTTTCAGCGACCCTGGGGGGGTATTACAGCGCGTGCTTGGACCAAAACGGCGACGGCATCACTGACCTGCTCACCGAATGCACCCTCATCCCGGAAGAGATCCAGCTTCTTTTGGACACGACGGCAGCCCACCACTTCAACTTTATCAAGGCCGACCTTGGCCAAGGTGTCCACACCGTGGTCGTCAAGGCAAAGATAAGCAACAGCGCCCAGTTCTCAAACGGGACCGCATCGGCCTCCGCACTTCTTGGCAAAGGCTCACTTAGCGTCGAGGAAGTGCAAGCCATCAATGCCGCCGAGGGGATTGTCATGCAATAACCCCTTTGCAGGTTAGAGCATGAGGCGATGGGGCAACGGAAGAGGATATTCTTCGTAACGTTGCCCCATCACTTTCCCGGAAGGAAACAGCCAAATGGCATAGGCATCGCCTCCAGAAAAAGCACCCCCATCCCCCACGCGCTCTACACCACCACTCCCGCCATCCCCCCCTCCATCCGACCCTGGCTAAAGACGCGGCAAAGACTTCATACGAGAGTTTGAGCAATGCTGCACCAGGTCTCCCCCCCCAAGGCATGATGCGAAACCGACTCTTTCAACATTGCCGGACAAAGACATGAAAAAAACGTTAAGTGTAGCTGCGTAAATGCCGAGTAGGAATTGTGATCGTGCCGACAATGCCTGCTTGTGTTGTTCCATTTAAGGCTTCGTGTATGGACTCTGTTTAGCGAATACTACGACACCAAATCTGCAACCGGGAGGATCCTTATGTCTTGTCTCAAGGTCAGACACCTCTGTCTCATCTTGGCTTTTCTCTACTTACTAGCCCTTCCCTTCCAAGCCTTTGCCACAGAAAAGGTCTACACGCTGGCCATAGTGCCTAATCTTCCCGCGGTTACACTGCATAAAAACTGGACCCCGCTGGTGGAGCACCTTTCCCGCCAGGCGGGCATCAAAATCGAGCTCAAACTCTACGACAAGATCACCGCCTTCCTCGAGGACACCAAGGGGGACCACGTCGACTTCATGTACGCGGCCCCCAACATGTTCTACCTCGCATACCAGAAGCAGAAATACATCCCGCTGGTACGGGGCTCGAACATGCTGCGCGGCCAGGTCTTCGTCCGCAAGGACTCGCCCTACCACCAGGTGAAGGACCTCAAGGGGAAAACGATTGCCATCGTCGGCCCCAAGAACGTATGCAGCGTCATCACCCGCCACGCGCTTATTACCGGCCAGCAGATCGATTTCAACGTATCCTTCAGCGGTTCAACGATCAACGTCGCCAAGAGCGTCCTGGTCGGCAAGGCCGATGCGGGCGCAACGCTGGACAGCAGCATGATCGACGATTTTCCGGAGATGCAGAAGGAGTTCCGGATCATCATGAAAACCCCGGAGGTGGCCTCCCACCCTTTTGCAGCCCACCCCAGAGTCCCCAAAAAGATCAGGGACGCGGTTACCAAGACCCTGCTCGACCTGGACCATACCGAGCAGGGTCGCAAGATGCTGAAAGCGGTCAAACTCACGGCCCCCATCAAAGCAGACTACCAGCGTGATTATGCGTTCTTTGCGGACGTCAACTTCGACCTGCTGGACAAACAGCAGTCCCAATAACACAATCCTGCGATGTTAAAGCGCCTCGAAGTAAAGATCATCGTATCGTTGGCCCTGATCCTGACCGCCATGATCGCCGTTTACGGCTGGTGGACCGGAAGCCGGCAGCAGTCGATCTACGTCCAGGCGCTCTCGGACAACCTGCGGGTCCTCGCCCATGGACTCGCGGACAGCGCCGCCGGTTTCATCGTCATCCAGGAATACGCCGGGCTCGAGGCGCACATGCTTAACGCGGCGCAGATGCCCGATGTCGTGTCAATACAGGTAATTGAGCCTAACGGCAACCTGTTGTGCAACATCGAGCGCCCCTCGCGCAGCACCCCTCCCCGACTCGTGTACGGAAACAAGGCAGTCACCGTCCTTACCAAGGCGGAATCCTTGCTCATGCGCCAGGGCGACCAACTGGTGTTCTGGGCGCCCATTTCCGCAGGGACCCACCTTGGATGGGTGCGGATGGCCTTCAGCCTGGAAACGGCCAACCAGCTGCAGCTGGCTACGTGGCACAGCAGTCTGCAGATCGGCGCGCTCTGGATCCTGGTCGGCACCCTTTTGATGGTCCTCGTGGTCAAACGACCGCTGCGTGCCATTGCCGAGCTCAGCCGTTTCGCCCAGGAGCTGCAGGATCGCAAGGGAGCCCAGGTCTCGGTGCAGCGGGGAGTCTACGAAATCGACCTCCTTGCCGATGCATTGAACCATTCCTCCACCCAACTGCGCGACGCCGAACAGCGCCTGATCGCGGAACAGGAAAGACTTACCGTTACCCTGCAGTCCATCGGCGAGGGCGTCATCGCCACCGACACCAACGACCGCATCGTGCTGCTGAACCAGGTTGCCGAGACACTCACCGGCTGGACCGAGGCAGAAGCACGGCACCACCGGCTTGATCAGGTGCTGAAAGTAGCGGGAGAAAAAGAGCACTCAGAGGTGATGGCGGAACTGCACCACGTGATAGAGGCGAGACAGGCCCTTGAATTAGCCGGACAACACACCCTCGTTTCCCAAAGCGGCACCGAGCGCACCGTAACCGTCAACAGTGCGCCCATCATCGACAGTTCGGGAGAACTGGGGGGGATGGTCCTCGTAATCCGCGACATCACCGAAAAAGCCAAGATGGAGGCCGAAAAGCGCGGATTGACGCAACAGTTGGTGCAGTCCCAGAAGATGGAGGCGATCGGCCAGTTGGCGGGCGGAGTAGCCCATGACTTCAACAACATGCTGGGCGTGATCATGGGGCACGCCGAACTGGGCATACTGACCGCAGAGCCTGCCGGCCCGATGCACGAACGGCTCAAGGAGATTCTCGACGCGGCCAAGCGCTCGGCAGACATCACCAAGCAGTTGCTGGCCTTCTCGAGGCAGCAGCACGCCGAGCCCAAGGTACTCGATCTGAATGAGACCATTGCGCGGATGCTCAAAATGCTGCATCGCCTGATCGGCGAAGATATAGACCTGTCCTGGTCGCCAGGATTCGACCTCTGGAAAGTGAAACTGGACCCGTCACAACTGGACCAGGTCATGGCCAATCTCTGCGTCAACGCGCGCGACGCCATTGCCGGGGTCGGCAGGATAGAGATATATACCCAGAACGTTGCCCTTAACCTGCATGACCAGGCACGGATGGCCGACCTGGTGCCCGGCGACTACGTGATGCTGGAAGTTTCGGACAGCGGGCGCGGCATGTCCCGGGAGGTCATGGACCGGATCTTCGAGCCCTTTTACACCACGAAGGAGCTTGGGCGCGGTACCGGGCTCGGGCTCGCCACGGTGTTCGGCATCGTCAAGCAAAACAACGGCAACATCGAGGTGGCCAGTGAACCCGGCCATGGTGCAACCTTCCGTATCTATCTGCCCGCGGTGCATGAGGTCGCCCACGAGGCGAAGCCGGAGAGGGAACGGCCGGTGGGAGGAACGGAGAGCATCCTGGTTGTCGAGGACGAACCGGCCATCATGGAGATAGGAACCACCATCCTGTCCCAGTTAGGCTACACCGTCTATGCGGCAGGCTCGCCCGAGCAGGCCATCGAAATCGCTGCCGACCCCGGCAAGCGGATCGATCTGCTTCTGACCGACATCATCATGCCCGGGATGAACGGTCGTGACCTGTCCGAGCGGTTGCTGAAAACCCGCCCCAGCCTCAAGTGCCTGTTCATGTCGGGGTACACTGCCGATGTCATCGCAGAGCGGGGCAAGGTGGACGAGGACATGTGCTTTCTACAAAAGCCCTTCACCATGCAGTCACTGGCGCACAAGGTGAGGGAGGTCCTGACCGAGTCCTGAAATGAGAAGCGGCATCCCCGGAGACAGCCACCCGGAGATGCCGCAGGTGCGAGGTCTACCTGCCCATCATCCCCCCGCCCCCCATCATGCCGCCGAAATAAGAGGACATGTTGTGGAACGGTTGGCCGATCGTGATGTTGTTGAGGTCCGAGGACATCAGGGTCATCAACTGGGTCATGTCCGCATCGGTCGTGGCGGCCCGCACCGACGACATGTTGCTGAACATCACCCCCATCATGCCGCGGTAACGGTTGACATCCACGACGGTGTTGCTGCCCGACTGGTACACCTGCCCCATCTGCCCCCCCATCAAGGTGGCCATGTTCTGGGCGGTCTGGTGCAGCGCCGTGTTCTGCCCCGCCATGTAATCCCCCATCAGGTCGGCGTCCTGGGAAAGGTGCAGCTTGAGCCGCATCTGATCCATCGCCTGGGTCATGGTGTAGTTGCCGGTCTCCATCATCTCGCGCACCTGCGTGCTGATCGGGCTGATGAAGTTGCTGCTCACCGTCCCGGAGACGCTGTCCTTGGGGAGGCTCAACAGGTAGCTGTGCGCGACCGGCAGACCGGTATCCTGGTCTATGGTCACGTCCTTGACCGCGAGGGCGACGATGGGGTATTTGCCGACATCGGCAGGGTCCACAGTGAGGGTGTAAGCTCCGTTAGCGTCGGTTTGCGCAGTGGGCTCACCGGCATCGAGGCGATAATTGTTGTTCTTGTCCATAAACACCGTCGCCTGGTACAGGTATCCGTCGGCCACCTTGCCGGCCACTTTGGCCGCAGTGGTGGAGGAAGAACCGCCGCCGCACCCTGCCAGCATACCCACCGCCAAAACTGCTGCCGCCGCAATGATCTCTCGTTTCATGGTAATGCCCCCTCTTCTATCCGTGTAAGTTGGTGATTTCAAAAGTCGTAAGAAACCGCGATGCCGCTACCGTAATCGGCGCTGCTGCGGGTCCACCCCTTGGCAAGATACCCTTCGATGCTGGTGTGACCGGTGGCCAGGTACTTGAGCTTGAGGCGCGTTTCCACCAGGGCGCTTGCCCCCTCGATGGGAGCGGTTGAGCTCTTCACCACCAGCATGGGCAACAGCGAATCCGTTACCTCGTAGCCAGTTCCCGCGTTGAAGCTAAAGTAATCCTTCAGGGGCAGCAGCGAGGAATGCCCCTGTACGGTGTAACCGGTTTCCACGAAGGAATACCACCGGTCCACCTGTTTGAAGAATTCGACCGCGCCCCCCTCGTCGAAGGCCCCGGTGCCCAGGGCCTTGTTCTCGTCTCCGGTGGGAAACTTCACGAAAAGGTAGGGACGGATCCGCGGCATGAGCTCCCCCTCCGGCACCAGGACGTAACCGGCCTTGGCTGTGATGTCGCCGACACCGCTCGAGGAGCGGCCGTAGCTGTCGGGCTTGGCGGAGGACATGGAGCCGCTGCCGCCGTGCTGACCGTTCATGGCCGCGACTTCTTTTTGCATCCCGGCCATCTGCCCGCCGGAGCCGAGCAGCACGCCGGTGTTGACGGCGGAATTGCTCTGGTAGACATACGGTACTTCCAGTGAAAAACCGAGCCGGTCGGTGGCTGCGAGCGCTACGGTCAAGGGAAGATAGACGGACCGCGTCGTGACGCCGGTGCCGTAATCGCCCGTAGCGAACTCGAAGCCGAGGGTGGCGGAGAGCGCCGGCCCTTCCGCCCTCACCGCCGCCGGGACCAGCAACGATCCCACCACCAACAAACCGCCAACGACCTTGCCGCAGATACCCGTCCTGATCATCGTCACCTCACCGGCCCAACCTGATTGGCGGCGCTAGCGCCGCATGCCGCCGCCCATCATACCGCCCCCACGCATGAAGCCGCCGCCGAAGCCGCTGCCGCCGCCGGCGCCAAACCTGTTATCCTGCGCGCGGGCACCTGATCCGGCTCCTTTCACCGACCAGGCCGGTTCGCCGCTCTCGCTGCGCAGTTCGACAGCGGCTCCCGTGGTCCTGTTCACCAGTTTCTGGGTCAACAGGTAATCTTTGCCGTCCCGCCCCTGCGCCCGGGCTCCCTTGGCGCTGATCTCGTCGTTGATCCGGACGGCGATTCCTCTTTTCTGCCAGTAGGCGCCCGGTCCCACACTCAGGCTCACGGCGCCGGAGGCGGTCTGCACCTCCACGATGTACTGCTCGTTTTCTACCTGGTGCGGTGCGGCAGTGACACGCCCGGATACGCTCCCCACCGTGTTGAGGTCGTAGCCCCGGTTGAAGTCAAGACCGCTTTTCCCCTTGTCGTCGGAGCCGAAGCCGAGAAAGCCCGCGGAAGCTTCCCCGACCCACACCCCGTTCAGGAGCAAAGCCATGATCATCACAATTAAACGCCCACCTGCCATAACAATGCACCGTCCTTCCGATTGGTCACCACATCGGATGCAACATGCAGCATCCGGTCAGCAGCGCAAATGCCGCCATTACCACAACCACCGCTATCGTCTTCATCACTCCCCCGTTGTTCCGGTTACCGGCATCACTGATCAGCACGCTACCTCCCAAGACCTCAACCTCCTTTTGCGAAATGTCGACGATCAAGGGGTAATCACGGTCCGTGCCAGGTTACGGCAGCATCGCAACCAACCGATTCAGCGAGGTTTGCGGCGGCAGGGCATGTGCCGGGGAAGCGTCTTTGGTGCAAAGAACTGCACCATCGCGCAGCGGTCTTGCACCACTCATCCCTCATCCAGGAAGCCATACTCCTTCAGTTTGTACTGCAACGAGCGCCGGGAGATGCCGAGCTCCCCTGCTGCGAGGCGGCGGTTGCCGCCATGTTTCGCGATCGCCTGCGCGATCAGGTCGCGCTCCGCTCCTTTCAGGCGCTCCCGGCTGTCCAGTTGCCCCACCTGGGCGGAGGTCATGATCTCGTCCGGAAGCGTTCGTGCCCGGACCAGGTCCTTGGCGAGGATCACCGCCCTTTCCATCACGTTTTGCAGCTCGCGGACGTTGCCTGGCCAATGATAACGACGCAGAGCGGACAGCGCCTCGTGCTCGATCCCCTTCAGCGTCTTGCCCAGCTGCGAGCTGAAGCGATGCATGAAGTATTCAGCCAAACTAGCGATGGCATCAGTCCTTTCCCGAAGCGGTGGCAGTTGCAGCGGGAAGACGTTAAGCCGGTAGTAGAGATCTTCGCGGAAGCGCCGCTCGGCGACTTCATCGCGCAGGTTGCGGTTGGTCGCGGCGACGATGCGGACATCGGCCTTTATCTCCCGGGTCCCCCCCACCCTCTCGAAGGACCGCTCCTGGATGACGCGCAGCAGTTTGGCCTGGAGGGAAAGCGGCATCTCGCCTATTTCGTCCAGGAAGATGGTGCCCCCCTTGGCCAGCTCGAACTTGCCCTGGCGCGCCTGTACGGCACCGGTAAAGGCCCCCTTCTCGTGGCCGAACAGCTCGCTTTCCAAGAGGTTTTCCGGAATGGCGGCGCAGTTTATGGCGATAAAGGCAGCCTTGCTTCTCGGGCTCATCAGGTGGATGGTCCGTGCCACCAGTTCCTTGCCGGTGCCGCTTTCGCCAAAGATCAGCACGTTGGCCATAGTGACCGCCACATCGTGAACCAGTTGCCGCACCACGCGCATGGCGTCGCCGGCGAACAGCAGTTCCTCCGGCGGCAGTCCGGCGATCTCGGACTCCTTCAGGGAGAGGTAGTCACGGGCGCGCCCCTGCGTCTCGATGGTCCGTTGCACCAGGGTGAGCAGCGCCTGGGGATCCTGAAGCGGTTTGGTCAGGAAGTCCACCGCCCCCTCCTTGATGGCGCAGACGGCTTCATCAACGGTGCCGAAGGCGGTGAGGAAGATGAAGGGGGGCGCACCGGGATCGGGCCGCGTCTCCCGGAACAGGTCAAGCCCGCTCTTTCCGGGTAGCTTCAGGTCGGACACCACCACGTCGAAGCCGGTCTGGCGCAACAGGCGCAACGCCTTGGCGCCGTCGGCTGCGCATTCCACCTGGTACCCTTCGTCCTGCAAAATGGTCTGCACGAAGGCTCGAAAGGTCTCGTCATCCTCAACAACCAGCACTGATCCCTTCATCTCGGCTCCTCTACCTGGTCAGCGGGCGCAGGGGAGAGTCAGCGTGACCACGGTCCCCTCCCCTTCCCTGCTTTGCAGCGTGATGCGGCCACGGTTTGCTTCAACTATCTTCCTGCACAGGGCAAGCCCCAACCCGGTCCCGCGGCTTTTGGTGGTGAAAAACGGCTCGAAGACGAGCTGGCGGTGCTCCTCGGCAATGCCGCTGCCGTTGTCCCGGATGCTGATGACGGCATCCTTGCCTGACCGCTCTGCCAGGAACTGCAGCTCCCCCCCATCGGGCATGGCCTGAACCGCGTTATGCCCGAGGTTCAGAAGGGCCTGCTCGATCCGGTCGCGGTTGCCGCGAACCAGCAGATCGCCGGGACAGCGCCAGGAGATGCCGACGCCGTGCGTACCAGCATCGGGCTTGAGTAGAGAGACGGTGTGGTCGAAAAGGTTCGCCAGGGCGAAATCAGCCACGGCTTCGGGCTCATTGGCGGCATAGGCCAAAAGATCGTTCACCAGGCTCTCCAGGCGCACCGCCTCGGTCACGATGCTATGCGCGAAGGAGGCATTGCGGGACTCCTGGGGCCTGGCGGCGATCACCTGGGCGAACCCCTTGATGCCGGCCAGCGGGTTGCGGATCTCGTGGGCCAGTACGGCACCCATTTCGCCGAGCTTCGCCAGCGTCTCCCTGCGCGCCAACTCCTCCTGGTGACGTTCCTCGCGTCGCGCATACCGCGCGAGGCCCACGCTCAGGAGCCATCCCGCCACGACAAGCGCAAGCACGATGGTCATATTGAGGCGCGCGCGGCGTATCACCGCATCGGCGCGGTAGGTGTGCAGGGTAAGCACCAGGGCAAGCGGCTCCCCGCGTACCGTCACGGGCGAGCTGAACTGGTAGGCACGCTCCCCGGTTCCGAGCACGATACGGGTCTCGGACCTGGTCAGCAGCGGGATCATTTGTGAAGGGGCTTCGACGGCGGTGCCGACGAGATCGCGGTTGGAGTGGAAGCGGTAGACGCCGCGGCCATCGACCAGGGCGAAAAATGCGACATCGGTTGGATGGAAGGAGTGCAGAGTCTCCAGCGAGGGATCGTTGGCGGCCAGTTTCTCTATGGCGGTGGTGAGCGACAGCGCAAGCCCGCGCAGGTTTTCCCTGGCTATGGGCCCGGCCTCGCGGTAGTCGTAGACGGCGAACCAGAGCAGACAGCAGGTAACGGTGATGCCCAGCAGCAATATGGCTTTTTTGAACATGTGCTTCCCAGGCCCCGTCCCTGACCGTGCATCACTCCCGTCAGTGTTCCTTTATCTCCAGCGCGACCTCGCCGTCACCCGATGCGCTCCGTCCAAGCTTGTCGGTGATCTTCCAGTGCACCTTGACCGGCGCACCCGGTTGCAATGCCAGGGGAGTCTTGGTCTTCAGAACGCCGGCCATGTCGAAGACGGACTGGAAGATATCCCCCTCTATCTTCTTACCATCGGCACCGGAGAGGGTGAGCTCCTTGATGTCGACCGGCCGGTCGAAGAATGCGTCGATTTCCTCGACGTTGGCGGAGCCCTTCTCCTTCATGCCGACGACACCCAGAAGCCGGGGCGCGGCAAGAGGAAGCACAGCACTCTCATCGGCCTTGGCGACCAGTTGCTCCAGGGGCGTCTCGGCACCTTCGACCTTGATGACGACCCCGGTCACGCCGGTGAACTGGCGCAGGGTCAACGTCACCGCATTGACCACCGCCTGCCGCACTTGGGGGTCGGGCTTCATCGAATTGACTTCCTTGCTGAAGTTGACGGTCACCGTGCCGGCGGCTTGGGAGACATCGAGGACGCGGCTGCCGACCGGGAACGGCTGGGCCAACTCCCCCTGGTAGGTCTTCTGGTCCCCCATACCGGTTATCAGCTTGCCCAGCGCCACCTTTTTCAGGCTCGCCTCGTCGAAACTGAAGAACGGGAAAGGCAGCACCTTGCCGGGGTCCTTGGCGGACGGGAAGTAGATGACGAACCCGTAACAGGTGCCCTTGTCTACCGGCGGAACGGGCCCGAAGTACTTCACGAAAGCGCCGGTGGCGTTGACCCTGCCCTTGGCTTCAGGAGGCGTCTCCTGACGGGAGGTGCACCCTGCGAATACAGCGAGAAGAAGAAGCAGGAATACGCCCCGTACAGTACGGGCGAGGTTCGTTTTAGTCATGTAAGTATCCTCTAAGATATTTTAGAGAAAAACGCCAGGTGAAATTTCTTATAGCTCAATCAGTTGCGCTTAAAGACAACAAGAAGTGCCAGCGACATCGGAAGAGGACGGAAGCAACCGGGAGGGAAAGGATGAAGCGAAGGGCGGCTCCGGTTCCGGAGCCGCCCCGACTGTACTACTTCACGGTGTACCAGAACTTGGAGCTGCGCACCTGGCCGTCTTTCAGCTTGAACTTGCACATGACACCGTACTTGCCCTTCTTGGAAAGGTCGAAGTCCGCGCCGAAGTGCCCCTGCATGCCCATCAGGTCCTTGGTCTGCTCGGCCTTGTCCGGGCCCTGGACCTTCGCCTTCACCTCACCCTCGGTGAGCGCCTTGCCGGTCTTGGCATCCTTGAATTCGACGGCGATATGGTGAGTCTCTTTCATGCCTTTGGGCAGTTCCATCTTCATGGCAGCCATGTGCTCTTTCATGCTCATGACCTTGAAGGTGGCCTTCACGCCATTGACAACCTCTTCGTGAGCGACGCCGCCCATATCGTGATCCATCTTCATGTTGCCATGACCCATGTCCATGGAACCGTGATCCATGGCATAGGAAGCGATCGGAGCGGAGAGAGCGAGTGCGGCGGCAGCAAGAACGACGAGTTTTTTCATGGTGATTCTCCTTTTGCGTGAAAAATAACTGTTATTGACTAAGCACGCGGTGTGCCAAGAGCTAAAGTGCCGATTCAGAGCCATCTCGTCACAGTGTGGCACTGCAACGACGAAGAATATTCTACTACCGCAGTAGCATATTCGTCTAATGCTTCATGCCGGAGTACTTGAGCTTCCCTTTCTTCAGGTCGTGCTTCTTCATCAGCACGAAGATGACCGGGGTCATGATCAGAACGTGCACCGCGGACGAGATCATCCCGCCGATCATCGGTGCCGCGATCGGTTTCATCACGTCGGCGCCGGTACCGGAAGACCACATGATGGGCACCAGGCCAAGCAGGGCGACCGCGACGGTCATCAGCTTGGGACGCAGCCTGAGGACCGCCCCTTCGAAGGTGGCGTCGTAGATGTCCTGCTCGGTCACCGCCCCCTTGAGCAGTTTGCGGTCCAGCGCCTCGTGCAGGTAGATGACCATGACCACACCGGTCTCGACCGCGATGCCGTAGAGGGCGATGAAGCCGACCCAGACGGCTACGGACATGTTGTAGCCGAGAAGCTTCACCAGGTACACCCCGCCGACCAGCGCGAAGGGGACCGACAACATGACCATGCTCGCCTCCAGCGCGGAGTGGAAGGTGAAATAGAGCAGGATGAAGATGATCAGGATGCCGGCGGGAACGAGCATCTGCAGCCGCGCCTTGGCGCGCACCTGGTTCTCCCACTGACCGGACCAGGCGACGTAGTAACCCGGCGGAAGCTTCATCTGCTTCTCCAGCACCGTTTTCGCCTCGTTGACGAAGCCACCCATGTCACGCCCGCGGACGTTGAGGAAAACGATGGAGCGCAAGAGACCGCCTTCGCTGTTGATCTCCGGCGCACCGGTGGAGACCTTCAGCTTGGTCACCAGCGAGAGCGGCACCTGCGCCCCCTCCATCCCCGAAACGAGGATGCGCTGGATGGACGGGATGTCGCTGCGCATCTCGCGCATGTAACGCAGGCGGATCGGGAAACGGTTGCGCCCTTCAACGGAGGTGGAGAGCATCTCGCCGCCAAGCGCGGTGGAAATCACCTCCTGGATGTCCCCCACCGACACACCGTAACGCGCCGCTGCTTCGCGGTCGATGTCGATGTCGATGTAGTTGCCGCCGGTGACGCGCTCGGCGACGACGTCCGCAGCGCCTGGCACTGTCTTCAGGATCCCTTCGGCCTGCACCGCGAGGTCCTTGAGCACGTTCAAGTCGGAGCCGAAGATCTTGACGCCCAAGTCGGTACGCACGCCGGTGGAGAGCATGTTGATGCGGTTGATGATGGGCTGGGTCCAGCCGTTTCTGACGCCGATCTGCTGCAGCTTGCCGTCCAGCTCCGCGACGATGTCGGCCTTGGTGACACCGGGGCGCCACTTCTCCTTGGGCTTCAGGATGATGATGCTCTCGAACATGGAGACCGGCGCCGGGTCGGTCGAGGTCTCGGCGCGCCCGACCTTGCCGAGTACGTGCTCCACCTCCGGCACGCTCTTGATCACGGTGTCCTGCACCTGGATCAGGCGCTTCGCCTCGTTGATGGAGATATTGGGGAGCGTAACCGGCATGTACAGCAGCGAGCCCTCGTCCAAGGGCGGCATGAACTCGCTGCCTATGCTCATGAACATCGGGATGGCGATGGCGAGCGCCACCACGTTCAGCGCGATGGTGGTCTTCTTCCATTTCAGCACCCACCGAATCACCGGCGAATAGAGCTTGATGAAGAAGCTGGAGACCGGGTTCGAGCTCTCCGGCGGCATCTTGCCGCGCATCAGGAAATACATCAAAAC
Source organism: Geomonas oryzisoli (assembly GCF_018986915.1). Classification (NCBI taxonomy): domain Bacteria; kingdom Pseudomonadati; phylum Thermodesulfobacteriota; class Desulfuromonadia; order Geobacterales; family Geobacteraceae; genus Geomonas; species Geomonas oryzisoli. Next base: position 2,220,339 of record NZ_CP076723.1, read on the forward strand.
GGGCACCAACGTGATGGCGATGAAGGCCGACCCCATCATCGAGAAGGTCTTGGTGAAGGCGAGCGGGTGGAACATCTTCCCTTCCTGCCCTTCGAGCAGGAACACCGGCACGAAGGAGAGGATGATGATGGCCAGCGAGAAGAAGATGGCGCGCCCCACCTGCTTCGCGGAGGTGATGATGACGTCCAGGCGTTTTTCCTTCCGCTCCTCGGGCGGCATCTCGGAGAGGTGGCGGTAGCAGTTCTCCACCATGATGACGCCGGCGTCGACCAGTACGCCGATGGCGATGGCGATCCCGCCCAGCGACATGATGTTCGAGGTGACCCCCATGAGCTTCATGGTAATGAAGGAGATCAGCACCGCGATGGGGAGCGTCAGCACGATGACCAGGGCGCTCTGGAAGTGCAGCAGGAACACGAGGATGACCAGCGACACCACCACCGATTCCTCGATCAGCGAGTGCTTCAGGGTGTGGATGGCGCGCTCGATCAGGTCGCTGCGGTCATAGGAAACCATGATCTTGACGCCCGGGGGGAGACCCTTTTCCAGGGAGACGATCTTCTCCTTGACCCGGTCGATGACGTCCTTCGCGTTCTCGCCGTAGCGCATGACCACGATGCCGCCCACGGCCTCGCCCTGCCCGTTCATGTCCAGCATGCCGCGCCGGATGGCGCCGCCGAGCTGCACGGTGCCCAGGTTCTTAACGTAGATGGGCGTGCCGCGCATGTCGGCGCCCACCACGATATTCTCAAGGTCAGCGGTGGATTTGACGTAGCCGCGCCCGCGGATCAGGTACTCGGCGTCGGCCTGCTCCAGGAGCCTGCCCCCAACGTCGTTGTTGGACTTCTTGATGGCATCGGCCACCTGCCCGACCTTGATGTTGTAGGCGAAGAGGCGGTTGGGGTCGAGGTCGACCTGGTACTCGCGCACGAAGCCGCCGATGGAGGCGACCTCGGCCACGCCGGGGACCGTGTTGAGCTGGTAGCGCACGAACCAGTCCTGCAGCGTCCGCAGTTGCTCCAGGTCGTACCCCTTTCCTTCCAGGGTGTACCAGAACACGTGGCCGACGCCGGTGCCATCCGGGCCCAGGGTCGGCACGACGCCCTGCGGCAACAGGCTCGCGGCGTAGTTCAGCCGCTCGAGGACGCGGGTCCTAGCCCAGTAGATGTCGGCCTTGTCCTCGAAGATCACGTAGATCATGGAGAAACCGAAGGCGGAAGAAGCGCGCACGGCGCGCACCTGCGGCAGCCCTTGCAGGTTCACCGCGAGCGGATACGTTACCTGGTCCTCGACCACCTGCGGCGAACGGCCCGGGTAATCGGTGAAGACGATGACCTGGTTGTCGGAGAGATCCGGTATCGCGTCCACCGGCGTCTTGTACACGGCCCAGACGCCCCAGGCGATCAGCAGGGCGAACAGCATCAGCACTATCACCCGGTTGCGGGCGGAATATTCGATGATCTTTTCAATCATGTAAAACCTCAGTGCTCATAGTAATTCCAACAACTACATCTTCATGTCGCCCATATCCATGCCGCCGCCCTTTTTCGGCGCGGCGGGTGCAGCCGGAGCGCCGTGGCCCTGGTGCTCGCCTGCTGCACCGGGAGCCGCAGGGGCCGCGGCGCCGGGAGCGGTAGCACCGCCGGCGTGCCCCTCGTGGCCACCGCCGCCGCTGCCGCCGGCAAGCTGCGATTCGGAATCGATCAGGTAACCGCCCGAAGCCGCCACCTTGTCGCCCTGCTTCAGGCCGGACAGGATCTGCACCTTGTCCCCGACGCGCGCACCCACCTGCACGTCGTGAGGCTCGAACATGCCGGGCTGGGACTCGACCCACACCACCTGGCGCTTGCCGGTGTCCATGAGCGCCGTGGTCGGCACCACCAGCGCGCTCCCCAGCGGCGCCTTGATGGAGGCGTTGACGAACATGTCCGGCTTCAGCTTGAGGCCGGGGTTCGCCAGTTCCACCCTCACCTTCACGGTGCGGGTCTTGGGATCGAGGAAGGGGTAGATGAAGGAGACGCGCCCGGCGAAGGTCTTGCCCGGGTACGACTGGGAGACGATCTCCACCCGCTGTCCCATCTTCACGAAGCTGAACTCGTTCTCGTACACCTCGACATCGACCCAGACGGTGGAGAGGTCGGCGATGTTGAAGAGCGGGTCCCCCATGTTGACGTACTGCCCTTCCTGGACCACCTTTTCGATCACCACGCCCGAAAGCGGCGTGTAGATGGGGAGCTTGATGTTCGGGTGCCCCGCCTTCTCCAGTCCCGCGATCTGCTCGTCCTTCACCCCCAGGAGTTTGAGCCTCTGGCGTGCCGAGGCAACCAGTCCCTCACCCCCCTGCGAGATGGCGTCGATGGTCGATTTCTTGAACTGCTCGCGGCTTCTCAGCGCCAGCAGGTATTCCTGCTGGGCGGCGACCAGGTCGGGCGAATAGATCTCCGCCACCGGCCTCCCCTTGGAAACGAAAGCGCCTACGGTGCTCACGTTGAGCTTGTCGATACGACCCGCCACCCAGGCGGTCACCTTGGCCTGCCTGGACTGGTCGTACTGCACGATACCGACCGCGTTGATCTCCTTGGACAGCGGTGCGTATTCGGCCGGCACCGTCGCCACGTTGGCCATGACCGATTGGGTCGGCGACAGCGAGACGTGCCCGAGCATCTTCTGCTCCTCGGCGCTTGCCTGGGTCCCCTCCACCTTCTTGATCAGCTGCATGCCGCAGATCGGGCAGACCCCGGGCTTATCCTTGATGATGAAGGGGTGCATGGCGCAGGTGTAGAGCACCTGCGCCTGGGCGGCCTTTTCCTTGCCGGCCGGGGCCTGGAGCTTTTGCTGCCACAGGTAGTATCCTCCGCCGGCTGCCGCCGCTACCAGGATCAGGACGATGGGGATTGCGACCTTCACGCTTTTGTTCATGAGTAAATACCTCGCGGGGTAGAAATTAAATAAATTGCAGCGGTCAACGCGAAGAAACATGCTGCTTTTACAACATAATGTGCTGTCGCGTCCCCTCCCCCGGAGGGGGAGGGACAGAGAGGGGGATCGTTACCTTGGGGGCTCCCCCCTCCCAACCTCCCCCCTCCGGGGGGAGGAGCTATAGCTACTGCAGATCCTTGCCGACCAGCGCTTCGAGCTGGGCCAGCTTCATCTGGTAATCCGCCATCGAGTCGTAGTATTCGCGCTCGTAATTGAAGAGGGTGACCCGGTTGTCCAAAAGGGTAAGGAAGTCGACCTTATTGACCCGGTAGCCGATCACCGCCGACTCAAGTGACTGCTCCGCCTGGGGGATGATGCCGGTGGTGTAGAGATCGATCAGCTTCCTGCGCCGCTCCATCTGAGCCAGGAGATCGTTGATCCCAGAGGAGATTGTGTTCCGCGTGCCGTTCAGCTCTTCGCTCGCCATGTTCACTTCCGAGCTCGACTCGGCCCTCATGGCGGCGCGGCGCTCCTTCTGGATGGGGAGGTTGAAGGTGACGCCCAGCGAGTACATGTCGGAACCGTCGCTCCCCATGGCCCTCTGACGCTGCATGTATTCGAAGGAGACGTTGAAGTCCGGGTAGGACTCCTTCTGCGCCAGCAGGTGCCCCACCCTTCCCTTCTCGATCTGTGCCTTCACCGACTTCAGTTGCGGCCGGTTCTCCTCGGCAATGTCGACCAACTGTTCCGGCGTGTAGCTGAAGGGGGCCGGCTTGAAATCGGGAACGGCGCCGACCTTGGTGCTCTGGGGGCGGTTCAGCAGCGAGTTGAGACTAACCTCGAGGCTCCTGCGCTGCTGCTCCAGCGAGATCTTCATGTCCAGCATCTTCGAGCGTTCCAGGAGCGCCTTGTAGATATCCTGCTGCGCACCCTGCCCGACCGAGTACTTGGTCTGCGCCAGGGTGATGAAGTCGTCCAGGATCTTGATGTTCTTCTCGATGATGTCCAGCGATTTGTCGGTGAAATAGACCTGGTAGTAGGCTTCCCGCACCATGCGCGTCAGTTCGAGCTTGCGCTCCTCGACGCTCCAGCGGTAGCTTTCGGCCTCCGCGGCGGCGATGTCTTCTTTGAGCTTTCTCTTGCCGGCAAAGGGGATCTGCTGGCTGATGCCGACCACCTTCTGGGTCATGGAGTCCTTGTTGAAGCTCAGCGGATCGGTAACGATCATGTTCTGCAACTTGAACATGATCATGGGATCCTCGAGGGCGCCCGCCTGCTTGATGCGGCTCTTGTACATCTCCCAGCGCGCCGAGGAGGACTTCAACTCCGGGTTGCTGGAAAGAGCGGTCTGCACGAGCTGATCGAGGTTTTCGGTGGCTGGTTTTGCGTCTTCTGCGAGAACCGCAGGGGCGGTCATCAGGATGGACAACAACAGGTACAGCGGAAAAAGCCGGTATTTCATGGTGACTCCAGAAAACATGGCGATAGCTTTCACAACGTTTTACACGATTCGTGCCGAGCCGTAAGTCACTGTTTTATCGAACCTCACACATCGCACTGGTGAAGAAACGCGAAGGATATTCGGCACTAACAGTGGAATATTATACACAGTTCGGCAGACTTTACTTTAGACTTGAGAAAAACGGCACAAAAAGAAAAATCTGAAGAACACTTCGATAGAAGAAGTATGTGTTCCCCAGATTTTTCTATTATAGAGGATGTTAGGTCGCCCTAAGCGCTGATCAAGCCATCCCTCAAGTGAATGGTTCTATCCGAATAAGCACCGTTCTCAGGGTTATGAGTAACCATCACCACGGTCTGGCCTGCCTCATTCAGTTGCCTGAACAGTGCCATGACCTCCTCGCTGGTCTTCGAATCGAGGTTCCCCGTTGGCTCGTCCGCAAGCAGGATGTGCGGGTTGTTGACGATGGCGCGCGCGATGGCGACACGTTCCTGCTCGCCGCCGGACAGCTGGTTGGGAAGCCGGTCCGTCTTGGCACCGAGGCCGACCCGCTCCAGCGCCTGGCGCGCGGCCTCCCGCTTGTCGGCGGTGCTCATCTTGACGATGGCCAACGGCAGCATCACGTTCTCAAGGGCGGTCAGGTACTGGATCAGGTGGAAGGACTGGAACACGAAGCCGAGGTTCTGGGCGCGGAAGTCAGCCAACTCCTCGCTCTTCAACTGGTACAGCTTCACCCCGGCCATCTCGACCTCGCCGCTGGTGGGGTGGTTCATCCCGCCCAGGACCGAAAGCAGGGTGCTCTTGCCAGAGCCGGACTGCCCCATGATGGTGATGAATTCGCCCGCCTCGATGGTGATGTCCACGCCGCGCAGCGCCTCTACCAGGTCCGAGCCGGTCTGGTACTGCTTCTTCACGCTCTTCATTTCTATGATTGCCATATCGTCCTCTTTTAAAGCGCCCGCAGGGCTTCGGTCGGGTCCATTTTGCTGGCGTGCAGCGCGGGATACAGACTGGCCAGGATGCCTAAAAGCAGCGCCAGGGCTATCGAGCCGAAGGCGACGGTCGTGTCCCAGACCAGGTGGGCGTTCTTGGTTTCCGCCATGAACGGGAGCGCCAGCTTGGCCCCACCCATCCCGGCCGCGTAGCCGAGGACGCCGGCCAGAAGGCTCACCAGCGCGGCCTCCAGGAGGATGATCCGCATGATGTGGCTCTTTCTGAAGCCGATGGCGCGGAAGACGCCGATCTCGGTGGTGCGCTCGTTCACGCTCCCCATCATGGTCACGAAGACGATGAGGGAGCCGATGAAGACGACGACGCTGGCCATGGCGTAGGAGAAGCGCTTGAACTGGTCCAGTGCCTTCAGGCGGCCCGCGACGACCTGCTGGATCGCGGAGACCTTGCTGTCAGGCAGCAACTCGGCAATCTGGTTCACCATGTCGCTGATGGGGCAACCGGAGCAAAGCGCCGCCACCTCGGCCATGGTGATTTTCCCTTCCTTGCCGAGAACCTTCTGCGCCTTGGGGAGCGCCATGAAGACGAGGGCATCGTCCTGCGACCCGGTCTGGTTCAGGACACCGGCCACCTTGAACTGCTCACCCTTGATCTCGATGTTGTCGCCGGAGGTCACGTTGAGGGTGTTGGACGCGTCGCTGCCCAGCAGCACCTCGTTGTCAGCCTTGGGCTCGCTGCCGAAGATCTGCCACCACTGTTTCATCTTGAGCTCGGCGGCGAAATCGACGCCGACCAGCAGCACGTCGTGGCTGCCGACTTTCACCCCGCCCAGCACCTTGGGTGAGATGGAGGAGATGTTCTTGTTGTTCTTGATCTTGCGGACCTTGTCCAGGTCTTCCTCTTTGATTTCGCGCTGATCGAAGGTGACGCCGCCCAGGTTGATGCCGCCGTAGTTCATTGACAGGCCGTTACTCTGCGGCGTGATCAGGATGTTGGCGCCGAACTCGTCCATCTTCCTTTCGATGTCGGTGGACATGGAGCGGGTCAGGGTGACCAGGGTGACGATGGTGGCGATGCCTACCATGAGGCCGATGGTCAGAAAGGCCATCTTGGCCTTGCGACGCTTCAGGTTGTTGATCGAGATGGTGTGCAGTTTCATCGTGTCTCCGTGCTGCGGTGTCGATCGGTGCTATTGGGGGGGGCGAATGATTATTCGCCCATGTTCGTATCCATTTCCCTGACGAGCCGCCCCTCCCCTCGCTAGGGAGGTCCATGACCGGGCAAGGGCGCTGCCGCGGGACCGAGGAGGAGGAGCCCCGCGGCAGCTTATGCAACGACTACCGGCTACCTTTTAATCAAGTGTCATGCCAAAGGTCGAGCGAAGGGGTAAGCCCCTGTAATCCCGTTGGAGCCCGGTGCCGGCGGCACGACACGGTAACGTCCGCGGGGGAATATTCCACGTTCCCCGCAGAATATTCCACACACGGCCGCGACGCGGCTAGTTGCCTACCTCGTCGCTTCTGACCAGCTTCATGCCGCAGATCGAGCAATCGGCGGTCGGATCGTCGCTGGTGATCCAGGGGTGCATCGGGCAGGCATAGAGAGCGCCCTTGGCGGCAGGCTTGATGGTAGCCTTTTTGCCGAAAAAGAACCAGAGGTTGCCCGCTATCAGGGCGACTCCGCCGACGGTGACCAGTATTTGGGAAGTGTCCATGATTATCCCCTCTCCACGGTAAACCCGCGCAGCCGCAGGGCGTTGGTAACCACGCTCACCGACGAAAGCGCCATCGTCAGCGACGCGATGATCGGGCTCAACAGCCAGCCGGTGAACGGGTACAGGATGCCTGCAGCAATCGGGATACCGAGTGTGTTGTAGAAGAAGGCGAAGAACAGGTTCTGCTTGATGTTGGCGATGGTGGCACGGGAGAGCGCGATGCTGGAGATGACGCCGTTCAGGTCGCCGCGCACCAGCGTGATGTCAGCGGCCTCGATGGCCACGTCGGTGCCGCTCCCCATGGCGATGCCGACGTCGGCCTGGGCGAGCGCCGGAGCGTCGTTGATGCCGTCCCCTACCATGGCGACCACCTTGCCCTGTGCCTGCAGTTTCCTGACCTCCTCCCCCTTCCCGTCCGGCAGCACCTCGGCGACCACGCGGTCGACGCCGACCTGCCGGGCGATGGCATCCGCCGTGCGCCGGTTGTCGCCGGTCAACATGATCACCTCGAGCCCCAGTTCGTGCAGCCGCTTGACGGCCCCGGCGGAGCCCTCCTTGACCGGGTCGGCGACGGCTATGACGCCGGCAAAGGCGCCGTCCAGGGCGACCAGCACCGGGGTTTTCCCTTGGTCAGCGAGATGGTGGGCCTTGGACGTGTCGGCGGCAACGCCATGGTTACTGAGCAGCAGTTCCGTACCGATCAGGATCTTTTTGCCGTCGACCTCCGCCTCGATGCCATGGCCGGGGATGGCGTTGAAGCCGGTCACCGGAAGCCTGTCCAGCCCCTGCTCCTCCGCCGAGCGCACGATAGCCTCCCCCAGCGGATGCTCGCTGCCCGCCTCGGCCGAAGCGGCCATGCGCAGCAGGGTCTGAGGATCGAACTTATCGCTCTCGATATCGGTGACCGCGGGTACGCCGCGGGTGATGGTGCCGGTCTTGTCCAGCACGATGGTAGTCAGCTTGTGTGCCGTTTCCAGCGCCTCACCCCCCTTGATGAGGATGCCGCTCTGGGCGCCGCGCCCGGTGCCGACCATGATGGCGGTCGGCGTGGCCAGGCCGAGGGCGCAGGGGCAGGCGATGATCAGCACCGAGACGAAGGTGAGCACCGCCATGTTCAGGCGCGTGTCGGGCGGCGAGACATCGAACCAGACCACGAAGGTTGCGATGGCCACGCTGATGACCACCGGGACGAAGTAGCTGGCGATCAGGTCGGCCAGGCGCTGGATAGGAGCCTTGCTCCCCTGGGCCTGCTGCACCAGGCGCACGATCTGCTGCAGCACCGTGTCCTTGCCGACCCTGGTGGCGCGCATGCGGAAGGAGCCGGTCTTGTTCAGCGTGGCGCCGATCACGGTATCGCCGTTTTTCTTGTGCACCGGCAGCGGCTCGCCGGTCAGCATGCTCTCGTCGACCGACGACGCCCCTTCGATCACCTCGCCGTCCACGGGAACCTTCTCGCCGGGACGCACCACGATGACCTCGCCCAGTTGCACCTCGGCGATGGGGATGTCTGTCTCCTTGTCGTCACGCACCACGCGGGCCAGCTTGGGCTGCAGACCGATCAGGGCGTGGATGGCGCCGCTGGTCTTGCTGCGGGCCCGCGCTTCCAGCAGGCGCCCCATCAGGATCAAGGTAACGATGATGGCGGCCACCTCGTAGTAGACGCCGACCGGCGCGCCCATGGTATGGCCGTGACCCGCGGCTGCGCCCGCCATCAGCCACTCGGGGGCGATGGTGGCGACCAGGCTGAAGACGTAGGCCGACAGTGTGCCGAGGGCGACGAGCGTGTTCATGTCGGCGACGCGGTGCTTCGCGGCGGTCCAGGCGCCGGTAAAGAACTCGCGCCCGGCCCAGAACAGCACCGGCGTGGTGAGGGCGAGCTCGACCCAGGCGCGGCCGGGAAAGTTGAAGGCCTCCTCCAGGGCAGGCACCACGTGTCCGCCCATGGCCAGCACGGCGACCGGCAGAGTCAGGGCCAGGGCCAGGAAGAACTTGGCCCTGTTCTTCCGGTACTGTGCCTCGTGCACCTGCGTCTGCGCTTCCAGCATGCCGGCTTCGTCCGCTTCCGCCCCGTCCCCCGCCTCCAGGACGTCATAGCCCATGTCGCGCACCACCTGCTTCAGGTCGTCAGGGCTGGTCCCCTTCGGATCGTACTTGATGGTGGCGCGGGTGGTGGCGAAGTTCACCGCCGCAGTCACCACGCCCGGCGTCGCATTCAGGGTCTTCTCGATCCGCCCGGCGCACCCGGCGCAGTTCATGCCCAAAAGCGGGAACTCGCACTGCTCGGCCTGCCCAGCATGCCCAGCCTGATGCGACTGTTCCGGCACCGGTTTTGTAGCCGCGACGGCAGCTCCCTCGTCGTTGGCGAGATAGGTAGCCGGCGAGGCCATGAACTTCTCCAGGCAGCTCGCGGAGCAGAAATTGTAGGTGGTTCCGTCATGTGCGGCGGAAAGAGGAGCCGGTGCAGGGACCTCCATGCCGCAGACAGGATCGCGTGACACAACTTTTCCAGACATAGTTTCCTCCCTCGACAGCTACTTCAGAAAGCGCGACAGCGCCGTCTTGACCTCGTCCAGCAGTTGCTGCTGGCTCATCGGCTTGGCCTGGTCGTGCTGCTTATCCCCCTGCCCCAGCACGCAGTTCTCGAGGTGCCGGGTCAGCAGTTCCACTCCCAGCGCGTCCAGCGCCGACCGAACCGCAGAGATCTGGTTCAGGATGTCGACGCAGTAACGTTTCTCCTCCAGCATCCGCTCGATGCCGGCCACCTGCCCGGCGATCCTTTTGACACGGGTATTCAGCTTGTTTGTTGGCGAGTCGCTCATGGCTCCCTCCGGACCTTTGATACCCCATGGGGGTATATTGACTAAAGCAACAATACCCCTAGGGGGTATCAAAGGTCAAGAGCATTATGCAGGGAGGACAAGAGCCATCGTCGGCGCCGCGTCGTATGTAGGTCGCCCGCCTTTGCCGTTCGATGACGCCGTAAGCAGCATGACGGAAACCGAGGCGCGACTCTTGCCGCTGGTGGGGGCAAAAAAAAGGGGCGAATGATTATTCGCCCCTACAGGTTGGAACGGTTGCCGCTGACTGCTTTTAATTCTTGAGAAACTGCCTCAGCACGAACGGGAGGATCCCGCCGTGGTGGTAATAATCGAGCTCGTTGGAGGTGTCGATGCGGACCTGGACGGTGAAGGTGCCGGTCGAACCGTCGACCCGGGCGTATTTCACCTCGAGCTTCTGCCCCGGCGTCAGGGCGTCCAAGCCGGTGAGATCGAAGCTCTCGGTACCGTCCAGGCCGATCCCCTTGTAGTTCTCACCGGGCAGGAACTGCAGCGGCAGAATCCCCATCCCGACCAGGTTTGAGCGGTGGATGCGCTCGAAGCTCTCGGCGATGACGGCGCGGATGCCGAGAAGCTTGGTCCCCTTGGCCGCCCAGTCGCGCGACGACCCGGTCCCGTACTCCTTGCCCGCGATGACGACCAGCGGCGTCCCCTCGGCCTGGTAGTGTTCGGATGCTTCGAAGATGGACATCTGCTTGCCGCTGCCGTCCCCCTTGGCGAAGTACATGGTGACGCCCCCCTCGACACCGGGCACGAGGGCGTTCCTGATGCGGGTGTTGGCGAAGGTGCCGCGCACCATCACCTCGTGGTTGCCGCGCCGTGCGCCGTAGGAGTTGAAGTCCTTGGGTTCGATGCCCAGCGACATCAGGTAGCGTCCGGCCGGAGTCGTCTTGCCGATCGAACCGGCGGGCGAGATGTGGTCCGTGGTGATGGAATCCCCCAACAGGGCCAGGCAGCGGGCACCGGTGATATCCGGGATCGGGTCCGGCTGGGGCGGCAGTTCGAGGAAGAATGGGGGCTCCTTGATGTAGGTCGAGTCTTGCTGCCACTGGTACAGCTCACCGCTCGGTACGGTAAGGCCGCGCCACTCGTCGTCGCCGTGGAAGACGTCGGCATAGTTGGTGGCAAACGACTCGGCATGGACGCAGCTTTGCACCAGTTCCGCCACCTCCTTGTCGTCCGGCCAGATGTCCTTCAGGTAGACCGGCTCGCCGTTGGGATCGGTGCCCAGGGGATCGCGGGTGAGATCGATGTTGATGTTACCCGCCAGCGCATACGCGACCACGAGCGGCGGGGAGGCGAGGTAGTTGGCGCGGACGTGACTGTTGATGCGCCCCTCGAAGTTACGGTTGCCGGAGAGGACGGCAGCGACGGCGAGATCACCTTCGACGACGGCTCGGGAGATATGGTCCGCCAGCGGACCGCTGTTGCCGATGCAGGTGGTGCAGCCGTAGCCGACCAGGTGGAAACGGAGCGCATCCAGGTACGGGGTCAATCCGGCGGCGGCCAGGTAGTCGGTGACCACCTTTGAACCGGGGGCGAGGCTCGTCTTCACCCAGGGGCGCACCTGCAGGCCGCGCCGCACCGCGTTCCGGGCGAGGACGCCCGCACCGATCATCACCGAGGGGTTCGAGGTGTTGGTGCAGCTGGTGATGGCCGCGATCACGATGGAGCCGTGGCAGAGGTTGTAGCTGGTGCCGTCGGGCTGGCGCACCGGGACGCACTGCCCCAGGGACCCCAGGGCCTTGTCCGGGTGCTCCGCCATCAGTTCCGGCGCGACGGTTACCGGCGATCCTCCTTCGCCGAGCCAGCGGTTAAGGGTCTCCTTGTCCACGTGCGCGGCATCCTGCTGTCTCAAGGTGACGAGCTGCCTGCGGAACGAACCGCGCACCTCCTTCAAACGCACGCGGTCCATGGGACGGCTGGGACCGGCCAGCGAAGGTTCCACGTCGGCCAGGTCCAGCTCCAGGGTGTCGCTGAAGATCGGTTCGGGACGGTCCGAGGAGCGCCACAGTTCCTGCTCCTTGAAGTACGCATCCACCAGCGGCACACCCGCCCCCCGGCCGGTCAGCCCGAGGTAGGCGGTGGTCTGCTCGTCGACGGGGAAGACGCCGATGGTGGCGCCGTACTCCGGGGCCATGTTGCCGATGGTGGCCCGGTCGGCGATGTTGAGCGAAGCGGCGCCGGGGCCGTAGAACTCGACGAATTTGCCCACCACCCCCTTCTTCCTGAGCATCTGGGTGATGGTCAGCACCAGGTCGGTCGCGGTGGCGCCGGGGCTCAGTGCGCCGGTCAGCCGGAAGCCGACCACCTGCGGGATAAGCATGGAGCAGGGCTGCCCCAGCATGGCGGCTTCCGCCTCGATCCCACCTACGCCCCACCCTACCACGCCCAGGCCGTTGATCATGGTGGTGTGCGAGTCCGTCCCCACAAGGGTATCCGGCAGCACCCACTCATCGCCGTCCACCGTGTTGACCAGGGCGACCTGCGCCAGGTATTCCAGGTTGACTTGGTGGCAGATGCCGGTCGCCGGCGGCACTACGCTGAAGTTCCTGAAGGCGGACTGTCCCCAGCGCAGGAACTGGTAGCGCTCGTGGTTGCGTTCGAACTCAAGCACCGAGTTGGCCTTGAGCGCGAGCTGGCTGCCGTACTGGTCCACCTGCACCGAGTGGTCGATGACCAGATCGGCGCGCTGCATCGGGTTGATGTCCGATGGGCGTCCCCCGAGGCGGCTCAGTGCGGAGCGCATGGCGGCCAGGTCGGCCACGGCGGGAACGCCGGTAAAGTCCTGCAGCAGGATGCGGGCCGGCATGAACTGCATTTCCTTGTCCGGCTCGGCCTGCGCGTCCCATCGCGCCACCGCCTCGATATCCTCCTTTTTGACCACCACACCGTCTTCGCGGCGCAGCAGGTTCTCCAGCAGGATCTTCATCGAATAGGGAAGCCGGGAAATATCGATGCCGGAATTGGCCGCGAAGGCCTTCAACGAGTGATAGCGGTAGGTCTTGCCGTCCACGGTGAGCGTGGAGAGGGTGTTATAGCTGTTGGTGGTAACGCTCATGCTGGTCTCCTCAGACTTTTTTTACCGCTACGTTGGCCGCGACGAGGATCGGGTCCCAAACCGGCGCGTAAGGCGGTGAATAGCTCAGGTCGAGCTCCGCGATCTCGAATACGGTCATGTTCTTGTAGATGGCGGTCGCCAGGACGTCGAGGCGCTTGGCCACCACGTCTTCCCCCACCATCTGGCACCCGAGCAGCAGGCCGCTCCCCTTCTCGCACAGGAGCACGATGCGGATGGTGCCGCCGCCGGGAAACTCGCCCCGGGTCGGCCCGTCGACCACCACCTTCACCACATCCTTGTTGAGCGTTTGCAACTGCCGCTCGCTCAAGCCCGTGGTGGCGATGGTATAGTCGAAAAACTTGAAGACTGCGGTCTGGTCGATGCCCCAGAATTGCATCATCCTGCCGGGATTGCAGATGTTATTTCCGATGACCCGACCCTGCTTGTTGGCTGTCGGTCCCAGCGGGAAGTAGGAGTTGAGCCCCAACTGCCGGACGTAGTGCTCAGCGCAGTCACCGCCGGAGAAGACGCCGTCCAGGTTGGTGCGCAGGTAGCGGTCCACCTTGACGGCCCCGGCAACGCCGAGCTCGCCACCTGCCGCGGCAAAGAGCGCCGTGTTGGGCCTGGCGCCCGCGGCGACCACCACCATGTCGGCCTCGAAGGTCCCCGCCGATGTCTTCACCTGGCGCCCCACCTTCTCCTCGACATCCACGCCGGTGAGAAGCTCGATCCCCTTCGCGCGGGCCTTTTCCATCACCTTGTTGCGCACCTCCTCGCAGAAGGCAGGGAGGATGACCGGCGCCTTCTCGATGATCACCGGGGTGAGTTTCATGTTGGTGAGTACGTCGGCGACTTCCAGGTTGGTGTAGCCGGCTCCGATCAGGAGCACCTTGGCGGGGGGATTGCGGTAGAGGAACTCCTTGGCGCGCCGCGTGTCCTCGAGGGTGCGGAAGTAGAACACATCGCTGCCGTCGAACCCCGGATAGTCGAGGCGAATCGCAGTGTTTCCGGTGGCATAGACCAGGAAGTCGTAAGGTTCACTGTAGATTTTGCCGCTCTTCAGGTCGGTGACATCGACCCGCTTACCGTCAGCGTCGATCCGGGTCACTTCCTGGTAGAGCCGGTAATCCACCCCGCGCTCGGAGCGGATGGTATCCAGCGGGATCGCGTACAGCTTCTCGACCGGCTTCTCCTTGAAGAAGAGGTTGTACGGCATCCCGCAGGCCGCGTAGGAGACATCGCCGCTCTTTTCGAGGACGATCACCTCGGCCTCGGGGGATTGCCGCTTGATCTGGCTGGCGGCGGAAAGTCCGGCGGCTATGCCGCCGATGATGACGCACTTCATGAGATGATCTCCCCAGAAGAAGCTTATGCCGGTTCGAACATGCTCTTGTCGACACCGCACACGGGGCAGACCCAATCCTCCGGGATATCCTCAAAGGCAGTCCCCGGTGCCACACCGCTGTCGATGTCCCCCACCTCCGGATCGTAGATGTAACCGCAAACCGTGCAGCGATACTTTTGCATGACTTCCTCCTTGGGGTTGATACAGCCCCGCACCCCGCCAGATTCAGTCTGACGCAGGACCTGAGCTGAAAAACATCATAAAAAGTAGCTGCCGTCCCATTAATGTCAAGCCGCCGCCTGATCATTAGAGAGAGCGGTATATACATTCGGGCGCCAACGGTGCTAAAAGTAGCGCTCTGCGCCGTGGCAGTCGGCGCGGGCTTAGCCTCGACGAACTGGAGATTTCAATGAAAGGTGTGCTGGGAAAATTCGACGCAGGGCTTTTAAGCTCGGAGCAGCGTCCCATGCTGCGCTTCCTGGTGGTGCTGACCGCCGCCTCGACCATCGGCCTGCAGGGCTATACCATCCTCTTCAACAACTTCGCCGCCGAAATGGTGCACCTGAACGGCAGCCAGGTAGGCGTGACGCAGTCGGTGCGCGAGATCCCCGGGCTGTTGTCGCTGCTGGTCGTGTTCGTACTGCTGCTGGTGCGGGAGCACAAGCTGGCCGCGCTTTCCATCGTCCTTCTCGGCCTCGGCACCGGAATCACCGCGTTGATCCCCTCCTACGGCTGGGTCATCTTCACGACGGTGGTCATGAGTTTCGGCTTCCACTACTACGAGAGCACGAACCAGTCGCTGACACTGCAATATTTCTCGACGGCCGTGTCACCACTTATTTTCGGTCGTCTGCGGGCGCTCGCGGCGGTGTCCAGCGTCGTCGCCGGCATCATCGTGTACTGCCTGAGCGGCATCGCACAGTACCGTGAGATGTACCTGACCATCGGCGGTCTCGTGCTGGCCGCAGGGATCTGGGGATTGTTCCAGAACCCGACCCACGCCGGCATCGTGCCGCAGCGCAAGAAGATGATCCTGCGCCGCAGGTATTCGCTCTTTTACCTGCTGACGCTCCTCTCCGGCGCGAGGCGCCAGATCTTCGTGGTCTTTTCGATCCTGCTCCTGGTCCAGGTGTTCCATTTCACGGTGCGGGAGATGACCATCCTCTTCATCGTGAACAACGTGGTCGCCTACATCCTCAACTCGCTGATCGGCAAGGCCATCAACCACTTCGGCGAGCGGACCATATCGTCCATCGAGTACTCCGGCGTCATCGTCATCTTCCTGGTCTACGCCTTCACCACTTCGAAAAATCTGGTCATGCTGATGTACATACTGGACAACATCCTCTACAATTTCGAGGTTGCTATCAGGACCTACTTCCAGAAGGTGGCTGATCCGGCCGACATCGCCTCGTCCATGTCAGTAGGGTTCACCATCAATCACATCGCGGCCGTTTTCCTGCCGGCTCTGGGTGGATACTTCTGGATGATGGATTACCGGATACCTTTCATAGCCGGCACCGTGCTTGGTGTGGTGTCGCTGGTTGCGGCACAGTGGATGCGGGTCCCTGAGAAAGGCCAGGGGGCAGTACTCATAGCCGAAGCAAAATAAACAACTACACAAGTAAAGCAGTAAGTACATACACAAATACGCCACCAAACCAGCGACAACTGCCAAGGAGGTTACGACATGATGATTGCGATTCCGGAGAAGATGAAAGAAGTGATGGCGCATGAGGGCGTGGTGGCCATAGTGACGCAGGGCATTGAAGGCCCGCACATGGTGAACACCTGGAACAGCTACCTGAGGATCAGCCCGGAGGGGAAACTGCTGGTGCCGGTCGGCTACATGCATGTCACCGAGAACAACCTGGCGCAAAACCCGAGGGTCCTGATGACGCTGGGTGCGCGGGAAGTGGAAGGAAGTCACGGTCCCGGCACCGGGTTCTTCCTGGAGGGGACGGGCACGATGGTCGATTCCGGTCCCACCTTCGACTCGACCAAGGGTGAATTCCCCTGGGCCCGTGCCGTGCTGGAGATCAAGCTCTCCGCCGCCAAGCAAACCCTGTAGATCACCTCACCACGCTGTAGATCACCTTACCCTCACACTGAACGTTGCCGGTAAGTTCCCCCCTTGTTTGTAAAAAGGGGGGGGACTACCCCTTCATCCTCGTCCGCTGCAGGTTGAACGTCGCCTGCGGCTCGCGTGCCGCACTTTTTCCCGATTCCAGTAGTGCAAAGCGCAGACAGTTGGCCCCTATGGTGGTCAGGGCCCCGCTCACCTTCCTTTTAACCGGAGAGCGCACCGGCAACAACTCGACCAGGATGCCCGTGACGAGAGCGGCCTTCGCCGCCGTCCACAACACGCCACCCTTCCCTCCCCTGGCGGCCGCGGCCACTTCGGGCACCGTCCCCTCGCTTCTCTGCATGGCAACCATGCAGGCGGCTTCCCCCGCCTTGCCGACCATGCCGAAACGCTGCACCACCTTTTCCTCGCGCTTGTCCAGCGGCATCAACTGCAACACCCCCGCCGTGCTTGCCGCGGCCGACGAGGTGAACAATAACGGCAGCAAAAGGCGCCGCTCCCGCCAGAGCGGGTTCGCCGTATTACCGAGCAGCACGCCCGTGTAGCCAGCCACCATGAGCCCGCCGAGTGCCGTGCCGTAGCGGGTCACCGCGCCGGAACGATCCCCCTGCAACAGGGAAAGGGTCGCCAGCATACCGGTCCCCGCCAGGGACCAGGACCCGAGGCTCATGGGGGAACTGGGACGCAGCACCCGCAGCATGTTCAGGAAACGGCTCATCTTGCCCAGGTCGTAGGTAAGGAGGGCCGGCCCAACCGTCGTACCGAGAAACGCGAGCAGACGACACCAGGCTGCCAGCCGCCGCAGACGCGTCTTCCCGTGCAGGGCAGCCGCCAGAACCGCCCCCCCGCCGGCCACGCCCCCCACATAGAAGTAAGCAGGCACCGACCAGATCCACACCGGCTCCTTGAGGAGCGCCAGCCGGTAATAGTCCTGCGCCGGTCTCGGTTGCGAGGGCACTTCCCGCCACAGCGGCACGATCCCCCCCGCGTCGGGCTCGGCATGTTTCACCCGCTGTGCCGCGCCCTCGCCGGTCTGCAGCGCCAGGGTCGGACTCATCTCTCTTCCTACCTGTGATCGTCTCTGTGCCAGGCTCATTTCCGCTCCCCTCCCCTGCTGTGCGCCGCCACCACGGCCGCTGCCGCCATCCCCGCCGCCGCAAGTGCCATGACGCCCCACGATCCACCCACCCCCTTGGTCGGCACGGACGGATCGGGCGGCAGGTTGTACGCCTCGGGGCGGTCCAACAGCAGGAAGAAGGCGTGCAAACCCTCCGTTCCGGGCTGGTCGCGCTCGCTCATCCCGTAGAGCCAGGCCTCGGTCACGCCGCGCCGGTGCAGCTCCTGCAACCGAGCCCGGGCCATCTCCTTCAGGTCGTCCAGCTTTCCGAAGGTGATCGAGTCGGTCGGGCACGCCTTGGCGCAGGCGGGCTCCATCCCGGCCTTCTGCCTGTCGTAGCAGAGCGTGCACTTCCAGGCGCGGCCGTCGTCCTCGCGCCGATTGATGACACCGAAAGGACAGCAGACCACGCAATAGCCGCAGCCGTTGCAGACGTCGGGCTGGACGTAGACGGTGTCGAACTCCGTGCGCACGATGGCGCCGGTGGGACAGGCCTCCAGGCAGCCGGCGCGCTCGCAGTGCTTGCAGACGTCGGACATGAGGAGCCAGGAGAACGGTCGTGACGTGGCCTGCCCGGAAAGGCGGGCCTGACGCTCGATGAACGCGACGTGCCGCCAGGTGGTCGCTTCGAGGTGGATGGTGTTGTCGTAGGAACGGCCGCTGAAGAAGTCGCCGTCGGCGGGAAGCTGGTTCCACTGCTTGCAGGCGACCTCGCACGCCTTGCAGCCGATGCAGACGCTGGTGTCGGTAAAGAAACCGGTAGCTGGCGTGGTCATGATTCCTCCGTCATTTCCGTCTTGCCTGCGTGAAGTCCGTGTTTGCCCCCGGGCTTCTCATGCACCGGCGGGAGGTCCCGCTCAGGCCCTGCCACCTCCCGCTCGGCGAGCGGTCCCTGGGCGGCGGCGCGCCGTTTCTTCGACCTTCTTCCCGCGACGAGCTGGACCGAGAAGGCCTTCGACTCCTCGATGCTCACGTTGGGGTCGGCCACGAACGCGGTGAGCTCGTTGGCCGCATCGCCGGTGGAGCGTCCGATCCAGCTCCAGTGATAGGGAATCCCCACGGTGTGCAGGGTCTGCCCCTGCTGCACGAAAGGCTGCATCCTGCCGGTCACCAGCACCCGCGCCTCGATCTCGCCCCGGATGGTGCTGACCGTGGCCCAGCCGCCATTCTCCAGCCCGCGCAGCTCAGCCAACTCCGGCGACACCTCGACGAACATCTCCGGTTGCAGCTCGCACAGCCAGGGGACCCAGCGGCTCATCCCTCCGGCGGTGTGATGCTCGGTAAGGCGGTAGGTCGTGGCGATGAACGGATAGTCCGGATCCCCCCAGGCCTTGTGGTAGGGGTTATCCTTGCGAATCCACTCCATGCGGGCCGGGTTGCACTGTTGCCCGTAGAGCGGGTTCTTCAGCACCGACTCCTCCGGCTCGTAGTGCGTGGGGAGCGGGCCGTCCAGAAGCCCGTTGGGGTCATAGAGCCACGCCTTCCCTTCCGCCTGCATGATGAACGGATCGATACCGGAGAGGGTGTCGATCCCCTTGGCGTCGGGGGGCGGCCGGTACTCGGGGGGACGGTCCACGATGAAATCGGGATTGTCGTAGCCGGTCCACTTGCGCTGCTCGGTATCCCACCATACGTATTTCTTCCGCTCGGACCACGGTTTGCCATCCGGGTCGGCCGAGGCCCTGTTGTAGAGCAGTCGACGGTTGGCCGGCCACGCCCAGCCCCATTCCGGCGCCACCCAGGTCTGCTCCGACGCAGGCTTCCTTCTGGCGGGCTGATTGACGCCGTCCTTGTAGCAGCCGCAGTAGATCCAGCAGCCGCACACCGTGCTGCCGTCATCCTTCAGCTCCTTGTAACCCGACAGGTACCTATGCCCCCCCAAGGTGTAGCCGCTTATCTCGGCAAGCACCTCCTCTGCATCAGGCTCCTCTATATCGCCGATGCTGCGGTAGTCCCAGGTCAGGTCGCGCAGGGCAAGATCCTTCTGCTCCGTCGAGGTCCTATACAGTTCCTTCAGCCTCCTGCCGAGATGCCAGATGAAGTGCAGTTCGGAGCGGCAGTCGCCGGGCGGTTCCACCGCCTTGTGGTGCCACTGCAAAAGGCGCTGCGTATTGGTGAAGGAGCCATCCTTCTCGGTGTGGGCGGCGCAGGGGAAGAAGAAGACCTCGGTGCCGATATCCGCCGGTTTGACGTCGCCGGCAACGATCTCGGGCGCATTACGCCAGAACTCCGCCGTTTCGGTTGGGGCGAAATCACGCACCACGAGCCACTTCAGGTTGCGCAGCCCCTTGCGCTGCAGGGCGCAGTTCATCGACCCCACCGCCGGGTTTTCTCCCATGACGAAATACCCCTGCACCAGGGAATCGGCCATCGCGGCCACCGTCACCATGTGGGAGTGGTCGCCGGAGATGTGAGGCAGGTAGTGGTAGCACCAGTCGTTTTGCAACGTGGCGGCCGCACCGTACCATGCCTTCAGCAGCGACACCGTGTACTTGGGAAACTCGCTCCACCAGCCTGAGGCCGATTCGTTGTACTCCAGGTACTTCTTGAGGTCGGTATCATAGGAAGCCTTGGGCATGGGGAGGTAACCGGGGAGCATGTTGTAGAGGGTCGGGATATCAGTGGAGCCCTGGATGGACGAGTGCCCGCGCAGCGCCATGATGCCGCCGCCGGGGCGCCCGATGTTGCCCAGCAGCATCTGCACGATGGCCGCCGTGCGGATGTACTGCACCCCTATGGAGTGCTGGGTCCAGCCGACGGCGTAGCAGAAGGCGCTGGTCCGGTCACGGCCGGAGTTGTCGCACAAAGCGCGCGCCACCTTCTCGAACAGCTCGGGAGGAACGCCGCAGGCCTCCTGCACCACCTCGGGCGTGTAGCGGGAGAAGTGCCTTTTCACGATCTGGAAGACGCACAGCGGATCGGTGAGCGTGAAGTCGTGTTGTTCCGCGGAAACGATAGCGCCGCGCTCTGCACGCGGTTCCCCCGAGAACATCTCACGGTGCCCGGCGGCGGGTGTTACCTCGAGACCCCGGTACTGCCAGGAGGATGGATCGTACTGTCCCTTCTCGGCATCCCAGCCGCTGAAGAGGCCATCCAGGTCCTCGGTATCCTGGTAGTCCTCCGAGACCAGCGCGGCGGCATTGGTGTAGTTGATCACGTAATCCCTGAACCAGCGGTCGTTGGTGATGATGTAGTTGACCAGGCCTCCCAGGAAGGCGATGTCGCTGCCGGGACGGATCGGGACGTGGATATCGGCTACGGCGCTGGTGCGGGTGAAGCGGGGATCGACGTGGATGATGGTGGCGCCGCGGCGTTTGGCCTCCATGACCCAGCGGAAGCCGACCGGGTGACATTCGGCCATGTTGGAGCCCTGGATGACGATGCAGTCGGAATGTTGCAGGTCCTGCTGGAAGGTGGTCGCCCCGCCCCTGCCGAACGAGATCCCCAGACCGGGGACCGTGGAGGAGTGTCAGATCCGCGCCTGGTTCTCAATCTGGACGATGCCAAGCGAAGTGAAGAGCTTCTTGATCAGGTAGTTCTCCTCGTTGTCGAGGGTCGCTCCGCCGAGATGGGCGATGCCGAGCGTCCGTCGCAGGGGGTGCCCCTTTTCGTGCTGATCCTCCCAGGTTTCATCGCGGCTCTGTTTGACCCGGTCGGCCACCATCTCCATCGCCTGCTGCAGCGGGATCTTCTCCCATCTGATGCCGTACGGGCGCCGGTACAGGACGTTCATGGCCCGGTGAGTACCGGTGACGAGTTGCATGGTGGCCGATCCCTTGGGGCAGAGGCACCCCTCGGAGATGGGGGAGTCGTAATCCCCCTCTATATCCATGATCTTGCCGTCTTTGACGTAGACCTTCTGGCCGCATCCGACGCCGCAGAAAGGGCAGATCGACTCTACCACCTTGTCCGCGTCGGCGGTCCTGGGACTGAGGGAGCGTGTTCTCTCTGTCATGGCGGATTCACGCAGTCCGCCCGGGTCGCGATTGGCCACCTGGCGCAGGGCCGGCCACGTTAGGAACCAGTTTTTCTTTGCCATCGCCTGCTCCTTGATAAACCGGGTTAAAAAACATTAGATGGGTTTAACATTGATGATAACAAAGTCAAACTTTAAATAGGGGACCAGCAGAAGCTTGGGGTAAAGGGTATAGTCTGTTTTCGGATCGTAGGAGTGCCGGCAAAGACAAATCCCCCCTGCCCCCCCTTTGACAAGGGGGAACGTGATGTCACGTTCAGCACTTCGTTTATTATTTGCACATAGAGCCAGACACGTGGTCCCTGTAGGGGCGAATAATCATTCGCCCCCCTGCCCGTTCACTCGCAATTTGCTGTAGGGACTCCCGCACTCAACATTGAATGAAAAAAGCACCTGCCGGCGCGAGGCCGACAGGTGCTTTTTACTATTAGGGGACTGGCTCCGCCAGGTGCCTGTCCCCTTAGTGCTTTGGGAAGGCGGCTGAGCTGAAAGGAGCGTTCCGCTAGGGGGACAGGCACCTAACGGAGCCTGACCCCTTCCGGCAAGGGGATTACTTGAAGGTAGCCAGGATGTACTTAGCGATGGCATTCGCCTCGGCATCGGGCACGGCCTTGGCGTCGAACTTGGTCATCCCCGGACCCGGATTGCGCATCTTGGCGACGATGTCCTTCTCGGTCTTCACGCCGTTGGCGGCGAGGTCCTTCTTGCCGAGCCCCTTCTTCGGGTTGATGATGTTGCCACCTTTCGGATGACAGGCGACACAGTGCTGATCGAACTTGGCCTTGGCATCGATCTTCTCGCCCTTCTTGGCTTCGGCGAAGGCGGGAACCGCGATTACCGACATAGACAGCACAGCAGCAGTAGCAATGACAACTTTTTTCATGTTGATTCCTCCTTGGTAGTATCGGGGGGGCGTGCCCCAGTTGAGTATCGCTTGCAGCCTAATAGCACCCGGCTGGAAAGGAAAAGCGGAATCAATGCTAGTCTAGATTTTCCTGTTGTCAATGACACGACATGCTTTGCCTTCCGCCCTCGGGATGCTGTTCGGCTCAACCAGCTTCACAACGGCACCGACGCCGAGTACGGAATCGATCTTCTTCTCGACCTTGTCCAGGAAAGCCTTTTGCATCTTCATCTCGTCGAAGAAGATGTTCTCGGTGACCTCGATCCGGATCTCGAGGGTATCGAGCGCCCCCTTCCGGTCCACGACCAGCTGGTAGTGCGGCTGGCACCCCTCGATGGCGAAGAGCACGTCCTCGATCTGGGACGGGTAGACGTTCACCCCCTTGATGATGAGCATGTCGTCGGAACGCCCCATGGTCTTCTTCATGCGCACCATGGTCCTGCCGCAGTCGCACTTTTCGTAGTCGAGCGAGGTGATGTCACGGGTCCGGTAGCGCACCATCGGGAAGGCTTCCTTGGTGAGGGAGGTGAGAACCAGTTCGCCCACGCTCCCCGGGGGCAACACCGCGCCGGTGTCGGGGTCGATGATCTCGGCTATGAAATGGTCCTCGGAGATGTGCATGCCGCACTTGCACAGGCACTCGCCGGCTACCCCCGGGCCGATGACCTCGGAGAGCCCGTAGTTGTCGGTAGCGGTGATGCCGAGACGCTCCTCGATCTCGCGGCGCATCGATTCGGACCAGGGCTCGCCGCCGAAGAGACCGACCTTCAGGGTCAGGCTCTTGGGATCGATGCCCATCTTCTCCATCCGCTCCGCGATGGTGACCGCGTAGCTCGGGGTGGAAACCAGCGCGGTGGTGCGGTAGTCCTGCATGATCATGATCTGTTTTTCGGTGTTCCCCGCTCCCATCGGGATGACGGAGGCGCCGATCATCTCGGAGCCGTAGTGCAGGCCGAAGGCGCCGGTAAAGAGGCCGTAGCCGAAGGCGATCTGAACCACGTCATCGCTGTTGACGCCGGCCGCGGTCATGAAGCGGGCCACCAGGCCGGACCACACCTTGAGGTCGTGCTTGGTATAGCCGACGACCGTCGGCTTGCCGGTGGTGCCGGAGGAGGAGTGGATGCGAACCACCTCGCGCAGCGGCACCGCGAACATGCCGTAGGGGTAGTTGAGGCGCAGGTCCTCCTTGGTGGTGAACGGGAGCTTGGACAGGTCGGCGAGGGACTGCACATCCTCGGGGACGATCCCCATCTCCTTGAACCTGGTGCGGTAGCAGGTGACGTTCTTGTAAACGCGGTTCAGAGTAGCCTGGAGCCGCTCCAGTTGGAGTTGCTCGATCTCTTCCCGCGGCATGCACTCGTAATCGGGATCCCAAATCTGCATAAAAACCTCGCTTCAATTGACAATTGACAATTGACAATGGACAACTAAAACCCGCTGCAATTGACAATTGACAATGGACAGCCCCCCCGCTTGCTGGCCTCGACACAGGCCGTCAGCAAATAGCGGGTTCATAATTGTCAATTGTCCATTGTCAATTGTGCATTGATTATCATCTCTCCCAAATTTCTTTCTTGTCGCGCCCGAGATAGGCGCGCTGCACGTCCTTGTTTTCCAGCAACTCGGACGCCTTTCCTTCAAGTATCACTTTACCGGTCTCAAGGACATAGCCGCGGTCGGCGACCTTCAGGGCGGCGCGGGCATTCTGCTCTACCAAGAGGATGGTGGTCCCTTCCTCGCCCCTCAGACGCTCGATCACCTTGAAGATGTCCTGCACGACCAGCGGGGCGAGCCCCATGGACGGTTCGTCCAGAAGCAGCAGTTTCGGGCGGGCCATGAGCGCACGGCCGATGGCAAGCATCTGCTGCTCCCCGCCGGAGAGCGTGCCGGCCGCCTGGCGACGGCGCTCCTTGAGCCTCGGGAACATCAGGAACATCCGCTCCAGGTCGGTGCCGATCTCGACCCTCTGTCCGCCGGCGCGGTAGCGCAGGTAGGCGCCCAGTTCCAGGTTCTCCTCGACGGTGAGCGGGTTGAATACCTGGCGCCCCTCGGGCACCTGCGACAGCCCGAGGGAAACCACGCGGTCCGCCGCCTGCCCGACAATGTTCTTACCCTCCAGCAGGATCTCTCCGCTCGCCGTGGGGATGATGCCGGACAGGGTGTTGAGGAGCGTGGTCTTGCCGGCACCGTTGGCACCGATCAGGGTCACTATTTCGCCGGCCTTCAAATGCAGCGACACGTTCTTGAGCGCGTGCACCTTGCCGTAATAGGCGTTGATGTTCTTGATCTTTAGCATTTGTGTCCTTTGAAGCTCTCTGCCCCGCATACTCCCGTGGAGGCAGATTTGGTTCTTGGGAGTGAGCCTGCACTCTCCTCCCCCCGGAGGGGGGAGGTTGGGAGGGGGGAATGATAAGCCGCTGTGCTCCCCCTCCCTGCCCCTCCCCCTTCGGGGGAGGGAACCAGACTTGCTACTCTTCGCCCAGGTATGCAGTGATTACGGCCGGATTGTCCTGGATCTGCCGCGGCGTCCCTTCGGCAAGCATGGTGCCGAGGTTCAACACCACCAGCTGATCGCAGATATCCATGACCAGGTCCATGTCGTGCTCGACCAGGGCCACGGTGACGCCCAGATCCCGGATCCTCTTGATCAACTCGGCCAGATCAGCGGTCTCACTGCTGTTCAGCCCCGCCGCCGGTTCATCCATCAACAGTATCTTCGGCTCCAGCGCCATAGCCCGGGCGATCTCGAGGAGCCTTCCCTTGCCGAAGGACAGGGTCCCGGCCTGTACCTCAGCCAGCTCCGGGATCCCGACGAAGTCGAGGAGCTCCATGGCCCGCTCGCGGATGCGGCGCTCCTCGCTCATCTGCCAGGGCATCCGGAAGGAGCAGGCGAACAGCCCGGAACTGCTCTGGGTATGCAGCCCGACCATGACGTTCTCCAGCACGGTCATCTTGCCGAAGAGCTCGATGTTCTGGAAGGTCCGCACGAGCCCCAGCCGCGCGCGCCCTTCCGGCGGCAGCTTGGAGATGTCCTTCCCCTCCAGGAGCACCGCCCCGCTGGAGGGGGGATAGATCCCGGTGGCGACGTTGAAGAGGGTGGTCTTGCCCGCGCCGTTGGGGCCGATGATGCCGGTGATGGACCCCTTGCCGACGTTGAAGCTGATCCCTTCCAGGGCGGTCAGTCCGCCGAACCTCTTGCCGATTCCGTTCAGGCTAAGCATCGCTCCCCTCCGCTACCTTCCTCGCCGGCACCAGGCGCCGAAACAGCGCCGGTATCCCCTCCACCAGCCCTCCGGGGAGGTAGATGGTCATGGTGATCAGCAAAAGGCCATAGACGATGATGTCGAAGTCCTGGAAGGAGCGCAGCATCTCGGGAAGCAGGGTCAGAAGCAGCGCCCCCAGGATGGAGCCGTACACGCTTCCCAGGCCGCCGATGACGATCATGGTGAGGAGCTCCACCGAGAAATGGAAGCCGAAGGAGTTGGGCGAGATGAAGGTCATCACGTGGCAGTAGAGGCTCCCCATGATGGCGGACATGAAGGCCGACAGGGTGAACACCTGCACCTTCATGAGCCTCGCGTTGACACCCATGACGCGCGCGGCGACTTCCGAATCGTGAATGGCCCGGAGACCGCGGCCGAAGCGGGAGTTCACCAGGTTCAGCGACAAAAGGATCATCCCCAGCGCGAAGACCCAGACCAGGTAATAGTTTTTGAGGTCCGAGTCGAAGGTGAGGCCGCCGATCTGCAGGTTGGGAATGCCGGAGAGCCCGGACGGCCCGCCGGTCAGGTCCACGGTCTCGTTGAAGGCGATGTTGACGATGATGCCGACGCCCAGGGTGGCCATGGCGAGGTAGTGCCCCTTCAGGCGCAGCACCGGGAACCCGATGGCGAACGCGAAGGCCGCAACGCAGAGCGCGACCACGACCATGGCGAGCCAGGGGTTGAGGCCGTAAGCGGTGGTGAGTACGCCGGAGCCGTAGGCGCCAAGGCCGAAGAAGGCGGCCTGCCCGAGCGAGATCTGGCCGGCGTAGCCCAGGAGGAGGTTCAACCCCAGGGCGAGCACGCTGTTGATCCCGACGAAGATGAGAACGTTGGTGAGATACCCCCCGGAAAGCGGCAGCGGGATGAGCAGGACCACGAGGGCAAAAACGAGAAATTTAATTCTGTCCGATTTCAAAGTAAAACCTTTAAACCCTTTCAGTTTCGCCCTTCTTGAATAGTCCCTGCGGCCTGATGAAGAGGATCAGGAGCAGGATGAAAAACGCGATGGCGTCCTTGTAGCCTGAAGAGATGAGCCCGGCCCCAAGCGACTCCAGGGTGCCCAGGATCAAGCCCCCCAGCACGGTGCCCAGGCCGCTCCCCATCCCCCCCATGATGGCGGCGCAGAACCCCTTCAGCCCAAGCATGACGCCGACGTCGTAGGCGGTCATGGTGAGCGGCGCGATGATGACGCCGGCCAGCGAGCCGACGGCGGCGCTGATCACGAAGGAGAAGAGCACCATGCGCCCGACGCTGATGCCGACCAGGTTGGCGGCGCGGCGGTTGAAGGAGCAGGCGCGCATGGCCTTGCCGCTGATGGTGTGGTTGAAGAAGAGCCTGCACCCCACGATGACCAGCACGGTGACCCCGAAGATCCAGAGGTGCTGCGGCAAAAGCGTCGCCCCGGCGATGCTGATCGGGTCGGTACCGGAGAAGGCCGGCAGCGCCTGGGTATCCTTCCCCCAAAGGAGCATCACCAGCCCCCGGATCAGAATGCTGGCGCCGATGGTGATGATGATGAGCATGAGCGGGGTGGCGTTTTTGAGCGGCCGGATGGCCAGCCGCTCGAAAACAAGGCCGATGATGGTGGTCACCGCGACCGCAACGGCGATGGCCACCACCAACGGCAGATGCAGCACGTTCAGCGAAAAGATGGCCAACACCCCGCCCAGCATGACGAATTCACCCTGGGCGAAGTTGATGATCCCGGTGGAATTGAAGATGATGGCGAAGCTTAAGCCGATCAGGGCGTAGATGGAACCTGTGGCGAGCCCCGATATGACGAACTGCGTTACCTGGTTTAAAAGCTCCATGAATCCTCTTACCTACTTGACCAGTACCCAGTCTTTTTTGCGCACTTCGACCAGGGTGAAGGCGTCCTTGGTCAGACCGGCGTGGTCCTTGGCGGAGTAGCTGAACACGCCGCCGATGCCCGGGAAGTTGCGGGTGGCTTCCAGCGCGTTGCGGATGCCGGCCGGGGTGTCCCCGCCCTTCTCGATGGCGCCTTTGAGCAGCATGACCGCATCCCAGGCGTGGCCGCCGAAGTGGTCGCCCTCGGCCTTGTAGTGGTTCTGGTAGTCCTTGATGAAGGCGAGCAGGGAGTTTCTCTGCTTGTCGGATTTCGGGAGCAGGTCGGCGACCAGAACCTTCCCGGACGGGAGTTTGATCCCTTCGGCGGCGTCACCGGCCAGTTCGATGAACTTCTTGGAGGAGACGCCATGGCTCATGTACACCGGGATGGCGAGGCCGAGCTGCTTCGCGTTTCTCGCGATGACGGCCGGCCCGGGGTTGGTGCCCCAGCAGATGAGGGCCTGGGCCTGGGAGCCGCGGATCTTGGCGAGCTGCGCGGTCATGTCGGTGTCCTTCGGACCATAGGTGTCGTCGGAAAGGATCTGGATGCCGTAGCGTGCAGCATGGGCCTTCAGCTGCTCCCGGCCGGAGGCGCCAAAACCATCGGAAACGGTAAGGAGCGCCACCTTGGTCTTCTTCTCCTTCTTCAGTTGTTCAAAGATCCTGGCGACGGCCAACCCGTCGTTCTGGGCGGTCTTGAAGACCCACTTCCTCACCGGTTCAGTGATCTTGCTCCCGGCCGCGCAGGAGATCAGCGGGATCTGGGCCCTCTCTACCACCGGAATGATGGCCATGCTGTCACCGGTGGTACTGGGGCCGATGATGGCGACCACCTGGTCGTTCTTCACCAGCTTGTTGGCGAGTTGTACCGCCTTGGTGGCGTCCCCGGTAGTATCGTAGGTGATCAGCTCCAGTTTGCGCCCTTTGACACCGCCGGCCTTGTTGATCTCGTCGACCACCATCTGCGCCGTGTTGCGCTCGGGCTCGCCGAGGAACGACGCGGGGCCGGTCACGGCGAAGAGCGCGCCGATCTTGATCGGCGGAGCTGCCAGCGCGGCGGTGGACAGACAGAACAAAGCAATCGAAGCAAAAGCAGTCGAGACGATTTTTTTCACGAATTCCCTCCTCTTTTGAGCGGCACTTGCGCCGCCGATCATTATTTCACGATGACCCAGTCGCCCTTGACGATGCGGACCATCTCGAAGGCGCCCAGGTCGAGGCCGTTGTGGTCGGTCGGGGACATCTTGAAGATGCCGGACACACCCACCATGCGGCCGTTTTTCTCGATGCCGTCGCGGATCTGCGCCGGGGTTACGGCGCCCTTCTTGATGGCCGCTGCGATAAGCTGGAACCCGTCGTAGGCGTAGCCGCCAAAGGTGGAAGCCTCGACGCCGTAGTTCTTCTTGTAGTCGGTGTTGTAGTCCTTCAAGAGCTTCGCCTGCGGGTCGGTCGGCTTGAGCAGATCGAAGACGGCCAGTTTGCCGGCCGGCAGCACGATTCCCTCTGCGGCCTGAGCGGTGGCGAGCTCGATGTACTTCTTGGAGGCGACCCCGTGGCTCTGATAGACCGGGGTCTTGATGCCGAGTTGCTGGATGTTGCGGGTGATGATGGCGGGGCCGGGGTTGGTGCCCCAGCAGATGATCGCGTCCGGCTTGGCCGCCTTGATCTTGGTGAGCTGCGCGGTCATGTCGGTATCTTTCGGGGAATATACCTCGTCAGCGACGACCCTGAAGCCGCGCTTGGTCGCCATCTGCTTCAGCTGCTCGCGACCGGAGGATCCGAAAGAGTCGGAAACGGTGATAAGGGCGATGTTTTTCTGCTTCAGCTTCTCCGCCTGGATCAGGATCTTTTCCGCGGCGACGTGGTCGTTGGCCGGGGTCTTGAAGACCCATTTCCTTACGGGATCGGTGATCTTGATGCCGGCGGCGCAGGAGACCAGCGGGATCTGCTCTTTCTCCGCGATGGAGATGACGGCCATCGATTCGCCGGTGGTGCTGGGACCGACGATGGCGGCGACCTTGTCGTTCTTGATCAGCTTGTTAGCGAGCTGCACCGCCTTGGTGGCGTCGCCGCCGGTGTCGTAGATGAAGAGTTCGATCTTGGAGCCGTTGATGCCCCCCTTGGCGTTGATTTCTTTGACCAGGAGTTCCAGCGTGTTCTTTTCAGGTTCGCCAAGGAAGGAAGCAGGACCGGTGACGGCGAAGAGTCCTCCGATCTTGATCGGAGCCGCGGCGAAGGCCGCAGTGGCACTGCACAGAAGCAGCATGGTGATACCGATTACAGCGAACATCTTTCTCATCTGTTGCCCCCTCTTTGGTGAAACACATTGATTATTAACAGGTTGTACGACAGCCGTTGAAGAAACGGTTCATGCTGGGCGGTTCAACGCTCCTCCCCCCGGAGGGGGGAGGCTGGGAGGGGGGAGCAGTTACAGAGGGGAAGTTTCCCCCTCCCCAACCCTCCCCCTCCGGGGGAGGGAGCGCCCCCCTTCGCAGCGCCCTGCGGATTACATGCTGTACAGCCTCTCCCCCGGCAGGATGTTGAAATTCTTGCCGGTAAGCGTAGTGATCGCCTTCTGGGTCTCGTCGAAGCGGAAGATCATCACCGCGTTCTCGCCGCAGCGCTCCACGAAGGCGTACATGTACTCGACGTTGATCCCGTCGGCGTCCAGCACCTGCAGGATGTCGGCGAGCCCGCCGGGACGGTCCGGGATCTCGACGGCGACCACCTCGGTCTTGCTCACCGTGAAGCCCCGCTCCTTGAGTACGCCCCTCGCCTTTTCCGTGTCGTTCACGATGAGGCGCAGGATTCCGAAATCGGAGGTGTCCGCCAGGGAAAGGGTGCGGATGTTGACCCCGGCATCGCCCAGAATGCGGGTCACTTCGGCCAGACGTCCGAACTTGTTTTCGATGAATATGGAGATCTGTTCTACGTGCATGACGGTCCCTCCTTAGGCCTTGTTCCTGTTGTCGATGACGCGCTTTGCCTTCCCTTCGCTGCGGGTGATGCTCTTGGGCTCGACCAGCCTCACGCGGCAGGTAACGCCCAGCATCTCCTTGATCTGCTTTTCGATCTTGGCCGACAGCGCCTGGAGGTGCTTGATCTCGTCGGAGAAGATGTTTTCGCCCACCTCGACCTGGACCTCGAGCGTGTCGAGGTTGTCCTTTCTTTCCACGATGAGCACGTAATGCGGCTCGACCCCCTCGACGCCCATGAGTATGGCCTCGATCTGGGACGGGAAGACATTGACGCCACGGATGATGAGCATGTCGTCGCTTCTGCCGCTCATGCGGGCGATGCGGGCATGGGTCCTGCCGCAGGCGCACGGTTCGTAGGTGATGGAGGTGATGTCGCGGGTACGGTAGCGGATAAGCGGAATCCCTTCCTTCGTGATGGTCGTGATCACCAGTTCGCCCATCTGCCCCTCGGGAAGCACCTCGCAGGTCTCGGGATTGATGATCTCCGGGATGAAGTGGTCCTCCCAGACGTGGAGCCCCTTCTTCGCCTCGCAGCATTCGATGGCCACGCCCGGTCCCATGATTTCGGAGAGACCGTAGATGTCGACTGCGGAGAGGTTCAGCTTGGTCTCGATGTCGCGGCGCATCTCCTCGGACCAGGGCTCGGCGCCGAAGATGCCGACCCTCAGCTTCAGGTCGCGGAAGTCGATCCCCTCCTCCTTGGCGGCCTCGGCCATGAACAGCGAGTAGGACGGCGTGCAGGTGAGCACGGTGGAGCCGAAGTCCTGCATGATCATGATCTGTTTCTTCGTGTTGCCGCCGGACATCGGGATGACCGAAGCTCCCAGCCGCTCCGCGCCGTAGTGCGCGCCCAGGCCGCCGGTGAAGAGGCCGTAGCCGTAGGAGTTGTGGATGATGTCGCCCTTATGCACCCCGGCCGCCACGAACGAGCGCGCCATCAGCTCGCTCCAGGTCTCGATGTCCTTTTTGGTGTAGCCGACCACAGTCGGTTTGCCGGTGGTGCCGGAGGAGGCGTGGATGCGGACGATGTCCTCCATGGGGACCGCGAACAGGTTGTAGGGGTAGGAGTCCCGCATGTCCTGCTTGTAGGTGAACGGGAGCCGCTGCAGGTCAGCGAGCGACTTGATGGAATCGGAAGCGACCCCGGCCTTGGCGAGCGCCTCCTTGTAGAAGGGGACGCTTTTTTCCACTCGCGCCACCATCGACTTCAGCCTCTTGAGTTGCAGCGCCTCCAGCGCCTCCCTCGGCAGTGTCTCGAATTCCTCGTTGAAAAACATGACTGACTCCTTAAAAACCAACGTCAAAAGCAAATTCTTTAACGCAAAGTCGCAAAGCCGCAGAGACGCAAAGTAGAGACCGAAAACTGGTTTAAAAACAAGAAATTTTTGCCTTTATCCTTTGCGGCTTCGCGCCTTTGCGCCTTTGCGTTAAGGCTTGCAGGTCTTGCCTTTACTTAAGCCCGCGCCCCATCTGGAACGCCTTGAGGTTCACTTCCAGTGCCTTTTTGGGCACCATCTTCTCGATCGCCTCGACCCAGTATTTCTCCTCGATATCCAGACGCTTGGAAACCGCACCCAAGAGCACGGTGTTCGCCGCGCGGGCGTTGCCGGCCTCTATGGCGAGGTTCTGGCCGTCCACCAGCAGGCAGTCCGGGCAGAGCTCCTGGATCTTCAGCGCCATGTCGGCAGGATACGTCTCCTGTCCGACCAGCACGGACGGCGGCGCAATGCAGAGGTCGTTGACCACGACGGTGCCGCCGGGCTTCAACAGGGACAGATAGCGATAGCTCTCCATCAACTCAAAGCCGAACAGGATGTCCCCCTCCCCTTCGGGAACCATCGGGGAGAAGACTTCTTTGCCGTAACGGACGTGCGAGACGACGGAACCGCCGCGCTGGGACATGCCGTGGATCTCGCTCTTCTTGACGTCGAAACCGGCCAGCATGAAGGTCTCGGAAAGGATCTCGGCGGCGAGCAGAATGCCCTGGCCACCCACGCCTACCAGGACGATGTTGGTTACCTTGTCGCTCATTTTGCCTCCTGAATCGCAGAGAACTTGCACAACTGGCTGCAGACGTCGCAACCGTTGCATAAAAGCGGATCAATGTGCGCCTTGCCCTTCTTGCCGCTGGCCGGGATCCACTCGATCGCCGGGCAGCCGATCTTCAGACAGGCACGGCAACCGGTGCAGGATTCCTCAACGACCTGCAGCGGTGCGCCGGCCTTGAAGATCCCTTCCCTCTTGATGAGGACGCAGGGCTTGTCGGTGATGATGACCGAAGTCTCGGGACGCTCCATCTCCTCGGAGATCACCGTGCGGCACTCGTCCAGGTCGAGCGGGTTGATGGTGCGCACGTTCTTGACGCCGATTGCCTTGCACAACAGCTCGAAGTCCACGGCGTTGGCAGGATCGTCCATCAAGGTGTGCCCGGAGCCCGGGTTTTCCTGGCGGCCGGTCATGGCGGTGATCCTGTTGTCCAGGATGATGACGGTGGCGGCACCCTTGTTGTAGACCATGTCCATCAGGCCGTTGATGCCGGTGTGCAGGAAGGTGGAGTCGCCGATGACCGCGACCACCTTCTTCCTCTCTTCCGGGGAGAGCACCTTGACCGCGCCGGTGGCCATGCCGATGGAGGCGCCCATGCAGACGCAGGTATCCATGGCGGAAAGCGGCGGCATGAAGCCCAGGGTGTAGCAGCCGATGTCGCCGGATACGTAGGCCTTCAGCTGGTTCAGGGTGTAGAACACGCCGCGGTGCGGACAGCCCGGGCACATGTTGGGGGGACGACCCGGGAGTTTTTCCACAGTGGTCTGGGCATTTTCGGGGAGACCGAACGCCTTCCTCACGCGGCCCGGGGTGAGCTCACCGC
Source organism: Geomonas oryzisoli (assembly GCF_018986915.1). Taxonomy (NCBI): domain Bacteria; kingdom Pseudomonadati; phylum Thermodesulfobacteriota; class Desulfuromonadia; order Geobacterales; family Geobacteraceae; genus Geomonas; species Geomonas oryzisoli. The sequence goes on from NZ_CP076723.1 coordinate 2,253,669, forward strand.
AGATCGAGATGATCTCCTTGCCGACGACCGGAATACCGATCGCTTTCACCTGCTCCTCGATGAACGGGTCCAGTTCCTCCACCACGTAGAGCTTTTCCACCTTGGCGGCGAAGTCACGGATGAGGTCGAAGGGAAGCGGGTGCACCATGCCCAGCTTCAGCACTGAAGCCTCCGGCAGCGCCTCGCGCACATGCTGGTAGCTGATGCCGGCGGTGATCACGCCGATCTTGGTATCGCGCATCTCGACGCGGTTGATCGGCATGCAGCAGCCGTCCTTGGAGAGCTGGACGGTGCGATCCTCGACCACGACGTGGCGCACGCGTGCGTTGCCGGGCAGCATGACGAACTTGGCGGCGTTCTTTTCGATCTTCGCCTCGCGGACCTGATCGGTGCGCTCGCCGAGGTTCACCACCGACTTGCTGTGCGAGATGCGGGTCGTGGTGCGCAAAAGGACCGGGGTGTCGTACTTCTCGGAAATCTCGTAGGCCAGCTTGGTGAACTCCAGGCACTCCTGGGAGTCGCCCGGCTCGAGCATCGGCACCTTGGCGAACTTGGCGTAGTTGCGGCTGTCCTGCTCGTTCTGGGAAGAGTGCAGTTCGGGGTCGTCGGCGCAGACCAGCACCAGGCCACCGTTGACACCGGTGTAGGAAAGGGTGAACAGCGGGTCGGCAGCGACGTTGACGCCGACGTGCTTCATGGTGACCAGGGACCGGGCGCCGACGAACGAAGCGCCGATGCCGACCTCGAGAGCGACCTTTTCGTTGGTGGCCCAGGAAGAGTCGATTTCCCGATAGCGGACGGTGTTTTCCAGGATCTCAGTGGAAGGGGTGCCGGGGTAGGCACAGGCAACCTTCACCCCTGCCTCGTAAGCGCCTCTGGCAATGGCTTCGTTGCCGGAAAGTATTTCCTTCATGGGTTGCACATCCTCTTCAGGGGACTGGCTCCGTCAGGGGCCTGTCCCCTTTTAGTTCAGGAGACTGGCTCCAGTAGGTGCCTGTCGCCCTAGTTGTTTAATGTGAGAGTCGGCGAAATATACCCGAGTATTGCCCGCGCTGTCAACTGGTTTATAGGAACGAGTTAATCGCTATAATCAGTATTTATGCGGGTTTAGACGGCCGCCCTCTGACTCGGACGGGAGGTTGTTACTGTTTTCACAACCACCGCCACCGCGATGTTTACTGTCAGGTTGAACATCGTTTTGACGACGCGAAACAACGACTGAAAATGAGCCTTGCGATGTACCTGGTGCGGGTGCAAGTAGAGCTTTGTGACGGGACAGAATCGGGTATAATGGGCGGGTCGTTGCAGATGGCTTAAAAGGAGGTTCAAGTGGGATTCATAGTGAAGTGGCTGGTACACGCCGTGGCGATTGTCATCACGGCCTATCTACTGCCGGGGGTGCGCCTGTCCGGATTCGGTGCGGCACTGATCGCGGCCCTGGTGCTCGGCCTCATCAACACATTCATCAAGCCGGTCTTGATGCTTCTCACCCTGCCGCTCAACATTCTGACCCTGGGTCTGCTCACCTTCGTGATCAACGCGCTGCTCATCATGTTGACCAGCGCCCTGGTGAGCGGTTTCTCCGTGGGCGGCTTCCTGTGGGCGCTCCTGTTCAGCCTGGTGCTGTCGGTGGTCAACTTCCTGTTGAACGCGATTTTCTAAAGCGGTTCGCCCATCAGCAGGCGGTTCTTGGGCGTGATGTCGAGCGGGATGGTCTGGGTGTAGACCCGGTACCCGCACGAGCGCAGCCAGGCGGCCCGGGTCGCATCGACGGCGAGGGGCCCGTCCAGCCATCCAGAAAGTCCGCCATCGTCACAACTGCGCAGGTCATGGCAGCAGGGAAGCACGGCAACCCGGCAACGAGCGGCGGTCGCCTTTTCCAGGACCAGGTCGGTAAGGGAACCGCAGGCATGGGCGGACACGACGATGTCGCCGGGACCTAACTCGACCAGGTTCAGGTCCTGTTCAAGGAGCGTGAACCGATCGGCAGCGCCGGGCCACTCGGCGCCGATCTCGGAGGCGAGCCGGGCGGCGCTTTGCGGGATGCGCAGATCGACGCCGACCCCTTCACGGAGTCCGCGGTCCAGGATGAGCAGCACCTGCGCCAGCAGACCATGACCGGCGGCCAGGTCCACCACCCTTCCGCCACGGAAGCGCCGGTGTACCCGCCGCGCCACCTCCCACGCCTCGTAGAGTTCTTTCCTGGGAAGACACCCGGCCCGGCAAACGGCTCGGGCGATGCGGTCAAAAAGGGTGTCGCCGGGAAAATGCGGCAGCATGTAAGGCGTCAGTCGGTTTTTGGAAGCTCGGTCCATTTCGTCCTTTCATCTACTCCCCCTCCCCTTTCGGGAGGGGATTAGGGGGTGGGGGAAGGTGCCCCAGGGCAACGCCCCGCAACTGCAGTCCCTCGGAGGTCTCATGGCGCCAGGCAAGATCCGCATCGGCACCTGCTCCTGGACCGAAAGCAGCCTCATCGAGAGCGGCGCCTTTTATCCGCGCGGTGCCGGCACACCCAAGGCACGCCTCAAGTTCTACGCCAGCCGGTTCGATACCGTCGAAATCGAAAGTTCCTACTACCAGATTCCCACCGTGGCAATGGCGCAGGCCTGGGTCGATCGCACGCCGGCCGGATTCCTGTTTCACGTCAAGGCCTTCGGCGCCCTCACCGGTCACAACATCGATCCGCGCCGGCTTCCTGACGACCTGCGCGGGATGCTGGCACCCGGCGACCTGGAGCGCGAAGAGCTGCACGTGGCCGAGCCAGCGTTATTGAAGGCAATGGCGCAGGCACTGCTGGACGCCCTGGAACCGCTCAGGCAGGCGCACAGGATGGGATTCGTGATCTTCCAGTTCCCGCCCTGGTTCGGTTACAAGAAGGCGAACCTGGATTACCTGCGCTACTGCAAAGAGCTCATGTCAGGGATCCCGATTGCGGTGGAGTTCCGCCACGGCAGTTGGTTCACCGCCCATCACCGCGACGAGGTCTTTGCCTATCTGAAGGAGCACAAGATCACCTACATCACCTGCGATGAGCCGCAGTACGGCAACCTCTCCACCGCCCCCTTCCACCCCGACGCAACCACCGGAATAGCCTACCTCAGGCTGCACGGCAGAAACGGCGACAGCTGGCACAGCGACGTCCCCGGCGACGAATACCTGTACCCCGAGTCCGAGCTGCAGGAGATCTCACGGCATGCCTTACGGTTAAGCGAGACGGCGCGGACCACGTTTGTCATGTTCAACAACTGCCGCTGCGGTTATGCGATGCAGAACGCGTTGGACATGCGCCGCCATTGCCGGAGGTTTGGTGAAGAGCAGCCGCCGGGCGAAAAACCGGGCGAATGATTATTCGCCGCTACAAGACCCAAAAACAAAACCTGATTGGCGACGATCTTCCGCTACCTCCTACTCCCCCTTTGCGAAGGGGGGGCGGGGGGGATTTGCCTTTCCAAAACCAAAAGCAAATCCCCCTAAATCCCCCTTCGCAAAGGGGGACTCTTACCAGCGGAAGATCGCTACTAATCCGGAAAATAAAATGCCCGAAGCAGCGGACCTCGGGCATCTTCTTCGATCGTGAAAGGGCCGGCCTCCCCTACCCTGGCTGCTGGGCCAGCAGGTCGTTCACCACGACCCCGGCCATGGTCAGCCCGAAGATGGACGGGATGAAGGAAACGCTCCCCAGGATGACGCGGCGGTGCTCGCAGGAGAATTTCTGGTCGTCCTTGTTCGGGCAGATGCAGTTCCCCTTGCAGCCGCCGTCTTTGACCTCCTGCTCGCGATACTCCTCGGTGGAGAACACCACCTTCACCCCCTGCTCGATCCCCTGCTTCTTCAGGAGCTTGCGCACCGAGCGCGCCATGCGGCACTTGTGGGTCTGCGAGATGTCGGCCACGCCGATCTTGGTCGGGTCGAGCTTGGCTGCGGCCCCCATGCTGGAGATGATGGGGATGTTCTTCTCCCGGCAGGTGCGGATCAGGTGCAGCTTGCTGGTGATATGGTCGATGGCGTCGACCACGTAGTCGTAGTGATCGTGCAGCAGGAAGTCGCTGTTCTCGGCGGAATAGAAATCGTGGTAGGGAACGATCTCCGCCTGAGGATTGATCTGGCGCATGCGCTCCGCCATGACCAGTGCCTTGGCCTTACCCACGGTGCCGTCCATGGCGTGCAGCTGCCGGTTCACGTTGGTGAGGCAGATGTCGTCGAAATCGACGATGACCAGTCGCCCGACGCCGGCGCGCACCAGGGCTTCAGCGGCATAGCTCCCTACGCCGCCCAGGCCGAAGATGGCAACGGTGGAATTTTTCAGTTTGTCGAGTCCGGCAGGTCCAATGAGGAGTTCAGTACGGGAAAAACGGTGCAGATGTGACATGTTTCCTTTGCCTTTGACGCTTGTGCAGAGATAGTGACGTCGAAGTATCTCATACATGTGGCGTATCTTGGAAGCAAAAAGGGGACTGGCTCCGCAGGTGCCTGTCCCCTTCTCATGTGTTGGTGCCGAAAGGGGACTGGCTCCGAAGGTGCCTGTCCCCCTTTTAACGCTGGTGCCCCCAGCAGGCCCCGCAGCTTATCAACCATCAGCGCCGAGGCAGCGGATTCCCCGACTCGGTCCGCATCCGTTCGAACCCCTCCTGCCGGGCGACGTCCTCATCATAAGTATAAAAAATGGCGTAGTTGCTCCCTACGCCATGTGGATCCAGCTGTATTCCCTTTTCTTCCCAGCGCCTGAAGAGCTCGAGGCTCTCCTCGAAGTTGCTGATCAGATCGGCAATTGTCCTGGCGCCGACTGCGGTGAACTTGATCTGATGAACATGCTCGTAGCGCACCCTTTGCATAGCCACCTCCCAATGCCGCATTAACACCCGCCAATTGTAGCGTGGATCGTGCGGCTGGCAAACTCGCCATGGGGGCGGTTATGGCTACTTCATCTTTTCGTAGAGGTGATCGGCCGCACGGTCGGAAACGCTGATCCCCTCCTGTTCCAGGATCTCCCCGGTCGCCCGCCACAGCTGGGTGATGGAGTTGTTGTAGTCGACCACGGCCTGGATCTGGTTCCCCTTGGCGGTCACCAGGTCGTTCTCCACGTCGAAAACGTCCTTGGTGGTGGCAAGCCCCACATCGTGCCGCTTCTGGAAGGCACGCAGCCGGTCCTCCGCGTAGGCGGTGCCGCGCGCGGTGACGTCGAGTTGCCGGTAGCTCGATGCCACCAGTCGCAGCGCCGCCTTTACGTCCCGCACTACGCCTGATTCCAGGTTTTGCAGCTGGGTCTGGGCCTGTTCAAGGGACAGCTTCTTTCTGATGTAGTCGTTTTCCGCGGCGCGGTTGCCCAGCGGGTAGCTGAACTGCAGCCCTACCCCCCAGCTCGGTTCATCTATGGTCGCGGTTTTCTCCCACCCGCGCAGGAAGCGGCGGTCGAAACCACCGGTACCGACGCTGGCGTTGAGGGTCAGATTCGGCAGGGTCTGATTCTGGGCCACCCGCTGCTGCAGGTCATTGATCTTGATCACGTCGCGCTGCGTGGCCAGTTCGGGGCGGTTGTCGAGCGCATCGTTCAGGGCCTGTTGTTCGGACAGGTTGAAGCTGCCTCGGTAGGGCTGATCGGCAAGGGCGATCTCCGCCGTGGCCGGGAGCTGCAGGTCGACGCGCAAGACGTCCATCTGGTCCCGGACCGCCCGCTCCGCATCGATGACCTGCTTCTCGCGGGTGGCGACCTGGAACTCGGAGTTCAGAAGTTCGTACGCGGGGAGGACGCCGGCCTTTACCCGCCCCTGGTCATCCTGCAAGATGCGCTTGGCCAGCGCAAGCGACGTGCGGCGCACATCGAGCACCTCGAGCAGGTTGTAGAGCTGGAAATAGTCGTTGCGCACCTTGGCGACGGTGTCGCTCAGCCGGGTCCGGAAAACGTTCAGGGTCTCCCCCTTGGTGAAACGGGAGACGTTGATAGCAAGCTCCGTGGTTTCCTGACCGAATCCCTTGAGCAGCGGCTGCTGGACGGTGAGATCGATCGCGTTGGAGTAATACTTTGCCGAGTTGCTGACCCAGCCGCTCTGGGCGGTGACGCCTACGACGGTGCCGGTGGGGAGGAGCTGGCTCACCCCGGCGTTGGCAGTGACCTGGTCGATCGGCTGGGGGCGGAAGGTCAGGAAGTTGCTGCTGTTGCTCCGCTCGTAGTTCAGCCCCAGGGCAAGCAGCGGATCGTAGATCCCAAGGGTGCGCCGGATGTCGGCCTCGGCCATGGCGGGGTTGTAGAGCTCCACCTTCAGGTCGAGGTTCTTCTCGAAGGCCATCCTGATGGCGTCCTTCAGCGTCAGGTTGACGGTGGGCTGCGCCAAAGCCGACGTGGCGGCGCCGAGCACCAGGCCAAGGGAAAGGGCCAGCACTTTGTTACTGTTTCTCTTCATGGGCGATCCTTTCGACCAGCTTGTTAAACGGTTACTCGTATCTCAGGGCGTCGATGGGGTTGAGCGACGCAGCCTTCCGGGCGGGGTAGAAGCCGAAAAAGACCCCGACCCCGGCCGAGAAGCCGAAGGCGATGATGATGGTGTTGACCGAAATCAGGGTGGGCCAGCCGATGAAGCTCGCCACGAGCTTCGCTCCCGCTACTCCGAGCAGCATACCGATCACGCCGCCGCAGGTGGTGAGGAGCACCGCCTCGGTCAGAAACTGCAGCATTATGTCGCGCTTCTTGGCGCCGATGGCGATGCGGATGCCGATCTCGCGGGTCCTTTCGGTGACGGAGACCAGCATGATGTTCATGATGCCGATGCCGCCCACGACCAGGGAAATGGAGGCGACCGCGCCGAGCAGGATGGACATCACCTTCGAGGACTGCTCGGTGACGGCCAGGAGCTCGGAGAGGTTCCTGATGGTGTAGTCGACCTCCCGGTTGGGGCCGATCCTGTGGCGCTGGTTCAAGAGCTCGGTCACTTCCTCCTCGGCCTTGTCCAGCACCTCGGCGTCTTTGGCCTGTACCATGATAGAGCCGACCACATTGGGGAACTGGCTCCCCAGAAGTTTCCTCTGGGCGGTGCGCAGCGGCACGTAGATGACGTCATCCTGGTCCTGCCCCTGCGGCGACTGCCCCTTCCGGCCCAAGATCCCCACCACGGTGAAGGGAATCTTCTTGATCCTGATGATCTTCCCGACCGGGTCGGTGCCGCCGAAGAGGTTATCAGCGACGGTCTGGCCGATCAAGCAGTTCTTGGTGGCGCCGTCGACATCTGACTGGGTGATGTTGCGGCCGGCGACGATGGTCCAGTCGCGCACGTCGACTATCTCCGGAGTGACCCCGTAGACGACGGTGGACCAGTTCTGGTTGCCGTACACCACCTGGCCGGAGCCGCGCACGTTGGGCGCCACCGCGGCTACCGACGGGCACTCGGCCTTGATGGCGCGGGCGTCGTCGTAGGTGAGCGTCTGGGTGCCGCCGGAACCGGAGCGCATGCCGCCGGAGGTGACCGAGCCGGGAAGGACCAGGAGCAGGTTCGACCCGATGCTGGAGATCTGGTCCGAGATCATCTTGCTGGCACCGGAGCCGATGGCCACCATGGCGATCACGGCGGCGATGCCGATGATGATGCCCAGCATGGTGAGCAGCGCTCGCATCTTGTTGACGCGCAGGGCGCGCAGGGCTATGAGCAGGCTTTGCCAGAGTGTCGTCATTGGTGCTGTACCTCGGCAGGCAAAACCGCGCTCTTCGCCTGGTACGGCGCGTCGGAGATGACCTCACCGTCACGGAAGATGATGTGCCGGTTGGTGAATTCGGCGACGTCGGGCTCGTGGGTGACCATGATGATGGTGATCCCTTGCCGGTTCAGTTCCTGGAAGATGGACATGATCTCGATGGTGGTCCTGGAGTCGAGGTTGCCCGTCGGCTCGTCGGCCAGGATGATGGAGGGGCGGTTGACCAGGGCGCGGGCGATGGCGACGCGCTGCTGCTGCCCGCCCGAGAGCTGGTTCGAGTAGTGCCCTTCCCTGCCCGCGAGCCCCACCCGCTCGAGCGCTTCCAGGGCGCGCGCCCGGCGCTCGGCGGCGGGAATCTGGGCGTAGACCAGCGGCAGCTCGACGTTCTGTCGCGCGGTGGTCCGCGCCAGCAGGTTGAAACCCTGGAACACGAAGCCCAGCTTCTTATTGCGCACCTCGGCCAGGGCGTCGGCGGAAAGCCTGCCGACATCCACTCCGTCCAGGAAGTAGCTCCCCCGGGTGGGGACGTCCAGGCATCCCAGGATATTCATGCAGGTGGACTTGCCGCTGCCGGAGGCGCCCATGATGGAGACGAACTCGCCGCGGTTCACGGTGAAGGAGACCCCCTTCATCGCCTCGACGCGCTCCTCTCCCATGGTGTATACCTTGACGACGTCTGTGAGACGGACCACTTCGTCCATTTAGAACCTCGGCCCCATGGGCGATCCCATGCCGCCTTTCTTCTTGTCCTGGCTCACCTGCTCCACGATGACGTCGTCGCCTTCCTTGAGATTGCCGGTCAGCACCTCGACGAAGCCGCCGTCGCTGATCCCGGTGGTGATGGAAACCGGCACGGGCTTTCCTTCCGCATTGAGGGTGTAGACCTTCTGCCCGCCGTCCTTGCCGCCGTCCTTGCCGCCGGGTTTCCCTTTGGGGCCCGTGCCCGCGCCGTGCCCGCCGCCGGTACCGGTCATGCTGCCGGAGCCGTTTTTCGCTGCGCCTGCCTTTTCCTTATCGGAACGAGGCTTGAAGCGAAGTGCCGCGGCCGGCACCTTGAGGAGGTTGTCCTTTCTCTGGGTCTCCACGGTGACGTTGGCGGTCATGCCCGGCTTGAGTTTCAGCTCCTTGTTGTCCACCGCGATGACGGTCACGTAGGTGACCACGTTCTGGGTCACCACAGGCGCGTTCCTGATCTGCACCACGGTCCCCTCGAACTGACGGTCGGAATACGCATCGACGGTGAAGGTCGCCTTCTGCCCCACCTTCAATTTGCTGATGTCGGACTCGTCCACGCTGGTGTCGATCTGCATCTTGGTGAGATCCTGGGCGATGGTGAACAGGGTCGGCGTCTGGAAGGAGGCGGCGACGGTCTGTCCGACATCGACGTTGCGGGAGACGACGGTGCCGTCTACCGGGGACCTGATGGTGGAGTAGTTAAGATTGGTTTCGGCCTGTTTCAGGGCACCGCGGGTCTGCAGGACCGATGCCTCGGCCGCCTTCACGCCGGCCAGGGCAGAGTCGTAGGCCGTCTGCGCCGCATCGAGGTCGCTTTGGGCGATGATCCCTTCCTTCAGAAGTTCCCGGTTGCGCCCCAGCGTTCTCTTGGCGTCGACCTGCGTCACCTTGGCCTTGGCAAGGGCCGCCTCGGCGTTGAGGGCGTTGCCGCGCGCCTGCTGCACCGCGGAGTTGAACAGCGCCGGATCGATCTGGGCTATCGGCTGCCCCTTCTTCACCGACGAGTTGAAGTCGACGTAGAGCTTGGCAATGGTTCCGGAAACCTGGGTACCGACCTGGACGGTGACCACCGCGTTCAGGGTGCCGGTGGCGGAAACCGTCGAGGTAATGGCGCCGCGCTCGACCTTCAGCGTCTTGTACTGCACCTTGGGGGGCTGTTTGAAGTAGAAATAGCCGGCCGCTCCCAGAACGGTCAGTAGTATGACGGCGCCTACGATTCTTTTCACAAGTCCACCTCGTAAATCATTCTTGAGACTGCCGTTGCATGCCCGTGGCAGCACCAGTCCTGCGACAGGGTAAGTGCCAAATGTGCAAGAAAGATGAAACGGGAAGAATTTCTGCAATCCGCAGTCAAGCCGTCACTTTAATCATGGACGAACATGGGGTCAATGAAAATATTTTATGCCTTGGACGGGCAACCGACATTTGACACTGTTAATCACCCCGCTACAATTGGGCAGTGTTTTTGCGGAACCGCTGCAAATGTCAAATTCAACCAAAGGAGAGAGATATGACGGCGTTCACGGCAAAAGACTACTCCCAACTGATCGGGATGCCCGGGTTCAGCGAGGCGCTTCTCAACAACCATTTCACCCTGTACCAGGGGTACGTGAAGAACAGCAACACCCTGGACGAGCAGCTCATGCAGCTGCGCAAGGACGGCAAGGGGTCCGATCCCATCTTTGCCGAGCTGAAGAGGCGTTTCGGGTGGGAATTCAACGGCATGAGGCTGCACGAACTCTACTTCGAAAACCTCGGCGGCAACCAGCCGATCAACCAGGACGGCAGGCTGGCGGCCCGGCTGCACCAGGACTTCGGGAGTTATGATGAGTGGGTTCAGGACTTCAAGTCCGTGGGGGCCATGCGCGGGATCGGCTGGGCCATTCTGTACCAGGATGCGCACAGCGGCAAGCTGATGAACTGCTGGATCAACGAGCACGACGTCGGTCATCCCGCCTGCTGCGTCCCGATCCTGGTAATGGACGTGTTCGAGCACGCCTTCATGACCGACTATGGCCTCAAGCGCGCCGACTACATCAACTCCTTCTTCCAAAACATCGAGTGGATCAAGGCCGAAGAAAGGATGCAGATGTAGTAGCGCCTGCGACAGAAGGTTTGAAGGAAAAGGGCCCCCCTCCGGGAGGGGGCCCTTTTTGTTTTTCAAATAAGTGCTGATGCTGTCAATTACGCGACACCCTTGCCTTGTGAAACGATCACAACAGAGCGCTGTGAGGTAGTATGCCATTTCGCTTGATCGGCGTACCGGTTCAAGTGAAGTGGTATACCGGTTTGTTTGAGTGGTAAACCAGTTGGGAGTAAGTGGTAGACCATTTGGCTTGAATGGTAAACCAGTTGGGAGTAAGTGGTTGTCCATTTGGCTTGAATGGTAAACCAGTTAGGAGTAAGTGGTTTACCATTTGGCTTGAATGGTAAACCAGTTGGGAGTAAGTGGTTGTTCATTTGGCTTGAATGGTAAACCAGTTGGGAGTAAGTGGTTGTCCATTTGGCTTGAATGGTAAACCAGTTGGGAGTAAGTGGTTGTCCATTTGGCTTGAATGGTAAACCAGTTAGGAGTAAGTGGTTGTCCATTTGGCTTGAATGGTAAACCAATTAGGAGTAAATGGTTGTCCATTTGGCTTGAATGGTAAACCAGTTGGGAGTAAGTGGTTGTCCATTTGGCTTGAATGGTAAACCAGTTAGGAGTAAGTGGTTGTCCATTTGGCTTGAATGGTAAACCAATTAGGAGTAAATGGTTGTCCATTTGGCTTGAATGGTAAACCAGTTGGGAGTAAGTGGTTGTCCATTTGGCTTGAATGGTAAACCAGTTAGGAGTAAGTGGTTGTCCATTTGGCTTGAATGGTAAACCAGTTAGGAGTAAATGGTTGTCCATTTGGCTTGAATGGTAAACCAGTTGGGAGTAAGTGGTATACCGTTTGGCCAGAATTGTGAACCACCTAGAATTAAGTGGTTGACCATTAGACCTTGAGGGCATACCGATCATGGTTGAGTGGCATGCCGTCAGGCCCAAACGGCATATCTGCTAAGGTCAAGCGGCACGCTGGCAGGTTTCGCAGAAGCTGACATCCGTGCTTGCAAGCCGGCAACCGCAGGAAGCGCAGGCATTGTCCCATTCCGGGTGCCCCGCGTCCATCGCCCTCTTCTTCGCCTCAAGCCTCCTCACCTCCGCCTCCATCTCTTCGTTGTACTGCGTCTCGAACATCGTGTGCTCTCCTTTTACATGCGTAACTATCCGACTCAGTTTTTTGGAATCAGTTGCCAAAGCGTCCCCTCCCCCGGGGGGAGTCCCGTAACTGAGGCAAGGAACCGAAACCGCTTAGACCTTCCTATTCTCCTTAACGAAGAACGAAAGCACCATGCCGGTGGCGAGGAAACAGATGGCGGCGGCAAAACTGTAGAAAGAGGCAAGTCCGGGGTTACCGGGAAAGCGGTCTTTCATCGCCGCCACAAGCTGCGGCCCGGCGATCCCGGCAGCCGACCAGGCAGTGAGGATGGCACCGTAGACCGCCGGCATGAGCCGCGCCCCGAACATGTCCAGGACGAACGAAGGCATGGTCCCGAAACCACCGCCGTAACAGAGAAGGATGTAACAGACCAGAGCCGCGAACAGCCAAGGGTGTGAGGTCTGCATCAAGACGGCGAAGGCCGCGATCTGCGAAGCGAGGATCAGCCTGAAAGCCAGTAGTCGCCCGAGACGGTCGGATAGAGCTCCCCACAAGAAACGCCCGATACCATTGAACACCGAACTTGCGGCGATGAGGGTCCCGCCGTAGCCCGCGAGTGCTTCCACCCCGAGTGCCGGGTCATGCTTTGCGCAGACATCCTGGAACAATGGGGATTGGAAACCGATGAGTGCGATCCCGGCCGTTATGTTGCAGAAGAAGATCAGCCACATCAGGACGAACGGCCTCGACGCGATGCAACTTCCGGCAGTCACCGCGTCACCATCCGAGACGGTACCGGCTGTAGCACTGGCAAGCGACGAAGCGGGAGGGTTGCAGATAAAGACCGCGGAAAGAAGCGACAGAGCGAGGAAGATTACGCCCATCACCGTGAAGGCGAGCACCATGTCTCCGCCGACGCTACGCAGCAAAAAAGGGGCGATCACCTTCGACATGAGCAGCGCGCCGAAACCGAACCCCATCACCACCGTCCCGGTCGCCAGCCCCTTCCGGTCGGGGAACCAGCGTGACACGGTGGCGACGGGAGTTACGTAGCCGAGGCCGAGTCCGATGCCGCCGACGACACCGTACCCGAGATAAAGAAGCGGCAGCGAGTGCATCCGGAGTGCGAGCGCCGCAAGGAGGTAACCCGAACCAAAGAAGACAGCGCCGGCAAGAGCAAGCGGACGCGGCCCGCTTTTGGGGAGAATGAGACCGCCGGCAGCGGCGGAAAGACCGAGAAAGCAGATGGCGAGGCTGAACGTCCAGACGACTTGGCTATTGGACCAGCCATAGGTTTCGCACAGCGGTTTCTGGAAGAAGCTCCACGCGTACACAGTCCCCAGGTTCAGCATGAGAAGCGTGCAGGCAGCGGCGATGACTACTCTGCGAGTTCCGATTTCAGATGGCAATGTGGCTCCTGTGTTCGTTTAAGGAAGACCTGTGGCAAGGCATTTCAATTTCTTCGAGCACCCTCTACCGGTGCACTTCAAGGCCCTGTGAGAGTACCGGCAAACTTACTCGGCGACAGCTTCTGTGTGGCGGAAGGATATCAAGACCCCCCAGATGATGGCTGCTGTCATGATGACGCCGCCGGTTACAAAGAAGAAGCTGCCGATGGAATGATCCCAGGAAAGCAGTCCAAGCTTCCCGAGCATCACCTCCCAGTCGTGGTAATCCTCCACCTCGCTTCCCGTCACCCCGCCCAGGAGCGGTAGCTCTCCTGCGCGGGCGTCATCCGCGTAGGGCGCCACGTCCGCCATGCTCTCCCCTACCCACCAGATACCGACCGCCGCAGCGTAACGGTCCCGGCGCAAGTAGAAGGATATTGCCACCACCGCCGGGACGAGCAGTTGCATGATGGTCCCCCCGGCGACCTGGAGGAATCGGCCCAAAGGGGAAAACAGGATGTGTCCTGCCTCGTGAAAGGGGAGATTGACCAGGTGCAGAAACGTTTCCCCGACGTAATTGGAGGCAATGGAATGGGTCAGGATACGAAAACTATAGAATGCGAGGAGTGCGAGGAATACCAAACGGGCCGCGACAATGCCCCAGGCACCCGGCTTGCCAGCAACATGCGCAGACGAAGAGATGCCGAGTACCTGCTCCGCTGGCGTTTGGTCAGGACGCTGCCGCACCTTGGCGAAGATGACCCCGCACTGAGGACAAGTGTCACAGTTCGGTGGACGAGGTGCTGAACACTTAGGGCAAACCTCCAGTGGCTGTTTTAGCTCCATCCCCCACGCCCTCTCTACTTGCGAAGATAAAGGTAAACGTTTACCTCGGCGGATTTGTTCAAGGTGTTGTAGAGGTAAATCCTGTAGCGCGGAAAAGTGATGACATGGTTGTTATCGCAACTGAAGTACTCGGAATCCCCACTTTTTATGTTGCAGGATGTCTCAAGAGGAAACTGGATCAGTTTAGCATCCTTGAGTACCCTCTGTATGGGTTCCTCATCAGGAACCAGGACTACCCCAACGGTTCCCAACGGGACACTGGTGCTTTTTATCTCTCCCTGCAGCATGAGCGACACGGACGTGTAGGTTTCGGTATCGAGCCGACCGGCATACACCATTTCACTCGGGTCGCCGCGGCGAGAAGGGGGCAGCAGGATAGTTTCCACCTTGGCGGCCTTCGTTGTCCCCTCTAGCGAAACCGAGCCATTTACCGTCTGGGTGCGCGGGAAGTTATTCACCCTGACGTCGATAGTTTCGCTGCCTCGCGCAGACGGCGGAATGACAAATGACAGCGCACACACTGAAAAAAACAGAAAGCTTAACCAGATCCTATGCAACGTCCCCTCCTCAGTTTGTAAGTCCTACAGGTCCCGGCATACCTGCTCAGTCACGGTAACGGCCAGCTGCTTCACAAACGTTCTCCGAGCAAAGCCACAGTAACAGGCTCACCGGCAAAAAAGCCCCGCCCGACAAAGCATCCCCCGGGCACGGAGGCAAGAATTCGGAGATTAACATGCAGGTTAATATGGATCAATTATATTTCTTGTACTGTAGGAATTTTGCATTATCGCTATCAAGCGACAGTCTGGTGACTGCTCTTGTGAGCACATAGCGACGAAGCTGCAGAGGACAGAAAAAACAAAAGGCTTAGCCCGTGAGAGCTAAGCCTTTTAAGTTTTATATGGTGCCGGAGGTCGGGGTCGAACCGACACGGGGTCACCCCCGCTGGATTTTGAGTCCAGTGCGTCTACCAATTTCACCACTCCGGCATTTGCAGCGGTTTTTAATAGTAACGCCTCAAAGAGATCCCTCTTATACCAACAAATCGGGCGCGGGTCAAGCGAACTTTCCCCAAACATGTCGCCTTCTTGTCAGCCCCCCTCCCCTTTCACGCTTCAGACGCCCCCCTTCCCCTCTGCTGTGCCAGATAACGCCCGGCTTCGTCCGGCGCGAGGGGCTTGCTGAAAATGTATCCCTGGATGATGTCACAGCCGTGCTGCACCAGAAAATCGAGCTGGGCCCGGGTCTCCACGCCCTCGGCACAGACCTTCTTCTCCAGGGTGTGCGCCATGGCGATGGTCGCCGAGGCGATGGCGGCATCGTCTGGATCGACTTCGATATCCTTAACGAAAGACCGATCGATCTTCAGCTTGTCCACGGGGAAAAGCTTCAAGTAACTGAGCGATGAGTACCCCGTCCCGAAATCGTCGATGGCGAGACCTATCCCCATGGCCTTCAAGGCGCCCAGAATCCTTGTGCTTTCGACGGGGCGCTCCATGGTCATGCTTTCGGTCACCTCCAGCTCCATCATGCCGGGTTCGACGCCGCACTCCTTCATGATGGCGGAGAGCATTTCCGGGAAGTCAGGCTGCCGCAACTGCCGGGCCGAAAGGTTCACGGCGATCTTTCCGAAGCAAAGCCCCTCGTCCCGCCACCGCGCGGCCTGCCGGCACGCCTTCTCAAAGACATGCCGCCCTATCTCCAGGATAAGCCCGGTCTCTTCGGCCACCGGGATGAACCGGTCCGGATACACGAGGCCGTTTTCCGGGTGCTGCCAGCGGACCAACGCCTCCATCCCTACCATGTTGCCGCTGCCGGGTTCGACCTGGGGCTGGTAATGGAGCACGAACTCGTCGTTGGCGACCGCGCTGCGCAGGCTGTTCTCGATGGCCAGCCGCTGCCGGGCCGCGGTGTGCATCTCGCTGGTGAACATCTGGTAGGTGTTACGGCCGGCGGCCTTGGCGTGGTACATGGCGGCGTCTGCGTTCTTGAACAGTTCGGCCACGGTCATCCCGTCGCTGGGAAAGACACCGATGCCGATACTCGGGCTGGTGTAGACCGTGTTGTTATCCAGGAAATACGGCGCGGCGACGGTCTGCAGGATCTTTTCCGCCAGATGTGCCGGCTCGATCTGAGAACGTATCCTGGGCTGAACCACCACGAACTCGTCGCCGCCGAAGCGCGCCACCACGTCTTCCGCGCGCAACGCCCCCCTGAGCCGCGCAGCCACCTCGGTGAGCAGCAGGTCCCCGACGTGGTGCCCCAGGGTGTCGTTGATCATCTTGAACCGGTCGAGGTCCACGAAGAGGACGGCAAGCATGTGCTCGCCCCGCTTGGCCTGCTCCAGGGCCTGGGTCAGCCGCTCCACCAGGGTGTGGCGGTTGGGGAGCGAGGTGAGCGTGTCAGTGTGCGCCAGCTGCTCGATCCGCTTCTCCGCCTCCTTGCGCAGGGTGATGTCGGAAAAGGTCGCGAAATAGTTGGTGATTATATTGTCGGCATCGCGAATCGCGGTGATGGTGAGCCACTTCGGATAGAGGGTGCCGTCCTTGCGCTTGTCCCAGATTTCACCTTGCCAGTAGTTGGTCTGCAGGATGGAGCGCCACATGTTCTCGTAAAACTTCTTATCCTCGATCCCCGATTTCAAGACCTTCGGGTTGTTGCCGAGGGCCTCCTCGCGGGTATATCCGGTGAACAGGGAGAAGGCTTTGTTGGTCTCGATGATCCGGTTGTCGCTGTCGGTGATGACAATGGCTTCGCCGCTGTCGTTGAAGATCTTCGCCAGCAGCTTGATCCGCTGCTGCGCCTTCATCTGCTCTGTAGTGTCCCTGATGCACTCGATGGCGCCTATGACCTCACCTTTGGAGTTGCGCAAAACCGAGGCAGATGAGGTGAGGTGGGTCGGCGTTTCGCCGAGGCCTAGGGCGTAGCATTCCCCTTGAACGATGTCGCCGTTGCGCGTGAACCCTTCGTAGCGCCCCTGACTGGCGAGGGTCGGGTTGAGGGCGAGATCGATCAAGAGAGGACGCCGGTGACCGTAAAAAGGAAGGGCGTATTCGAAGCCGCCACGACCGATCATCGCCTCGGGTGCTACGCCGGTCAGCCTGGTGAGCTCCCGATTCCAGCCGACCACCTCCCCGTTATTGTCGATGATCAGCGTCGCATCGGGCAGGAACTCGATGATGGTCAACAGGTACTGCTTGGAGTCCTGCAGTTCGAGGTTCTTCTCCTTCAACTGGGCCTCTTGCTGGGAGCGCTCCACCTCGACGATCAAGGTGCGGCGTGTGATGAAAACGATCGAGACGAGCCCCAAAAGCCAGATCGCCCCGTGGCTCGCCGCGACACCGCGCGCCTGTTTCCCGGCAGATGCGTAAAACGGCGCCAGCGGTATCGAGACGTCGGTCCCGCCGCGCAGTTCCCCCACCTTGATCCCAGTCCAGGCATGGCATTTGAGGCAGGACTGCTCCATGACCATGGGCTGCATCATGCGCAGGTAAGGCTTCCCATTTATGATGGTAGCCGCGTGATAATCCTCGCGCGTTCCCTCCACTATGAACAGTGCAGTCCGCTCCCACTCATCCGGAGCATCAACCGGGTTGATGTACAACCGGGAGGTGATCCTGGTATTGACTCCGTAGAATCTGGGCGCTTCCCGGGTGATCTCATTCATGATCATGGCCGGGTTTTTCAGGGTCAAGTGCACGCCCCGGGTGGTCTCCAGGTCCCGGTCAGGCACGTGGTTCAGAAACGGGCTTGGTGAAACCAAGGGCCCCAGTTCCATGTAGATACCGCCTCGCTTGGAGGCCCATTTCCTGAAAGCGAGGTCCTTGCCGAGCGCTATCTCGGCCTGGGTCTCTGCGAGATCCAACGCCTGCTGGTAGGCGACGCGGACGTTCCACCACACGGCGAGGGCGATGAGCAGGGTCCAAACCAATGCGGCGAATATAGCTCTAGATATGATTGTTTTGACAGGTCCGCTGTGCGGAGAGGAGTTTTGTTGACCGGATTTCACCTGAAGACATTCTCCTGGGCGTTCTGATGCCAGCCGCTTGCTTGAAAGTGGTCAGCGTTCCTGCGGAACATGATCCAAGAAACAGCGTATGGGTCGGGGAACAGGGTCACTAATGACCGCAGCCTGGTTGAGGTCTTGCCTGTTATATCGGTCGAAAGCCACCGTGGCTTTATAGGGGCAAACGAATTTTTTCATTCGAAGCGTTCCCCACCGGACCAAGACAAGAGCACAGCCGGCTCATCTATGAAAAGCACATAGTCTGGATCAGCCGCATAAAAAGAAGATATATCGGCGGCCGCAGGTGCATAGATCCGCAGCTGGTGCGGGTGTAGGTGAAAAAGTTTTTTGCATCCTTGCAAGAATTATGTATTGACAGTCAAAGCACCGTTTGCTATAAACAGGGCTCCTTCGATGGGGCTGTAGCTCAGTTGGGAGAGCGCTTGAATGGCATTCAAGAGGTCGACAGTTCGATCCTGTTCAGCTCCACCATCACTTATAAAGGACTTGGGAACTTCCCAAGTCCTTTTTTAGTTTCCAGAAAAAAAGCACCCGGTTACGGCCGGGTGCTTTTTTTTGGCTATCTGGCAACCGTGCCGGTTTTGTCTGCCGGGGCGCCTGCATATCCCGTCATCTCCAGGTAGCCGGAACCGCCCGGGCTCCCCTCAAGGCCACGCGCCGCAACCGCACCCTCCCAATAGCGGAAACCGGTCAACAGCTCCTGGCCGGCCAGCCTCGGCACGATCTCCAGGGCGATCCTCTCCGACGGGACCCGCAACCGCCAGAGCGAGGGGTAGCGCGCCCCGTCGGCCGGGCTCTCCCACCACTCCACCACCTCCAACTGCACGTCCTCACGCTTGAGCGCCCTGCTGCGCCCGTCGGCGGTGACCAGCGTCCCGCCGGAAAAGGGATCGCTGCTGCCATCGCCCCTGCGCAACCGGTAAAACATCAAGTCACGGCCGTCGTCCAGCTGCAGGGCAAACCAGTCCCAGCCGACCTGGTCCCGTTCCAGGGCGCTGGTGCTCCATTCCCGGTCGAGCCAGGAGAGCCCGCTCACCGCAAACCGCTCCTTCCCGACACGCACGGTCCCCGAGGTCGCCATGCGGGGGATCGAGTAGTAGTACGAGGCGTTCCCGGCGGCGGCGCTCTTGCGGCTCAGCCCCCCTGCCCCGTTCAGGACCTCCGGCTTCAGGCTCACCAGGTTGAGATGGAGGGCCGCGTCGGGCTCGGCTGCACTCAACGTGACGCCCCAGGGCCGAGCCGAATTCTGCAGCATGGTCCAGTCCTCCAGGCGCACGGCGAGCGGGTCCCCCCCGGCACCGGCGAGACCGAGCGCCGCGCGGCTGAAACGCTCGGCAAAGCGAAACCGCTTCCCCGCCACGTCGGTGATGGCGAAATGCGCCATGTAGACCTCATTGGTTCCCCAGGCCGAGGCCCGGGCTACGGCTGCCGGGGTGAGTGCAGTCTTGAAGAAGGTGAGCTGGTAGCCGAAGCGGCGGCCGTCCGCCGCCTGCAGATTGCCGGTGAAATACCACCACTCGTTGCGAAAGCCGGGGTGGGGACCGTGATCCGCAGGAAAGGAAAAGCGGCGCGGCTTGTCGGCACGGAGATACCCCGGCGCGGCGGAGCCGCCCAGGGTCTGGTTGACGCTCAAGGTTTCGCGCGGCGCGGTCCCGGGAGGTCGCGCGGCGGACCACAGGTACCAGAGCAGCAGCGAAACAAGGACCGCGCCCGCGGCGGCGGGAAGAAAGCGGCGCATGCTACTCCTCCTCCTTGAGCGCCAGGGCCGGCGAGGTGCGGGCGATCCTGAGCGAGGGGTAGATCCCCGCCAGGAGGGCTGCGGTGACGGAGAGCACCACCGCCTGGACGAGCTGGGCCGGCGGGATCGCCAGCTGCATGGTCCAGCCGAAGGAGCGGAGGTTCACCACGTAGATCAGCACCAGGGCCTCGACGATCCCGAGGGGGAGCGACAGCACCCCGGCTATCAGGCCGATGAGCACGGTCTCCCCGCAGACCACCCCCCACACCTGCCCCGGCGTGAGGCCTACCGCGCGAAGCACGGCAAGCTCGCGGGCACGCTCCACCTGCATGGCCATCAGAGCGGAGAGTATCCCCACGAAGGCGACCAGCATGGTCAGCATGCGCAGCACCCCGGTGATGGCGAAGGTGCGGTCGAAGACCTCGACGGTGGCCCGGCGTAACTGCGCGTTGGAAACCACCATCACCTGCTCTCCCCCTGCCGTGGCACGCACCAGTTCAAGAAGCCGCGCCACGCTGAGCCCCGACCGCGCCGTAAATGACATCCCGTCCACGCTTTCGTCGCCGAAGTTCCCGACGTAGCCGGCGCGGCTCATGATGACGATGCCGGTGTCGGAACCGTAGTCGTAGATGATGCCTGCAACGGGAAAGCGCCGGTCGCCGCGGCTGGTGCGCAGGGTGACGCTGTCGCCCGGGCGCAGGTGGTGCCGGTAGCTGTACGGCTCGGAAACGAGCACCGCCTCGCCGCTATTGAAGCGCCTCCAGGCGAGGGCTGGATCCCCCTCCTTGAACGGGTAGCGCAGGAAGGTCCGCTCGGGGACCTGCACCGAGAACACCTCGGTCCCCCCCGCCGCCCCCTCGATGCGGACGCGGCGGGACAGGGTCACCTGGGCCTCCCCCTGCAGGGCCGACAGGCGCCGCACCAAGGCCGGGTCGAGCGGAGGACGGTAGCGGCCGCCGCCGCGGTCGGCCGAGGTCAGGTAGACGTCCGCCTGCAGCCAGTTCCCGAGCCAGTTCTGCACGGTGAGCCGGAAGCCCCCCACCATGATGCCGACGCCGATCCCGGCGGAGACGGCGACCACCAGCGCCGCCGTGGCCACCCCTGTGCGCGAAAGCGACACCACCACGCCGCGCGCCGCCATCCTCCCCAGGGAGCCGAGTATGAGCTCGAGCGGAAAACGCAGCAGCGCGGAGAGGAGCAGCACCGCTGCGGGAACCATGAGGGTGTAGCCGACGATGACGGCGAAGAGCCCGACGAAGCCCCCCACGATGCCGCCCCGCTCGGTGAAGAAAAAGCCGCAACCGACCAGCATCAGGAGGAGTCCGCCGGCGGCGGCGAGCGGCACCAGCCGCCTGCGGCGCGTCTCCACCTGCGAACGCGACAGGACGGCACGCGGCGGCGCACCGGTTGACTCGAGGGCGGCCGGCACAGTGGCGGCCAGGGTGGCGGCGACGCCGAGCAGCGCCCCCTTCCAGAGTGCGCCCGGAAGCAGCGGCACCCGGCGCACCTCCATCACGAAGTAGAGGTCGTTGATGGTCCTCGTCACCAGCCGGGTCAGCTCGGCGCCGAGCAGGGCACCCGCCGCGAGCCCGGCCACGGTGCCGGCGATGCCGATGACGAGGGCCTCGCCGCAGATCATGGTGAAGACCTCGCGCCGGCTCACCCCGAGCGCCCGCAGCATCCCGATCAACCGTCTTCTGCGCACCACCGAAAAGGTCATCGTGTTGTAGATGAGGAACATGCCGACCACGAGGGCGAGGAGGCTCAGTGCCTTCAGGTTCAGCCGGAAGGCGCGGGTCATCTTGTCGAGGGCGCCGGCCCTGGCCCCGGCAGGGACGATGTCGGCACCGGGAGGAAGAACCGGGCGAAGCTCCTTGAGCACCCGCGCCCCCTCTTCCCCTTCCGGCAGCACCAGGTCGATGCGCGACAGGCGCCCGACCATGCCCAGGAGTTCCTGCGCGGTCGAGATGTCGCACACCAGCACCGAGGCGAGCGCCGCCCGGCTCACCTCGTCGGGTGGCTCCAGGAACCCGGCCAGCGTCAGCTGTCGCCTGACACCGGCACCGTCCGCCGGGAAGGCGGCGCCGCGTTTCAGGCCGCGCTCGGCCGCGCTCTCCGCGAGCATCAGCACGGAGCCCGGACGCGTCATGAGATCGGTGAGCATGCCGCGGTCGGCAAAGTGCGAGGAGAAGGTCCTGATGGGGGGCTCGGAAAAGGGATCGATGCCGATCAACTGGAAGGTGCGCCCGGAGAGCTGCAGGTGCCCGGTCACCACCGGGGCGCAGCCGCGGAAGCGAAGCCCGACGCGGATCGTGCGGTAGAGGCCGTCGGGAAGGCCGGTGGGGCCGCCGACCACCTGGTGCGTGGCCCGCCCCGCCACGGTCTCGGCGGCGAGCCGGAAGGCGCGCTGCGCGGCCTCGTTGGCGTGGTCCACCGCGGTAACCACGGCCACGCCGAGGGCGACGCCGAGTACGGCGAGCACGGTGAGCCAGGGATGACGCAGCACGTTGCGCATCCCGGCGCGCCACAGGATCACGGTTTCCCCCCAACAGGGACGGCGCTGTCCACGAGGACGCCGTCCCTGATGGTCAACACCCGGTCGGCGAGGGTGGCGACCTCGCCGCTGTGGGTCACCAGGACCAGGGTGGTGCCGGCCGGGCGAAGCAGGCGCTGGAACAGATCAAGCACCTGGCGGCCGGTATCCGCATCCAGGTTCCCGGTCGGCTCGTCGGCAAGGACCAGCTTGGGGGCGTGCACCAGGGCGCGGGCCACGGCGACCCGCTGCTGCTCGCCGCCGGAGAGCCGGTCGGGAAAGGCGCGGGCCCGGTCGGCAAGGCCGACGGCATCGAGCAGCTCGCCGGCGCGGCGGCGCTGTGCGGGGGTGAGGAGCCCGGCCAGTTCCAGGGGAAGCAGGACATTCTCCTCGACGGTGAGGGTGGGGATAAGGTTGTAAAACTGGAAAACGAAACCGATGTGGTTGCGGCGGAACAGGGTGCGTTCACGCTCGGACAGGCGGTTCAGGGCGGCGCCGTCCACCCGCACCTCCCCCCGGTCGGGAAGGTCGATGCCGCTGATCAGGTTCAGCAGGGTGGACTTTCCGGAACCGCTGCGCCCGAGCAGGAAGACCCAGGAGCCGGGGTCTATGGCGAGGGAGGCGTTGCGGAACACGACCCGCTCCCGGTCCCCCTCGCTGAAGCTCTTGCCGACCCCGTTAAGTTCGACAATCGGTTCTGCCATCGCATGTCCTTTGGCCTAAGCGGCGGGAACTCCCGATCAGCTTCCCTGCTTCGCCTGCAGGGCCTCCTGCTGGGCCCGCTCCATCTTCTTGTTGCTGAGGTAGGCGGCCTTGTCGATCTCCTTCAACTGGCGGGGATACTTGGCGGTCAGGTCGTACCAGCGGTTCAGGCGCTGCTCGAAGCGCTGCCCCTCCGGATACTTCTGCGTGTCCAGGTAGGTCTGCAGGGCGAGATAGTAGCGCATGGTGTTGCGCTCCACGGCACCGCGCACGCCGTCGATGTAGGTCTGTTTGCCGTCCTCCCCTACCAGGGTGAAGCCGACCTTGTCCCGCCCGAGGGTGGCGAAGTAGGTCTTGATGGCCATGCGCGCCATGGTGCCGTGGCTGTAGGTGTAGCTGAAGTGCAGGAAGGTACCCTGTCCCTCCAGCGGCACGGCCTGCACCCCGATGCGGTGGTCCTTGGTGCCGAAGGGTCCCTCCTCACCCACCAGGGCGAGTTCCAGGTAGTCGGGCTGGCTGGCGGCGACGCGGAAGGAGAGCTTGAGGGGATAGGCGTCGGAAGGGGGCTGGAAGTACTTGCGCCCGCTGTACAGGGTGAGCTGGGTCTGCTGCTTGACCGTCTTGTAGACGCAGGCCTTGATGTTGATGTGCAGCGGCGTGATGTCGCACCAGGCGGCCGGGGACTGCAGGGCCTCGCGGACCGCGTCGAAGGGATGGTGGAACACGCCGTACATGTCGACCCGCACCGAGTCTTGCCCCTCGACCGATTCGAGGAAGATCGGGGCGCCGAACTGGTTCTTCTCAAGTTTTACCTTGAGGGCTGCGTACTTGGCGAGGAGGGCCCGCTCGCCGGAAGGCTCGGTCTCCGCCGCACGCGCGAGGCTGCAGCAGAAAAGAATGATCAACAGGACCAATACCAAAAGCCTGGCGGAAACGATCCCTTTTTGAGCTGGCATAGGTTACATCCTCCTCCGGACGGCCGCAGAGCGGGGCCCGGGCGTCGGCATCAGGGGACGCCGCCCTCGTCGGTTGCCTCGGCGTCGGCGACGGCATCGTCCCACAGGGAAAACAGCACGGCGAAGATGACGGGGCCCACGATCAGACCGAGGAGCCCCATGCTGACCACCCCGCAGATGGCGCCCAGGACCACGGCGAGGGTCGAGATGTCGCTGGAGGCGCCGATGGCGAGAGGGCGGATGGCGTTGTCGGCGATGCCGACGAAGACGATGCACCAGGCGGCTAAGAGCCCTGCGGCGAGATAGGAGCCGTTGAGGGCTAGCACCGCGACCAGGGGCACCCAGACGACACCGGTCCCGACCACCGGGACCAGCGCGGCGATGGCGGTCAGGGCGCCGCAGAAGATCGGCGCCGGCACCCCGGCGACCCAGTAGCCGAGCCCGGCCAGCACCCCCTGGGTGGCGCAGGTCAGTACCGTCCCGACGGTCACCGCGGTGGTTATGGAGCGGATCTGTGCGGCGTACAGCTGTGCCTGGCGCGGATCCGGAGCGATCCGACCTATGAAGGCGGCAACGACCCGCTCGCCGTCGCGATAGATGAAGTAAAGGATGAACAATGCGATGGCAAGGGTGCCGAGGAAGCTGAACATGTTGCGCGCGAGATCTGCCGCCAGCCCCAGCACCACGGTGGAGCTCGTGGAGGCGATCTTCCCCCCGAGCCCGGCGAGATCGATGTTGAACCGGTCCACCAGTCCCATGATCTTCTGCACTACGGGGAGGTGCCCGAAATTGCTGGTGCCGGTCTTCCCGATGGTCTGTACCAGCTGCACCACCTGCCGGTACCAGTCCGGCGCGTTGACCGCCGCGGTGACCACCAGTGCGGCCACGGGAAGCACGAAACAGATCGCCACGGCGAGCACCATGATGCCGGCGGAGCGGTCGGGATGTTCAGGATAGCGGCGCAGCACGCGGTTGTAGTGAGGCATGGTGGCGACCCCGATGATGAGCCCCCAGGCGAGGGGCTTCAGGATGGGGGCGGCCAGGATCGTCATGAGGACGACGGCAGCGGCCGTGACCAGGGCCGCAAGTATGCTCAGATAGAGTTTTCTGTCCATCGGGCTCCCCTTTAGGATGGTATGGGCGTTTTCTGGATTACCGGGGTGCTTCGGGAAGTGCCATGGCTGGACCGGGTCCGGTCGCTGATCGAGGCGGGCGCCGAGGCGCCCGCGTGACGGGTAAGGGTGATGTCGCTACCTGGTGGTCTCTATCTTGCGTTCCTTCTCCTCGGGGGCGGCGGTCGGGCGCTGGGTCCCTTCCGGCTGCACCGACTGTTCGGTCTGGAAGGCGGGCCGTTCCCTGCGCTCGTTGCCGAGAACAGGCGGCTCTTCGACAACCTTCCAGTTCTTCCCCACCGGTATCGAGAGTTCTTTCACCCGTGCCGGCTGTACCTGGGGTTGTTGCTTTGCTTCGAAGAAGGTGCAGGCGCTGAGTGACAACAGACTGGTAACGAGCAAGGTGGCGTATGCGTATCTCATGGTGTCGACTCCTGAAGACTTTGTTGCCGGTGCGCTGAATCTGGCTTCCGCTGCCGAGCGGTGGGTCCTGCACTCTCATCGGTCTGAGAGTAAGAATAGCAAGACCCGGATATAATTAAAAGTTTTGTTTTGAACGGCTCGGCAACTCCAGCAGCAGCAACAACAATTGTTCCAGTCGAACATGCCGCAAAAACAGAACAAGGGCTAATTATGGCAAAGAACGGCCCGGGGTCAACCAGAGGGTGTCACATCACCTTGAATTCCGAGAGAGGATACACAGCCATTCCAGAGAGATCGGGCCTCAGTGAAGAGGACTCGACCGGTGCGTTCAGCTGCGGCTCGTCGAAAACGATGCGCACCTCCCCCCCGGTGGCGCTGCGGATCTCGATGGTTTCCGGGAAGGGAACCCCGTCCAGGCTCTGGTATCCCTGGTAGCGCACCTGGTCCCCTGAAGCCGCGACCTTGCGCTCGATCATCCCGATCTCGTCGTAGTAGTAGGCGGTGCCGTCGATCTCCACCTTCTGCCGCAGCGGCCCCGGTACCGGCAGGGGCGGCGGGGCCATCACCCAGCGAAACAGCTGCAGGCTCTTCAGTGCGCTCTCCGCGGGGAGCTCGGAGAGCAGCCCCGTGAAGGCAACCTGCTTGGAGGGGATCACGCAGGTGAACCGGTCGCTCTCGCCGAAAGCCTCCAGCATGGTCTGCCCGAACGGGGAAAGGATGAGCAGATGGTACAGGTCGGGCGCCTGGTAGACCAGGTAGCCGCGCCCGGCGCTGCTGCGCTCCCCCGACGAGGCGGAGAGGCTCACCGAGGACTGCACGGTGGTGATGCCGCGTCCCGGAACCAGTCCGGTGAGAGGCTGTTTGACGGTGGCACAGCCGGAAAAGAAGGCGGCGCAGACGGCGAGCAGGACCAGTCGGATCAACTGGGTGTGGATGCGGTGCGTTTTTATCACGGTAAACCTCGGGTTCATTTCGATAGGCTCTGACGGTTACGCTGAGGGTTCGGCCTGCGCCATGTCGTGGGCCACGAAGCGGCCGCAGACGAAGCAGAAGACGCCGGCAAGCGCCATCACCAGCGGGGTGGACAACAGTGCCGACCGAAGCCCCCACTGGTCGGAAAACCATCCCAGGATGGACGGCGAGACGGCATCCCCCAGGGCATGGATGAAGAAGATGTTGACCGCGAAGGCCATGGCGCGCACCCGCGGGTTGGTCACGTTGATGATGACCGTGTTGAGCGGGCCGGTGTTGAGAAAGAGGAAAAACTCCGCCATGAAGATCGCCGCC